>NZ_JBHLWK010000007.1:0-135151 GCF_042432915.1 Novosphingobium soli
ACTCGATGCCGTTTGGGTGGGGGCCGTCCACCTCATCACAGGGGCCTTTTCTTTCGATGAAGCCTTCGGGCGGCAAGCTGTGGCGAGTGAATTGCCACATCTTTGGCAAGGAGAAGGCTCTCGCCGTTGGCGTCTACCCGGCTGTTGGCCTTGCCGAGGCAAGGCGCCAACGGGACGAGGCTCGCAGCCTGTGCGCTCTTCCGCCAAGGGGCGGCGTCGTTCGCGATGCGTTGGCGTGGCTGACAGGCTTCAAACGCGCTTGCGGGGCGTGACGCCGGCATGGCGACGGGTCTGCTGGGACCACACGAAGACGCCTTGCGGGGGCTGTCATCGCGCCTGCGGCCCGTGACAAGCGTTAGGATGGCCACGAAACGAGTCGCCGCCGCCGCACGGGTGCGGCTTGCGCGGCGACCGGCGCCGCGGTGCGGGCTGGATGCGGGGCTGCCAGCGGCGACCGGCCGGTCAGCGACGTACCGGTCTCGGTGGGGCCAGTCTAATCGATACGCGGCAGGCGCTATGTCCCGTACGCGCGCCGGTGCGCGTGCGCGTGGTCAACCCGCCGAGGAAGACTGCCGGCGCCTGCGCGAAGGAAGGCCCGCCGCCGCGCTGAAGGACGTGCCCGACGGGGCCTTACGCAACTTGTGCGCGCAGATCGCCTGCGGGATCAGGCCACCCCGCTGAGCCCGCTCGCGCCGGGCACTTCCGGGCGGCCCGGGCGATGGAATCGCTCCCCACCGCCAGGCCGACCGGGACGCGCGCGTCAACGCTTGGCGGCGAAGATCCCGTTCAGTTCAATCAGCGTGTCGCTCGCATCGCTCTGGGAGGTGGCGAAGCGGCCGCCCACTTCCTGCGCGGCAGGGCCGTAGAACGTGCCGCCAATCGAATTGCCGTTGAAGCCGGCAAGGAAGCTGTTGAGGCTGATGCTGCCGCTGGCGGTGATCGTCGAGGTGCCGGTGACGTCGTAGTAGCTGGTAGTGCTCGGCACCGAGCCGCGGCCATAGGCGTTGGTCTTCACCTTGCCGGTGCCCTGCGCTATGCCGGTGAAGGTCGCGCTGCCCCACAGCGGCATCTGCTGCTTGCTGGTGGCGATGCCGAAGCTGAGGTCGTAGCGGCCGTTGCGCGGATCGGTGTTGTACGGGCTGGCCGGCTCCGGGGCGCGGATCGTGGCGAAGCTCGAATAAGTGAGCACCAGCCCCGGGTTGTCGGCGTTGGGCCGGTTGACGGTGGCGGTCACGTCGAGGTCGTTCACTGTCGTGCGATAGACGTCGGCGCCGGCATTCGAGGCGACGGCATCGCGCGTGGCGGTGCCGAGCAGCGCGGTATAGGTCGGCGCACCCGACAGGTGGCTGTCATTGAAGCTGACGCGGTAGCCCCCGATAGCGGGGTCGTAGGAGACGCCCGTCACGTCGGCGAGCGAGGCATCGGGAGCGACGGCGGTGACGGTCAGGCCGGTCGCCGCGGTAAGCGATGCCAGCCCGACGTCGGGCTGCGCCGAGCTGTCGCGCCCGCCGGTGAACGCGCCGCTGGCAAAGCCGCCGCTGCCGTCCGACGCGGTGAAGGTGCCGCCGAGCTCTGCCGCGCCGGGCCCATAGAACCGGCCGTTGAAGCTGCCCGCATAGGTCCCGAGGCCATCGAAGCTGAGCGATCCGGCAAACTGGTTGGCGCTGCTCGAGATCGTGCCGTTCATCGCGAAGCGGCCGCCCAGCTTCTTCGCCGCGCGGCCCGACATGTAGTAGTCCTCCGTGAACAGCATCTGCCCGCTGGCATCGAGCGTGCCGGCGGCGAAATCGGCGGTGAGGTAGCCGAAGCCGGCGATCGCGGCCAGGTTCACGAAATCGGCGTCGGCTGCGGTGCCGTTGATCCCGATCGCGAAGCTGGCGCCGCCGGTGCGCGGCAGCGCGTCAGCGCCGGTGGCGAGGCCATAGGCGACGTCCTGCAGGCGATAGGCGGTGCCGCTTTCCGTGCCCGTCTCGGTCTCCCAGCGCCCGGTCTTCACATAGGTCAGCCCGGTGAAGGTGGCATAAGGAGAGTCGCGAAGGTCGCTGACCCTGGTGGTATCGATGAAGCTGTCGCCCCAGGCCGGGTTGGAGGGATCAAAGAACTTCGAGCGGTCCGGCGCGATCGCGGTATAGGCGTGTAGCTCGGCGTCGTAGTTCAGCACGAGCGAGCCGCGCGCGGCCGAGCCCGAAGAGAACGTCTGAGCGGCGTTGTTGGTGCCTGATGACCCCTGCAGCGTCACATTCAGAAGCGCGGAATCGTTGCTGAAGAATGCGTTGCTGGTCAGCGCCTTCATCGAGGTGTTCTCGGGGCCGAGCGCCTGCTGGCGGCCGGTGATCGCACCGACCATCGCCATGCCGCTGCTGTCGGTAGCGGCAACGGTCGCGCCCAGCTCCTCTCCCGCAGGGCCGTAGAGGCGCCCTGAAAGCGTACCGTTGAACCACCGGAAGTCCACGAAGCGGAAATCGCCCGAAAACGTGTTGGTGGTGCCCGACAGTCGCGCCTCGCTCGAGAAGCTGGCGGTGCTGTAGACCCCCTCGGCGGTGCCGTGGGTGATCAACGAACCGCTGGCGAAATCGACCTGGGTGATGCCGGTCCCCGTGATCGCGAAGACATCGGACGGGGTCGTCTCAACGCCCAGCAGCGCAACGGCATAGTCCGCGCGGCCGGTGCGCGGCACCGCGGCATCGGAGGTCTCGACGCCGTACGCGATGGCATCGAAGCTGCCGCTGATGGTCGAGCTGCCGTCGACGGTCCGCTGCCAGAACGCCGAGCCTACGTAACGGTAGGTGAAATAGCCCGAGGTTCCGGGCTTGGTCAGCGTCAGCGAGTCGGTCGTCGACCCGTTCTTCTTGACGTAGACGGTGACCTGCGCCGTTGACTGCGCCGCGTCGCTGTTGGCGGGCGCGAAGGTCTGGCTGCCGCCGCCCACGGTAATCGTGTAGCTCTGGTTGGCGGCATTGTAGGCGATCGTGGCGCCCGACTGCGCGCCGCTGATCGTGGGCATGGCGCCCGACCTGGGGAACGAGGCGCTGCCGGTCGCCGAGTTGCTGGTGAAGGTTACGCTGACCAGCGGCGAGAACAGGTCGACGTTTGCCGCCGGCGGTGGGTCGGCGTCGGCGTCGGGCTGGGCGTCGGACTGGGCGCCGGGGTCGGACTGGGCGCCGGGCTGGGCGTCGGGGTCGGGCCGGGCGTCGGAGTCGGACTGGGTGACGGGCTCGGGGCCGGTGCGGGCGTGCTGCTCACGCTACCGCCGCCGCCGCCACCGCAACCGCCCAGCACGAGGGCGAGCGCGAGGCCCGAGCTGCGCAGGATCCACGTGGTCTTGTTCATCGTCTTGCCCCCGTCTTCCCGCCGTGCCCCCCGGCCTGGCGGAGAGGTTGAAATGCCTGTCCTCAAAATGCGCTCGTCACGCCGAACTCGGCGGCGAGGCGGCGGTAGTCGTAGATCGCGATCGACGAGCGGTTGCGCTCCCAGCGCAGCCGAACCAGCGGCGCAAAGCCGGCCACGGTAAAGGTGCGCAAGGTGGCGGCCGCGCTGGCGCTGAAGCGGTCCTCGATCCTGCGGCGCGGATAGAGGAACAGTCGCGCGTCTGCCTCGAGATGGCTGTAGACCAACGTGCCGACCAGTGTCGTGCGGCCCACTTCGCGGAAAAGGTAAGCGGAGGTTCCACCCGTCGCCAGCGAATAGCCCGGGTCGCGCGCTGCCTCGCGGAAGCCGAACACCTGGATGCCACCGCCGAAACGCGCGCTGAAGGAGCGGTCGAAACTGGCCGACAGCGTGAAATCATCCGCGGTCTGCAGCGCGTTGCGCCGATTGGATACGTGAGCGATGTTGCCGTCGAGGCGCACCTGGCCACGCCTGCCGACCGGCCGCTGCCAGCTCACCCCGCCCGCGATTGTGGCGCTGAACAGGCGCCCTCCGTACCACCGCCGCGACGGGCCGGCAGAGAACGTCAGCTGGTTGCCGCCCCAGGTGTATTGGGGCCCCGCCTGGAGCGCCACGGTGACGTCGTTGAAGTCCGCCTCGCGGTAGAGCGTGGCGTCGCTCGATGCGCGCACCAGCAGGTCGGCCCCGGGCTCTATGCCCAGGCGAAAGTAGCCCTGCCCCTGCAGGTCGAGGCCGACGCCCGACTTGGCGCGGGCATCGTCATCGAGCGAGAAGTCGCCGATCACCGTGCCCAGCGTATCCGAACGGGTGGCGCGATTTATATTGCTGTCCGGCGCCAGCGCGACTTCGATCGAACCGCCCAGTGGCTTGCGGGCATTGAGCGCGCGCGAATAGAAACGCACCAGCTGCTCCACCGCCCCGGGGAGCCCCGCGGCCTGTGCCGCGCGAAGTTCCTTGCGGGCGCCAGCCATATTGCCGAGCATAGCGTGCATCCGCGCCAGCTCCAGACGAACGCGCGCGGCGCCGGGCTTGTCGTCGAGAATGCGGCGGAACTCGAGTGCCGCATCGCCGTAGCGCTTGAGGTCGTCGGCCAGCATCAGGCCCAGGCGAAAGCGCGCCTCGGTGCGGATCTCGAGATCGACATCGTTCGTCAGCGCGCGATAGGCGATTTCGGCAGTGGCAAAATCACCTCGGTCACGCGCCTGCCCGGCCAGCGCGAAGACCTGCGCAGCCGAGAGATGGTTTGGCTCGGAAGCAGGCGCAGGCAAGACACCCCGGTCTTGCGCGCCCGCGCCGGTCGCGATGCCTGCCAGCATCGTCGCGACCAGCAGTCGGCGAATTGAAATGGTACACCCCCGTTTGACGGGCGGCTTACCGCAGTCGCCGAACGGCTGTCCAGGGGTTCACAATCAAGATGAGCCTCAATTTGTTCATTTCAATAATTTAACACCAACGCCGTGACCGGACTTGACCTTTCGAGGGCACCCCGGCCATGAGCCTGATGCGATTATTGCGTGGGGCATGCATGAAAATTGGTTACTTGGCGGCAAGCGCTGCCGCAGTTCTGTGGCTGTCCGGCTGCGGCGGGGGCTCTGGTGATGTCGCCAGCACGCCGGCACCGACGCCTTCACCGGCTCCCTCCCCAGCTCCCACGCCGTCGCCCAGCGCCAATACGACCATGACCGACCTCAAGGTCAGCCAGTCGTTCATCAACGATGCCGCCACGCTCAAGGGCACATGGGATCTCCCGACCGGAACGGCGATCGAGGGCACCAGCAAGAGCAGCGCCCTGTCGATCCGCTACGATGCAGGATCCGGCTCATACAGCGTAAGCTCCGACGGACGAAACCAGTCGTTCAGCGCGTCCGACGTCAGCAGCCAGGACGCCTACGACACCATGTACCGGCGCACCGACGGTTCGCGCAGTGAAACGCTGATCCTGGTGAAGCAGCCGTATACCGGCACGGCGGCCAAACGCTACGTTGCGATGGGATCATGGCAGAGCAGCACCGTGATCGAAGGTCGACAGTCCACGGAGTTCACGTCGTTCACGTATGGGCTGCCTACGGCCTCGGCGATGGTTCCGCGAACGGGTGCCGCTGCTTACGGGATCGACATGTTCGGGCTCGTGACGATGCCCGGAGAAGAGCCGATGTCGTTCCAGGGCAGCGGCAAGCTGAGCGTCGACTTCGCGCAAGGGATTTTCACGACTCAAACCTATGCGACCGAGGACGGGCTGGTCACCGACAAGGGTGTGTCCGGGGGCGGGATTGAACTGCGCGCCGGAGGAAGCCTGTCATCGGACGGGGGGACGTTCGCCGGGAACGCCGTCTACGGCAGCAGTTACGGCCAGGCCTCGGGAACGATTGCCGGGCGCCTGTATGGACCCAATGGTGAAGAACTGGGCGCGACGTTCCAGACGTCCAACGCCGCAGGCATGGCCGCGGTGGGTTCGCTCGTCGGATCACGCGATGCGACTCTGACCCCGGATGGCCAGACGCTGACAACTCTGACTTCGGGACAGTATTTCTATGCGCGCAGCGGCAGCAGCGGCGGCGGCAGCATCACATGGCTCAATTCGGAGACCTTCGACTACGCCCCATACTCGTCGGACATGGTCGGCGGACGGTTCACCATCAACGAAAAGGTCGTGAGCAAGGACGCCAATTTCACTGCCTACGCCAAGACCGGAGACAATGGCTACGGTCCTCAGCAGGTGCTGCTGGAACTCTACAAGCCCGGGAGTGCGAACAGCGAGTTGGCGCTGACTTATGCGTCGTTCGGGCACTGGGCCGGAACGCGGGCAGGTTCGACGCAGGACTTCTATTTCACTTATGGCTTTGCCACCGGCGGCAACTTCCTCGCCGCGCGCACCGGCAAAGCCCGCTACGAGGGCTTGGCCTACGGCACAGGCACTGGCGCGTCGGCGCGTTACGATGTGAAGGGAACATCGAGCTTCGATGTCGACTTCGGTGCGCAGACGTTCGGCGGCGCGCTGGCGCTGGCGGGAACCGATCGCGCTTCGGGTGGCCGGACCGACTTCGGCAGCTTCGAAATGGCGGGGACACTGGCTGTGCGGGATTCCAGCCTGGCGGGAGTCGTATCACGGGGCGGGGCAAGCGTGGGCAGCGTGAATGCGCAGTTCTTCGGAGCCGACGCGCAGGAAGTTGCGGGCACGTTCTACGTCAATGCGCCGGCCGGCGTCGGAATCCAGGGCGCCATCGTCACCAAGCGTCGATGACTGCGCGGATGATCTTGGCATCGGAGTGATTGCACGGACTTCCGACCGTCCCGTCATGGCGCCACCGCAGACGGCTTCCGGCGATGGGCAGTGGCAACACTGACGCGGGAGCGGAGCACGGAGGGCGGGATCAGTGCCACGTGACCGGGCCGTCGACGAACTCGTGCAGCAGGCTGTGCCGCTCCTTTTCACCGGTGAGCGATGTCGCCGCCCGCTCCCCAGCGGTCAGCCCGTGGAGCGGGATGGCCCAGGCGTTGTGCCGCCGGCGATCTCGCGCCCAAGTTCTTCGACCATCCCGGCATAGGTCATGAACGTCATGTCGAGCGTCTCGGGCAAGTCAATCCAGCCATAGGGCAACGGCACGCCGCGAAAACAGGCACTGCTGCCGCGGCATCCTCCCTCGATGAGGAATTGAGACAGCGTCAAGCGGGCTAGGTCATCTTCCGCTTGGCACGGTCGCATCTGCGGCGGCGATGCGGATCATTTTTCGCTCTACTGTCCGGGAAATCACCTGATTTCAATTCCCGCACCGCCTCGGGGCGCGTCTTGCGCCAGTTTTGGCGCGAATTGCACGGTGCGGCAGTTGCGGGCCCTCGCCGATGATATGCAAAAGGCGCCAAACAAGAAGGATACGCCTTCGGTCCCGATTGACGCGCATGCAATGCGCGCGGCGACCGCCGGACGTCATCCACAGGAGGGGAAGTGACATGTCGTATCGCAATTTGTTGAGCGCCACGGCCGCACTCGCGACGGTCTTTTCGACGCCCGCTTGGGCTCAGGCGGCGCCGGAGGGGGGCGAGCAAGCGAGCGGAGGGCTCGAAGAGATCCTCGTCACTGCCCGCCGCCGCACCGAGAGTGTCCAAGACGTGCCCGTGGCCGTCTCCGCGCTCAGCGCGAGCGCGCTCCAAGCCCGCGGGGTCCATACGGAGGCTGATCTGCAGACGGCGATTCCCGGCCTCATCGTCCGGTCGGGCAACAACAACAATCAGCTCAACTACGTGATCCGGGGCGAATCGGTCGATGCCTATTCCGGCTCGCCCCCGGGCGTCCAGCCCTACATCAACGAAGTGCCTTTCCCGGTGATCGCCTCGACGCCCTTCTACGACCTGCAGAACGTGCAGGCGGTAAAGGGCCCGCAGGGCACGCTGTTTGGCCGCAATTCCACGGGCGGCGCGGTGCTCTTCCAGACCCAGGAACCCGAGCGCGATTTCGGCGGCTACGCCTCGATCCAATACGGCAATTTCGATCGGCTGATCGCCGACGGCGCGCTGAACCTGCCGATCAGTGACGACAAGGTTCTGCTGCGCCTCGCGGGCACGCTCACCTCGGGCGGGGCCTTCGTCCGCAACCTCTACGACGATGCCATGCTGGGCGACAAGAACGAGCGCTCGGGCCGCATCACCCTCGCCCTCAATCCTGCCGACGGCATCAGCAACGTGACGATGCTGCAGATCGGCAACACGACGGGCACCAACGCCCCGAACACCGCCTTCTACACGATTCCCTGCGGCGATCCTTCCGGCTTCAATTCCTGCACCTATTCGCCGAACAACCAGCCGTTCTTCTCCGACCTTTTGGCCGGCCGGATCTTCAGGAACTATCCCAATGGCTTCGTCTATGCCGGAGGGTTCCAGAGCCTGCCGGAGTTCCAGCGATCGCAGGGCGACCACGTGGTCAACCAGAACGCCGATTTCGATCACCGCGCGCGCAGCGAAATGGTCGTCAACAAGACCTCGCTCGACCTGACCGACGACATCACGCTCAAGAACGTGTTCGGCTTTTCGTTTTCCAAAAATGCGATCAATTACGACACCGATTATTCGCCCTACCCGTTCATCCAGCAGTACGCGCCGGATGCGGTACTCACCGGGGCCGATCTGCCGGTGGAGACAAGCGCCACCAAGACCTATTCGAACGAGCTGCAGCTGCAGGGCAAGACCGCGGACGGACGGCTGACGTGGCTGCTCGGCGCCTTCTACATCCATGCCAAGGAAGAGTATTTGTCCCCGCTGTGGCTGGGTGCGATCAACGCCTCGGTCGCCTACAACGCCACCACCGGCAACAAGTCGACCGCCGTCTTCGCGCAGGCGACCTACAAGCTGACCGACGCGCTGAACCTCACGCTCGGCGGCCGCTATACCTGGGAGAAGATCACACTTGTCCAGGGCGCGCAGTCGATTTTCGGCGCGGGTCAGCGGCAGAGTGTGGAGCAAAGCGATCCGAGCTGGACCGCCACGCTGGACTACCACGTCACGCCCGACGTGATGGTCTACCTGTCGTCGCGGGGGTCGTGGCGGCGCGGCGGCTTCAACCCGTTCAACCCGCCGACGCCCACGCCCTTGACCGCGGCCAACGATCCGGGCGGCAACTTCTTCCTGCCCGAGCGGGTGCGCGACGTGGAGGCCGGCGTGAAGTTCGAAGGCCACGCCGGCGACATGCCGCTGCGCGCGAACCTGGCGGTGTACAACGCCTGGATCAAAGACATCCAGAAGACCGCCTATGTCGTCATCGCCGGAACGGCCTCGTCCGCGACGATCAACGTGCCCAAGACCCGCATCCGCGGCTTCGAGGCCGATGTCAGCCTACGCCCGGCCGACTGGTTGACCTTGGCCGGTTCGGCGACCTACACCGACGCGAAGTTCACGAGGAACGAATCCCGCCTGTTCGGCAACCCGGTGTTCTACGGTCCCTTCGGCGACGTGCCGAAATTCGCCGGGACCATCTCGGCCGACGCCGCCCTGCCGCTCGCGGGCGATCTGGGCGAACTGAACTACCACGTCGACCTCTATCACCAGTCGCCGTTCTACTTCTCCAATCTCGGCGGAACGATCCAGCCCGGGACCAAGCTGCCCGACTATACACTGGTCAACATGCGGCTCGATTGGAGCAACATGTTCGAAAGCGGCGTGAAAGGGAGCCTGTTCGTCAAAAACCTGACCGACAAGCTCTACTACACCGGCGGTTCGGCCGGTGCGCAGAACTTCTCGGTGGAATCCGCCGGATTTGGTCAGCCGCGGACTTACGGCGTCGCCCTGCGCGTGGACTTCTGATGGCGGACCTCGCCAAGATCGTCCTGCTGCGCGCCAAGCCCGAGCGGGTCGCGGACCTTGAGGCCACACTGCGTCGGCTGCTTTCCGCCACCCGGCAAGAAGCGGCCAGCACGGCTTGCGAGCTGCACCGTTCCTCGGAAGAGGAGGCGCAGTTCATGGTCTATGAGCGGTGGAGCGACGATGCCGGTTTCGCCCGGCACATGGAGCAGCCCCACACCTTCGAATTCCTGGCGCTGGCGGGAGACCTCCTGGCCGAACCGCCCCAGGTCCTGTCATTCGATACCCTGCCTTGAACATTGCGGAGCCGCATTCGCGGCCTTGCGAGGAGATGACCGTGTCAGCAAATCGGAAGAGCGCAATCCGGCCCCGCAATGTTCTTTTTTCCCTCTTCGCCGCCACTCTACTCTCAGGCTGTTCGGCTTCGGGCGGCGGATCCGCGGAGTGGCCGGTTCACGGCGGCACCGATCTCGAGCAGCGCTTCGCCGACATCGATCAGATCAATGTCGGAAATGTCGGCAAGCTGGGCCTTACCTGGTCGGCCGAACTCGACTCCAATCGCGGACAGGAAGCTACCCCGATCGTGGTCGACGGGGTGATGTATGTCGCGGCGGCATGGTCGAAGGTCCACGCGCTGGATGCGAAGACCGGCAAGGAGCTGTGGCGCTACGATCCCGAGATCGCCGGCCGCAAAGGCTTCGATGCCTGCTGCGACGTGATCACGCGCGGCGTCGCGGTTTCCGGCGGAAAGGTCTTCCTGGGCGCGCTCGACGGCCGCCTCATCGCGCTTGACACGGCGACGGGCAAAGTCGTCTGGTCGGTGCAGACCACCGATCCGGCCAAGCCCTACACCATCAGCGGCGCGCCGCGCGTGTTCGGCGACAAGGTTGTGATCGGCAACGCCGGGGCAGAATACGGCGTCCGGGGCTACGTCACGGCCTATGACGCAGCGAGCGGCAGGCAGGCGTGGCGGTTCTACACCGTGCCGGGCGCGCCAGGCGCCAAGCCTGACGGCGCGGCCTCCGACACCGTGCTGAAGGAGAAGGCCTTGCCCACCTGGTCGGGTCGTTGGCACGAATACGGCGGCGGCGGCACTGTCTGGGACGCGATCGTCTACGATCCCGAGCTGAAGCAGCTCTATATTGGCGTCGGGAACGGCAGCCCCTGGAACCACCAGGTGCGTTCGGATGGCAAGGGCGACAACCTGTTCCTGTCGTCGATCGTAGCGCTCGATCCCGATACCGGGGCTTACAAGTGGCACTATCAGGAAACGCCCGGCGAAAGCTGGGATTTCACCGCGTCGCAGCCGATCATCCTGGCGACGCTGAAGATCGGCGGGGTCGAGCGCAAGGTGCTGATGCAGGCGCCGAAGAACGGCTTCTTCTATGTCATCGACCGGACCACCGGAAAGCTGATCTCGGCGAAGAACTTCGTGCCGATGAACTGGGCCAGCGGCGTCGACATGAAAACCGGGCGGCCGATTGAGAACCCCAAGGCGCGATATCACGACTCCGCTTTCCTGATGTACCCCAACGCGCTGGGTGGCCACAGCTGGCATCCGATGGCCTTCAGCCCGAAGACCGGGCTCGTCTATTTGCCGGTCTACCATTCGAAAATGGTCTACGGCGGGGATCCCCACTTCAAGTTCACCCCCGGCCTGTGGAACAAGGCGATCGACGATCGCAACTTGCAAGCGCCCGACGACCCGGAAGTCGCGCGCAAGGGTGGCGAGGGCGTCGAGGGGCATCTGGTGGCCTGGGATCCGGTCAGGCAGCGCGAGGTCTGGTCGGTCGTGCACCCCACGCTGCAGAACGGCGGCGTGCTGGCGACCGCTGGCGGCTTGGTGTTCGAGGGCACCGGCGCAGGGCGGTTCGAAGCGCGCGACGCGGCCAACGGCAAGCTGCTGTGGAGCTTCGCCGCGCAGGACGGCATCATCGCCGGCCCCATCAGCTACCGGCTGGACGGCGTGCAATATGTCGGGGTGGTGGCCGGCTATGGCGGAGGCTTCGGCCTGGGCGAAAGTGCCGAAAAGCCCAAGGCACGCCCCAATGGCCGCGTACTGGTGTTCAAGCTTGGCGGCACCGACAAGCTGCCCGCCTTCGATCCGGGCGAAGCGCCGCCGCTGACGATCACCAACGAGAGCTTCACCACGGCGCAGATCAATGCGGGCCGGCTGCTCTACACCCAGCAATGCTATCGCTGCCATGGCTCGGGCGCGGCCTCGGTCGGTGTGTTGCCCGACCTGCGCCGATCGGGCGCCCTCGCCAATCGCGATGCCTGGCGGGCGGTTCTGGTCGATGGCGCGCTCGAACCGCGCGGCATGATCAGCTTCCGCAAGTGGCTCAGCGAGCAGCAGATCGAAGACATCCGCGCCTATGTCTCGCACCGCGCCCGGCTTGCCGCGCCGCAGCCGCAGGTGTCCGCCCGATGAGCGACCTCGATTTCGACGCTCTCGAAGGCCGCTACGCCGAGGAGCGGGAAAGACGCCTGCGCAGCGACGGCATGGCGCAGTACGAGCCGCTAGCCGAACGCTTTGCCGCCTTGGCGCGCGATCCCCACGCGGATCCCGATTTCGCCCGAGATCCTCTGGAGGAGGATTGCGAGGTCCTCATCATCGGCGGGGGCTTTGCCGGTCTGCTCGCCGGTGCGCGTCTGCGCGAAGACGGCATAGACAGCATCCGGGTGGTGGAGAAGGGGGCCGACTTCGGTGGCACCTGGTACTGGAACCGCTATCCCGGGGCCGCATGCGACGTCGAAGCCACGATCTACCTGCCGATGCTGGAGGAGCTCGGCCACATCCCGACCGAGCGCTATCCGCGCGCGTCCGAGATTCACAGCTATTGCGGGAAGATCGCGGAGCGCTACGACCTGCGCCGCGCCGCGCTGTTCCAGACCGAAGCGCGCGACCTGCAATGGGACCCCTCCCGAAGCCGCTGGATCGTCCGCACCGATCGGGGGGACCAGATCGCGGCGCGGTTCGTCGTGTCGTGCACCGGACTGCTGAGCAATCCCAAACTGCCCAGGATTCCCGGCATCGAGACTTTCGCCGGCCACGCCTTTCACACCAGCCGCTGGGACTATGGTTATACTAGGGGCGATGAGACGGGCGGCATGACCGGCCTGGCGGACAAGGTCGTGGGCATCGTCGGCACCGGCTCCACCGGCGTCCAGGTGATCCCACACCTTGCCGCCTCGGCCCAGCACCTCTTCGTCTTCCAGCGCACGCCGGCCTCGGTCGAGGTGCGAAACAACGGTCCCCTCGATCCGGCGAGCTTTGCCGGCCGGCAACCCGGATGGGCGCGCGAGCGGCGCGACAATTTCACCACGCTGACCGGCGGCGGCTATGCCCCGGTCGACCTCGTGGGCGATAGCTGGACGGACATCATCCGCGGTGTCATGCCGCGTCTGGAGAACGGCGCGCCGGTGGCCGACCCGGAAGCGCTACGCCGCGCCGAATTGCTCAAGGCCGAAGCCGTCCGCCAGCGGGTATCGGCCGAGGTCGTCGACCCGGCCACGGCGGAGGCGCTGAAGCCGTGGTTTCACTACTTCTGCAAGCGGCCTTGCTTCCACGACGAGTACCTCGCCAGCTTCAACCGCCCGAACGTGATCCTGGTCGATACCAAGGGCAAAGGCGTCGAGCGCTTCACCTCCGCCGGGGCGGTGGTGGACGGCGTGGAATACCCGCTCGATTGCCTGGTCCTGGCCACCGGCTTCGACTTTCTCGTCGACTATTGCGCCGAGGCCGGACTGGACATCGTCGGACCGGAAGGCGCGCTCGCCGACCGCTGGGCCGACGGACCGCTGACGCTCCACGGCATGCAGACTCACGGCTTTCCCAATTTCTTCATGATGGCGATCGCCCAGGCGGGCGCGGCGGTGAACTACGTCCACACCGCCGACGAGCAGACGCAGACCATCGCCCATATCATCGCCGAGACGCGAAAGCGGGGCGCAGCGACCATACAGCCCAGCCGGAAGGCGGAGAGGGCCTGGGTCGAGGAGATTGTCGAAGGCGCGAAGGGGCGCCGCGCCTTCCTGGAGAGCTGCACCCCGGGATACTACAGCTACGAAGGCCGCCGAGAGCGCCGCGCCTTGCTCAACGACTTCTACGCCCCCGGGCCGATGGCCTATATCGAACTGCTGCGCCGCTGGCGGCAGACGGGTGACATGGCGGGCTTGGAACTGGGATAGGCTGCCTGCTGGCGACCACGCCCGCCACGGATATGGGCTTCGCCGCCATGCGGTCTGGATTGACATATGTCGCCTCCCATTGCTGAAGATGGCCCGACTGCACAACGGACAGTCGCGGGAGGCATGGAAGCGACGGTGTTCAAGCCATCGAAGCTGCGCACATATCTGAAGCTTGCGGAAGACGCCGGCATGAGCGCCGACGCGATCCTCGATGGCAGCGGCGCGAGCTGGGCCGATATCCACGCCTTGAAGCCGTTCGATCTACCGACGATCGCCCGTATGTTCGACCTTCTCGCAAGGCGCACCCCGCCCGGCTTCGCAATCACCAGTGCCTACTCCTCGCGCGTGCGCCACTATGGGGTGGTCGGCTTTGCGACCATGTCGATGCCGACGCTTCGCGAGGCGCTCCAGCATTGGGCCCGCTACTCGTTGATCGCCGGCGATCCTCTCGTCACGACGATCGAAGAGCACGGCGACGAATGGCGGATGGACTTCGAGACCCGCATCGAGATGTCTCCCGCGGCGCGGCGCTACTGCATCGAAGCCGCCGTGGCCGCGCTGGAGCCGGTGATCGAGGAACTGACCAACCAGCCCGCCCGCAGCCTGCGGATCGACTTCGCGTTCGAGGATGGTGATGCGCTCGAGGCGTACCGGCTCTTTCGCGCGCCGAGCTTGCGTTTTTCGCGCAAGTCCACCGCCTACTACGGGCTTCGCGGCGATCTCGATCGGCCGATCCCCACGAGCGACGAGTTCGTCCAGACCCTTTTCCACCAGCAGTGCGACCAGTATCTCAGTGAGCTTGTTCAAACGCGCACTTTGGCCGAGCGAATGGAGGATCTGCTTCGGGAGTCTGCCGGGAACCTCCCTTCGCTCGATGAGGTCGCCGCCGCCCTGGGGATGAGCCGCCGGACGATCCAGCGACAGCTGGGCGAGGAAGGCCTCAGCTTCCACGAGGTGGTGAAGCGCTTCCGACAGCGGCATGCCTATATGTTGCTGCGCGAACCTTCGCCGAAGATGAAGGCGATCGCCTATACCCTGGGCTTCTACGACGTGGGAAATTTTCGTCGCGCTTTTCGAGAGTGGACCGGACAGTCCATAAGCGAATGGTTGGCAAACCCGTCCCCCTGACCCACAAAGCGAGGACACGTGGCGGTGACGAAGACACCCGCGTTACCAGCAAGTCGAGCGCTTCCGATGAATGACCGCTCGTGAGAACGCCCCTGTAGTGAGAGAACGTCGACCAGGCCGGCGAAAGCGAATCCTTCGCCAAGGGCGATCCGACCCGCTGCTTCTATCTCGAGCGGCCATTCACGGTTTGTATGTACGAAGGTCCGGGGCCGGTTGGGACCCGTCGCTTTCGCCGACTTTTCAGCACGTCGCATGCCGTATACCGAACGAGCAGTGTTTCCAGAAGCCGACGTCCGATGGCGCATGCCTCGTTTGCGCGCGCAAAGCGTTCCCGGTTCGACGTCTACTTACAGGCAATCCTTACGATGCACATGGCTGCGGGAGATGTCGGCACGTCTTTGGGGGCTTCATCCGCCGACAGTTGGCACCGGCGCGAAATTGTGCCGTCTTCTGCTTGACGTCTGCCTCACACACGTCGCTTGCCTGCGCTCCGATCCGATAGTGCAAAGCAAACCTACCCTTTTCGGGCAATGGATCCAGATCATTGCCACCGTTACCGCTGCCGGTACCGTTCGCATGTCATCTCGCGCTGCGGTCTCTGCCAGAGCTGGCATCATCCCCGCCACACCAAGCAGCAAGGATTTGGGCAAAAAGCGCGCTGATCCTACCGCAATGCCAAGTCCACGACGAGATTACCATCGTCACAACTCCTCCAATCCGGCTCGAGCGTTGGAGGGGTGATTATCGAACTGACTTCAAGGCCGATGGTCTTGAGTTACGATCGCAACGTGAGCGCCATGGCCGGCGTAGGCACAAAATTTTTGCGGTTGCTTGATGCCAGCGAAGCGCTGGGCGCCGTCGATATCCGTTTTGTAGCATCATTGCGATGCCTCTGTTCCGTCGCGCCCGCACGCGGACGAGGAGGAATTGATGCTCGACCGGCTCGGCTTGCGCGAGCGCCACCATCTTGCGCAAACGGCAAGCGCTATGATGGGCGTGAGCGCCCTCACGTCAAGTCCTTCCCCAAAGTCCATTGGGATAGACCATGTAGTGGGATCGTCGATGTCGAATTCTGATGGTTCTCGTTCCTTCATGCGGAATAGAATTCAGGGAGAACGATGTCAGACGTGATTCCGAAATGCAATGCCGTGTTGCGCCTGAAATATACGCGACGACGAAGGCAGTATCAGCTCATAGTACGATCCAAACCGAAATCCAAAAAAACCGACGATATGCGGAAATAAATTTTGCCGAGCAGGCACGGCGATGTCGCACATCGATGGAGCCTTGTTTGTGGAAGTCTCAGATCCGACTTTTCCCATCTCCGCGGAGCCCCATTGCGCCGATCGATGTCGCGCCGCCCAAGATGTTCCAGGAAGGGCGCGCGTCTGCGGCTTTCCGCCGTTTGCGCCGAGAGGCGCCGATCTCCGGGAGACAATAAAGATGCTTGTTAAGCCCCACATCTGCAAACACGTCGGCAAGAAGATGCCGTCTTCTACGCCCGATGGGACATCGCGAACGGCGCGGCCATTCCTGCGGCGCGTGGCGGACGCGGGGGCGCTGACTCTCATGATCGCGACGATCCCCGCACAAGCCAAGCCCGCGGCGCCAGATCTCATCCTGTTTCATGGGCATATCTTCACCGCAGAATCGACCGATAGGTTCGTTGAGGCGCTGGCGATACGTGGGGATCGCATCGTTGCGGCGGGGAGCGACGCGGCCGTTCAGCGCCTGGCCGACGCCCGGACGCGGCGGATCGATCTCGGCGGCCGAACCGTCGTCCCTGGACTCGATGATGCGCATGTTCACCTCGAGTTCGAGCCCGAGGGCCAGGTGTCGCTCGCGTTGCGCAGTGCCGATCCGAACTGGGAAGAGTTGCGCTCTGCCGTTCGCGATGCAATTCCAACCCTGCCCGCCGGAACGATGCTGACGGGGGTGATCGGCACCACCGCGTTCCACGACACCGGCATCGATCGAGCCGCACTCGACGCGCTCTCCATGGACCGTCCGATCAGGCTTTCCACCTGGGACGGCCATGGCGCGATCCTGAACAGCGCAGCGCTGAAAATGCTGGGCATCACGGAGAACATCGGCGAGCAGATGGGCGGAGGCTTCGAACGGGACCAGCACGGCCGATTGACCGGGGTCGTGCGCGAATATGCGCTCTTCGGTACCGTCGCCGGCCGGCTGGCGGCGATCACTACCGACGCGGATGCGAAAGCGGCATTCCGGCACACGCTCGAACGGGCGTCTCAATATGGTTTGACCTCGATCCAGGACATGCCGTTGTCCGGCACGGTGGAACGTACAGCCCGGCTACTGGCAACGATGCCGACACCGATCAGAGTGCGCATCACCCGCTTGAATAACTCCACGCAGCAGGGTCCGGATTATCTGACGGCCGCGCGTTTTCCGGCCCGTCCCAATCCGCTCATTACGGTCAGTGGCACAAAATGGGCGTTGGACGGCGTGATCTTCGAGGGCAGCATGACACCGCGGGGAACCAAACCGCGCAACACCGCTCCCGGAAGCCCGTACAGCTTCGCAGGACTTCCGCCGCTCTTCTCTTCGTCGATCGTCGACGGCATGCTGCGCGATGCCCTGCGCAACCGCTATCAACTGCAGGTTCATGTCGTCGGTACGCGCGCGGCAACCCAGATGCTCGATGCCATGGAGCGGTCAGGCGGCGCTGCAGCCTGGCGGCAGCGGCGAACGCGTTTCGAGCATGGCGATGGCCTGACTCCGGATCTGATCGCCCGCGCCAAAAAGCTTGGTATCGTCGTGTCGCAGCAGGGTAGCCATCTCGACCTCGTCGGTATCGATCCCAGCTTGGGGCAGGGGTTCCTCGACGATCTTCGCGCACAACGCGCGCAGCCCTTGCGGTCTCTTCTGGCGGCGGGCATCCCGCTGGCACTGGGATCGGACGGGCCGCTCAATCCGTGGCAGAACATTGTCGGGGTGACGACCCATCCCGATCGCCCTGACGAGGCGATCAGCCGCGAGCAGGCGGTGAGCGCTTACACCGCGGGCTCCGCGTATGCCGAATTCGAGGAAGAGCGGAAAGGCACGCTGACGCCTGGCAATCTCGCCGATCTCGCGGTGCTCTCGCAGGACGTGTTCAGCGTTGAAACGGAAGCGTTGCCACAAACCCGATCCGTGCTGACGCTGGTCGGGGGCCGGGCAGTGTATGACGCGGGCGTCCTGGAGGGGGCAAAGGCGCTTCGCTGACCATCACGCAAGGGGTACCCTGCGGGGCGCCCTTTGCCGAAACCAGGCCCAGTCGAATGCGCCGTCTCGAATGTGAAATCCTGCCTCTTGTCCTTGAATATCAGGGTCGCCGCAAAGCCCGGATCAGGACGACGCGCGTGGCATGGCATGGCCCTCAGAAGATCTGCTCCACGGCGCTGTTGAGAATATAGCCGGCGCCGCGCTCGGTCTGGATCAACGTCGGGTTCTTGGGATCGGCTTCCAGCTTACGACGGAGACGCAGAATATGGACGTCGATGCTGCGATCGAACACATCGTCATGAGCGCGCGTCGACTGCAGCAAATGCTCCCGCGAAAGAATGCGACGGGGCGCCTCCAGAAAGGCAATCAGCAGCGCATATTCGCGCTTGGTGAGCGATACTGCGGTGCCATCCGATCGCGCAAGCGCTCGGGTTGCGCGGCGAAGTTCCCACCCAGAGAATCGGAACCCCCCATCGTTGCGATGCCGATTCAACAGCGTCTGCCCGATCTCCTGTCGCCGCAGCGTGGCGCGGGCCTTTGCCAGCAGTTCGCGCAGATTGAACGGGTTCAGAAGATAATCGTCGGCTCCGAGCTCCAATCCAATGATCCGATCGACGTCATCCTGATGCTGCCCAGTGATGATGATAACCGGCACGCCTGATCGCTCGCGGATCCGGCGGAGGACGTCGAACCCGTCGAACTGCACGTCCAGGATGACGAGGCTGAACCCGCCCGTGTCGAGATGACGCATGACGTTCGCCGAATCCGCCAAGCCGACGGCGAGACTATTGCGCGCGCTGAGATAGGTGATGATCGCGTCGCGCGCTTCGGCGTCGGCATCGACCACCAACACGCGACCTATATCCAACGCCGAAGCCAGGCTCCTTTCGGGCGCCGAATATTTAAACTGCTTCTGATCGGGTTCGTATTTCACAACGTCTCCGTTGACGCGATACGCATCGCTATTCCGGCAAAAAGCGCATGTTGCTGCAGGCTATCGTAGGATTCCGGCGACAGGGGCACCAGTTCGCCCGCTATGCCTGCATCGGCCATAGCGCAGCCCGACGGCGAGCCGATCGGGAGTGTCCGTCGGCTTAGAACATCGGCGCTTGGCCTTCGCTATGTCCGCGTCTCACTCGATCGCTTTGGATCGAGAAGCATGATGCTCTCGCCAGCGTCCGGGAGACATGCCTTCCCACTCGCGAAACGCCCGATGAAAGGAAGTGACGTCCTGGTATCCGAGCAGGTACGCCACTTCATCGATCTGGACTGTTTCGCTGGACAGCAGGCGCCTCCCCAGATCCTTGCGCGCCTCGACGAGAAGATCCCGGAAACTGGTTCCTTCCTCGGTGATCCGCCGTTGCAGAGTCCGCTCGCTCATGCCCATGTCGCGCGCGATCTCGGCTACGTCCGCGCGGCCGCTCGGCAGCCCGCGCTTGAGCGCGGCAACAACCTGTTCGGCGATCGTCATTGTCCCGAGGTTCTGCAGCGCATTGCCGAGCACCGGCGCGGCACGCTTTCAAGATGCGCTCGGACCTGCGTTCGATCATTGTCAACGACTGGCTCGATGCTGCGCTATGTCTGTTAACCCCTGTGCGTGACCCTGGCTCTCATGGTCATCGCAACCCGTAGCGCGCTCACAGCTATACGAGGGGCCCCGCCGCCGATCGCGCAGACGTGCACGCGACAACGGTGTGGCATACACTGTCTCGCAGTATGTCTCGCCTCTGCGAAGCCGGACAGATGGAGCAAATCCGAATTCTTCCACGCGTGTCAGGAGAAGCGCTAGCGCTCCGGGCCGGGGCGATGTTGTTGATGCCGAACTGTGCGGAGAATGTCGGGAGAAAGCGAGTGGCGAGGTCGAACGCTCGCACGTGGTCGTCCTGCCCGTTCAGCGGAGCTGGCTCATCAGAATCCGGTCGAACATGCGGTCGCCGAGCCATGTCCGCAGCGTGATCAGCGTGCCGGCGAGCTTGCCTTTGACATAGCGGGTGCGCGGCCGCTTCGCCGCGACGGCATCGCCCACGACGTCGGCGATAACTCGCGCCGGCGTCGTGCTGTTGCGGCCGTAGCTATTGCGCGTGCCCTCCACGACGCCTCTGGTCATGGCCGCATAGGGTCCACTTCCTGAGCGCTTGAGCAGCCCCTCGGAAACGACGTCGGCAAAGCCGCTCTCGATCAGACCCGGCTCGACCACCACCACGTCGATACCGAAAGGCGCAAGCTCGATCCGCAGGCAATCCGACCAGCCTTCTAGCGCATGTTTGGTTGCGTGATACCAGCTGCCAAGCGGCGTATAGATCTTGCCGCCCATGGAGGTGATATTGACGATCCTGCCTCCCTTCCTAGCGCGCATCGCAGGAAGCAGCAGCTGGGTCAGGCGCGCGGGCCCGAAGAGGTTGACCTCGAACTGATAGCGGGCCTCGTCCATGCCGACTTCCTCCATCGGGCCGTAAAGACCGAAGCCGGCATTGTTGATCAGCACGTCCACGCCATCGGTCTGCGCGAGGATGGTGGCGACTGCAGCGGCGATGTCGGCCTCGACCGAGATGTCCATCCGCAACGTCTGCGCACCGAGTTCTCGCAGATCAGCCATCTTGTCTATCTGCCGCGCCGCGGCATAGACTTGGTAGCCGTCCCGGATCAGCCGTTGAGCGATAGTCTTGCCGATCCCCGATGATGCACCGGTTACCAGCGCCGTCTTTTTGTCACTGACCAACATGGGCCACCTTCTCCTCTTTAGGATTGCGAAGATAGTTTCGTCGCGGTGCCAGCACAGTGGCGAACGGCGCCAACCGACTTGCGAATGGCGCCAATAGCGGGAGGAGCTTGGATCACGACCATATGATATGACGCGCACGCCCATCCGGCCGCTGGATTGCGTGTGAATGACCGGTTTCGGAGTGAGCCGAGATTTAAGCGATGATCGTGAAATGACTTGATCTGGTCGACTGCTGCCGGAAGCGCAGATCATCAAAGCCCGAAGTCAACGAGGGAGGCGGAGCGTCTGTGGGGCGCGAGCAGCCGGAAGGGCTAGATGTCGAGAAGCGGGTCGTGTTCCAGGGCTGGCCTAGAATCCTTTGATCTACTGCAGGTTCAGGTTCCGGCCAGACCATCTGTGCTGGCAAGCGATAACGGCAGTACGACTTACAACCCGAGGCCTGTTTGTCGGTGATGCAAATCGCAAAGAGGTTCCGGTGAGGGGTTCTGCGAAGGTGATTCACAGCCTTCGCGATCCATGGCAATCCAGCCGCAGCCAAAAGATTTCCGGGACCGCGTGGGGGGCTTTTCTGGCAGATGTTGTTTAACATGTTAATTGTTCACAACAATATAGGCCGGTTTAAATTCTCGCTACCCGCTCCAATTCTCCGTCCCATCACAGCCCAGACAGTTGCGAAAATTTTGCACTCTTTAAGGTTTCCGGGTCACTCGGCTCGTGACGCCTCGCGTCGTTCCTAGCCTTTCTCGAAGCTCGGAAGCCATTGAACGACATAATGTGTCGGGTCGGCCCCGCGCCTGCGATCTTCGGCGCGGACGATCGGGCCATCGCGGGGGCTGCCAGACGTCCGGCCGTCGGGTGAAATGGGCGCCGCGGGCGGGTATCGTGCGCGTGAGGATGTGACCGCATCTTCGTTAGGGCTTGCAAGCAGTTAACAGCGCTTCTTGTGGACGCCATCGTAGATGATGGCTACGCTCCGGCTTTGTCCTCGCGGCGGCTTGCCGTTCGCGTGTGTCGCCTGCCTTCGAACGAGATGTTGCTGCAATGACTGAATGGGTGCTCGGGGTAGGCGCGCGGCGCAATCGGGCGATCGATGCTGCGGCAGGGGATCCGCGCGGCAGCCATCGGTAGAGTACCGCAGCGTGAACCTGGAGCAGTGGTACGCGCGCGTTGAGCGCGCCCGGGCGCGAGCGTGGTTGCCCCTGCGCCTCAAGCCGCTCCTGCGGCCGCTCGATCCCTACCTCGATTGGCAGGTGCACAACCGTCTCACCGCCACAGCGCTGGCGGACCTTCGCAAGGCGCTCGCACGCCATCGGGGGAGCCTGCCCAAGCTGTCGGTGATCATGCCGGTCTACCGGCCCGGACGGCGCCATTTCGACTCCGCGATCGCGTCGCTCAAGGCTCAGGTCCTTACGGAGTGGGAGCTCTGTCTGTGCGATGACGGCAGCGCAGATGCGGGCCTTTCTGGCGACCTTCGGTCACTGGCAGAGGGAGACGACCGGATCAAGGTCACCGCTCTTGCGGCGAACGGGGGCATCAGCGCCGCCACGAATGCCGCGGCTGCGCTGGCAAGCGGGGAGGTTCTCCTGTTCATGGACCAGGACGACTGCCTGGCGCCGGACTGCCTTGCCGAGTTCGCGCTGGCCTTCGCGGCCGACCCGCAGCTGGACATGGTCTATTCCGACAGTGACAAGATCGACGAGCAGGGGCGTCATTTCGCGCCCTGGTTCAAGCCGGGGTGGTCGCCCGTCCTCCTGCTGTCGCACATGTACCTCGGACATGCGGTGGCCCTGCGCCGGAGTCTCTTTGACCGCCTGGGCGGGTTTCGCAGCGCTTTTGACGGCAGCCAAGACTTCGACCTCGCGCTGCGTGCCGGCGAGTTGGCCGAGCGTGTGGGCCACATACCGCGGGTTCTCTATCACTGGCGTGCACTCCCCGGATCGACGGCGGTCTCGGCGGCGCAGAAGCCCGGCTCGATCGAAGCGGGCCGCAATGCCGTTCGAGAGGCGCTGGAGCGACGCGGGGTCGCGGCCGCGGTCGTCCGTCCAGCATGGGCGGAAAAGGCCGGGATCGGCCTGTTCGAACCGAGGTTCAATGCGCCCGGCAAGGTGAGCGTGATCGTCTATGGCCTGGAAAACGGCTCGACCGATCTCGCCTGGCTGGAGGGCGTGCTCGGGAAGGTTCCAGAGAGTGCTGAAGTTCTCGTCGCAGGTGGTGCGCCTGCCGGAACGGTCGCCAGCGTGCGCTGGGAGTGGATCGCCGACGCGGACGTCGGGACCGCGGACGATGTCATCGCCGCCTGCCTCGCCCGCGCTCGGGGGGACGTGGTCGTTTTCCTCGAAGCCGGGGCTGAGCCGCAAGGGGAGGAGTGGCTGGCGCAGCTGTGCGGTCATGCGGCCCTGCCCGGCGTGGGCCTCGCGGGAGCGCGGCTCGTCGACGGGCGAGGGCGGGTCCTGAATGCGGGCCACGTCTTCCCGGCCAGCGCCTCGCGCCCGGAGCCGGCCTTCGCGGGCCTGCCCGCCCACCGCAGCGGCGCCCAGTACCTCGCGCGGACACCCCACGAGTGCTTCGCGGTATCGGCATCCTGTGCTGCGATGCCCCGCGCCCTGGCCGATCGCCTGGGCCCCCTTGTCGGGGGGGCGCTTGACGGGGAAACCCTGGGGATGCGTCTGTCCGAGCGGGCGCGGGCGCTTGGCTCGAGCGTGATCTGCTGCGCCAGCGTGGATGCGCGCATGGCTGCCGGCGACCCGGTTCCGCAAGCGCCGACTCGCAGGATGGGAGACCCCTGGTACAATGGCAACCTCGGGCAGGGGGCAGCCCAATACGCGCCGATGCGGCGCGTCCCGGCGCTGCGCCAGGAAGCGCCGGTTCGAGTCTGTGCCGTGACTCACAACCTGGATCGGGAGGGGGCGCAGACGGCGCTGCTCGATCTGCTGGCAGGGCTCCGCCGCCAAGGCCGGGCGGATGCGTTCCTGGTCAGCGGCCGCGAAGGCCCGCTGCGCGCGGCGTTCGAGGCCGAGGGCATCGCCGTGTCCGTCATACCGTCGCCGCGGCGCGGTGCGCCGCGTGCGCAGCATGCTCGCTATCGCGCGGACCTTGCCCGGTCATTCGCCGCAGGTTGCGCGCAGGCGGTGCTGGCGAACACGCTGGAGTGCCATGCCGCCGTCGCTGCCGCAGCCGATGCCGGGCTCGGCTCGGTTTGGTGGCAGCACGAGGGCGGCACCTGGAGGGAGCACTTCCAGCGCTTCCCCCGCCACCTTCGGGCGAGGGCCTATGCTGCGTTCGCCCAGTGCTATCGCCTTGTCCAGGTGGCGGAGGCCACCCGTGCCGGCTGGCTGCCGATTGCCACCCGAAACAACTTCGAGGTGATCCGCCATGCCATC
This sequence comes from Novosphingobium soli, assembly GCF_042432915.1. Lineage (NCBI taxonomy): Bacteria > Pseudomonadati > Pseudomonadota > Alphaproteobacteria > Sphingomonadales > Sphingomonadaceae > Novosphingobium > Novosphingobium soli. Next base: position 24,325 of record NZ_JBHLWK010000007.1, read on the forward strand.
CCGCCGGAACGCCATGCCGCCGACCTGGCGCGCTGGGAGCGTCCGCAGGCGCGACGACAGCTTGGCCTCGAGCCCGAGGATTGCTGCGTCCTGCTGCTGGGGAGCATTTCCGCGCGCAAGCGTCAGGCGGATGTGGTGCGTGCGCTGGAAGCGCTCCCGAGCGGGGCAGGCGCCAGCCTGCGCATCATCATCGCCGGCGGCCTGGTCGATCCCGGGTACGAGCGGGTGCTGACCGCCGCGCTGCAGAGGCTGGATGCAGTCCGCCGCGCCCAGGTGCGCATGGTGGGCGCCGTCTCGGACGTTGCGCTGTACCTGGCCGCCGCGGACGTCTTCGTGTGCTGTTCGCGGCAGGAAAGTGCACCGCGCGCCATCGTCGAGGCCATGTCCTTCGGCCTGCCCGTGGTGTCCACGCCGGTTGACGGGATTCCTGAACTCGTCCGCTTCGGATCGAGCGGGGTGTCGTTTCCGGTTGGGGACTTCCGGAAGTTGGGCGAACTCTTGCTCCGACTTGCGGCTTCCCCAGGGGACCGGCAGCGGCTAGGACGAGCCGGCCGTGAGCTGGTGCCATTGCTCAGCGATTACAAGAATATGGTGAAGCGCTTCGGCGGGCTGCTCGGTGAGGCGGCGAGAACGAGCGAAAAGCCGGCCGAAGTTGGATGAACAGGAGATCGCATTGAGTCTGGGTTTCACGGGGGAACGCATCGTACCGGGGGCACCCGACTGCGAACCGACGTTCGCGCAGAAAATGTTCCAGGAACACGTCGCCCGCTATGCCTTTGCGGCGCAACTTGCGGCAGATGCGGACGTGCTCGACGTCGGCTGTGGCGTGGGCTACGGATCGCAGTGGCTGGGCAAGGCGGGCGCGCGGTCGGTGCTCGGCTTCGACATTTCTGCGGACGCGATCGACCACGCCCGGATGAACTACTTCCACCCCGCGGTCTCGTTCAAGGTCCAGGATGCCACCGCGATCGAGCCCGGTGACGGCTACGACCTCGTCACGTGCTTCGAGCTGATCGAGCACATCGAGGAGCAGGAGCACGTCCTCGACCTCATCAAGGGAGCGCTGCGCGAAGGCGGTGTGCTGGCGATCTCGACGCCGCGGCCGCTCGACGACATCCGCACCCACTTCCATGTTCACGAGATGAGCTTCGAAGAGCTCTACGGCCTGCTCAAGGCGCGGTTCCTGTACGTCGAACCCTACTTCCAGGTCAACTGCTTCACCTCCCTCGTCGGGCGCGAGCGGCCGGAGAAGCTGGAGCGCCTCGTGCCGGTTTCCGAACGGATCGACATCGATCACGCCGACTACTTCATCTTCCTGGCGAGCGACTCCCCCATGGACGGGCGCGCGGCGATCCAGCCACTGCTGACCATGAACGACGACGCCTATGTGCTGACGCTCGAGAAAGACGTCGGCGTCCTGCGCCAGGCGGAAAACGATCACATCGCCCGGATCGCGGATCTGGAGCAGGAAAAGCAGGCGCTTGCCCAGTCGGCCGAGCAGGGCCAGGCCATCTCCGCTCTGATCCAGGAGGTGAGCGTGCTCCGCTCGTCCGTCGGAGCCTTCTCGGAGATGGCGGGCCGCGAGCCGGCGCTCTCCGCAGTTCAGCAGGAACTGGCCGCGCTCCGGGGTTCTCTGAGCGCCATGGCGGATGCCCGCGCCGAGTTGGATAGCGTCCGGCGCAGCTTGCTCGAAACGCAGCAACGCACGGCGGAGGTCGAGCACGAACGCTATCGTGCCCAGGCCCAACGCGATGACGCGGAGCGCGAAGCTGCTTCGCTTCGGCTTGAACATGCGCGCCTTGCGGCGGATCTCGATGCCGTGCGCCGTGCTCTTGTGGAACAGGGAGCGCAGCTTGCCGCTGCGCAGACCGAAGTGCACGCCCAACGCACCGACGCGGCGCGGCTTCCCGAGGCTATGGCCAGGACCGGAGCGCTCGAGAGCGAGATCAATGCGCTGCGGTACCGGGTCGAATACGCCGAGGCGACGCTGACGCGGTTCCGCCGGTCGTTCAGCTGGAGCATCACCCGTCCGCTGCGCTGGGTCTGGCGCACGTCGCGAAAGATTACAGGCCGGAGCCAGCCCCGATGAACGATACCGAATTTACCTGCGACGTGCTCTTCCTGATCGGGTGCTGGGAAGGCGAATCCAAGCGCTACCGCGTGCACAACATCGCAGAAGGCCTGGAGTTCTGGGGCTACCGCACCGAAGTCATGGATTTCAGCCATTGCGGCGAGATCGTCGACAAGGGTCTCAGGCCCCGGGTGGTAGTGTTCTTCCGTGCCCCGTTCGACCCCTCCAAGCGCCTCGTCGAAGTGCTGGAGTATTGCCGCGTCCACCGCATTCGCACCGTTTACGATGTGGATGACTACGTTTTCGAGCCCGCCATCGTCGATACGGTGGCCGGCGTCGCGGAGCTGACCGCTGCGCAGCGGGCCGACTATGAGTGGGGCGTGCGCGCCTACCGTTCGCTGCTGTTCAGCTGCGAACGGGCGACGACCACCACGCCGCTGCTGCGCGACAAGATGGTTGAACTCGGACGCGATGCGCACATCGTTCCCAACACCTTCAACGCAGCCCAGCGTGAGCTGGCGGACCGGCTTCTCTCGGTCTCCGCCGAGAAGGACGACAAGGTCCGCATCTGCTATTTCTCGGGTTCGAAGACCCATTCGCGCGACTTCGCGCAGTGCGCATCGGCGATTCAGGCGGTGATGCGCCGGCACCCGAAAGTGGTCTTCCGGCTCGTCGGGCTGCTGGATCTTGACGACAGCTGGGTGCCTTTCGCCGAGCGGATCGAGCGCGCGGGGTTCATGCCCGCACTCGACATGCTGCGCAGCCTTTCCGAATGCGACATCAACCTCGCGCCGCTCGAGGAGGGCGACCTGTTCAGCGAGGGCAAGAGCGAGCTGAAGTTCTTCGAGGCCGCGTTGGTCGAGGTCCCGACCGTCGCCAGCCGTACCGCGCCTTTCCGCGCCGCGATCGCGGACGGCGAGGTCGGGTACCTCGCCTCCACCCCGGAGGAATGGGAAGACAAGCTTGGCCGGCTCGCCTCGGACGCGAGCCTGCGCCAGAGCATGGGTGCCGCCGCGCGCCGGTCCGCCATGGCGGCCTTCTCGGCCGAGAAGGCCGCGCGCAAGGCACTGGTGGCCTACGGGCTGGAGACGCCGGCGCCGGTGCGTATCCGGAACGAGGGATCCCTGAAGATAGGCTGGATCGTGCCGGGCCTCATCATCGGCGGCGGCGGGCACCGCAACATCCTTCGCGCCGCGTATCATCTCGAGCGCTTCGGCCATGACGTCCGGCTCTACTTCTCCGACACGGACATGACCGAAACCCAGCTTCGCAAGGCGGTGCGCGAGCACTTCTACCCCTTCGAGGGCCCTGTTCGTCGCTTCACCGGTCGCGTCGACGAAGAGGATGTGCTGATGGCGACGCACTGGTCGACCGTGGCGCTGGCCGAATCGGTCCGGTCCCTGATCGGCGAGATCATGTACTTCGTGCAGGACTTCGAGCCTGCCTTCTATCCGATGGGGTCCGAGTACATCCTGGCAGAGAACACCTATCGCAAGAACCTCTACGCCGTGACCTCCGGGCCGTGGTGCGCGCACATCCTGCGGCGCGACTATGCCATGGAAGCCGACTCGTTCCGGTTCCCGGTGGACGGCGGGATCTACAATGCCGCGGCAGGAAACGGAGAGGCGCGGGCCAAGCGCGTGCTGTTCTTCGCCAAGCCGGAAATGGCCCGGCGTTGTTTCCTGATCGGGACGATGGCGTTGCGAGAGTTCCATCGCCTCAAGCCGGACTACGAGATTCTGTTCTTCGGCTCGGGCAGTGCCAAGCAGCACCCGCAGGAATATCCGGTAACTTACCTGGACATCGTGCCGACTCTGAACGATCTCGCGCGGCTCTATGCGACGTCGGCGGCGGGCCTCGTGTTCTCCACCACGAACCCCAGCCTGGTGCCCTACGAGATGATGGCCTGCGGTCTGCCGGTCATCGATCTCGATCGCCCCGGGAACGAGGTGAACTACGACAACCGGCGCGACATCGCCCTGCTGGCCGACGCTGATCCGGTGCGCATGGCGAGCGACATGGCGGCCATGCTGGACGATGCTGAGGCACTCGCGCTGCGCAGTGCCAACGGCGTGGACTTCGCCGCGACCTTTCCCAGCGAAGAGGAAATGGCGCGGCGGGTCGAGAAACTGATCGTGGAGCGGATCGCCCGCACCCGGTCCCGGTCGCATGCGCGGCCCCTGGCGCTGGCCTGAGAGCGGCATCGGAGGATAGATAACGTGAGCTTGCATTTTATCGCCGGCGGAGCCGGGTTCATCGGTGTGAACCTTGCGGCCGCCCTTCTTGATCGCGGCCATCAGGTGCTTGTCGCCGACGACCTCTCGCGCGGCACGCGCGAGGCGATGGCGCCCCTGGAAAGCCGAAACGGCTTCTCGTTCGTGGAGGTCGATTGCAGCGACCCGGACCTGATCGACGCGGCGCTGGGCGATCGGCAGATCGACGAAGTCTGGCACATGGCGGCCAACTCCGACATCCCGGCCGGGGTGGCGGACTACCGCGTCGACTTGCGACAGACGTTCCTCACCACCGCGGCCATTCTCGACGTGATGAGCCGGCGCGGGATCCCGGTGATCCATTTCGCGTCCAGTTCCGCCATCTACGGCGACCACGGCGACCGCGCGATCTTCGAGGACATCGGCCCGCTCCAGCCGATTTCCAACTACGGCGCCATGAAGCTCGCCTCGGAAGCCCAACTGCGGGCGGCCAAGGAAGCCTATCTCGAGCGGGTCTCAGTGTTCCGCTTTCCCAACGTCATCGGCGTGCCGGCGACGCATGGCGTGATCCTCGATTTCGTCCAGAAGCTGATCCGCACGCCGGACGATCTGCAGGTGCTGGGGGACGGGACGCAGCAGAAGTCGTACCTGCACGTATCTGACCTGATCGGGGCCATGCTCCACATCGCCGATCGTAACGAGCCTTACGCAGTCTACAACATCGGTCCGACGGACGAAGGTGTCACGGTTCGCTTTATCGCCGAGACCGTCCGCGATGCGTTCCGGCCGGCCGCGCAAATCCACTTCGGCGAAGGCAATCGCGGCTGGGTGGGTGACGTTCCCAAGTTCCGCTATTCGGTCGACAAGCTGATGGAGACCGGTTGGACGCCCGAACTCGGGTCGACCGACGCCGTCCTGCGAGCGGTTCGCGAAATCGTTGCCCAGGAAGCGCCCTGATGACACAGGCGGTCATCCTGGCAGGTGGCAAGGGCACGCGCCTCGCCAGCCGGCTGAACGGAAAGCCGAAGCCGCTGGTCGATGTCGACGGCGTCCCGCTGCTCCAGCGCCAGCTGGAAGCGCTGGTCGGACAGGGCGTCGACGACGTGGTGCTCCTCGTCAACCATGCGGCCGACCAGATCGAGGCGTTCGTCGCCGGGCTAGACCTGCCGCTGCGCCTCACTCTGATCGACGACGGCTTTCCCCGGGGAACGGCGGGCGCCACCCTGGCGTGCCTCGACCGGCTGCAGGAGCGCTTCGTCGTCGTCTATGGCGACACCCTGTTCGACCTCGACGTGCGCCACATGCTGGAGCGGCATGAGGCTTGCGGGGCGGACGCGACGCTCCTGCTCCATCCCAACGACCACCCGGCCGACTCCGATCTCGTGGAGGTGGATGGGCGGGACTGGATCCGCTCGTTCCACTCCTATCCCCATGCTGATGGGGCCTTGTTGCGCAATCTCGTCAACGCCGCCTTCTACGTGATCGAGCGCAGCGCGCTCGAACCGTGGGTGGAGCGCATGGAAACCGGCGACTTCGCCAAGGACCTGTTCCCGGCCATGCTGGGCGAAGGCGCCCGGCTGAAGGGGCATATCTCCTTCGAATACATCAAGGACATCGGCACCCCGGCTCGGTTGGACAAGGCCGAAAGGCACCTGCGCAGCGGCCTCGTCGCCCGGGCCCGACGCACATGCCCCCAACGTGCAGTTTTCCTTGACCGCGACGGTACGATCAACGCCTCCCGGGGGCATATCTCGAGCCACAGGGACCTCGAACTGCTGCCGCATGCTGCCGATGCGGTCCGCCGCCTGAACGAGGCTGAGTACCGGGTCGTGCTCATCACCAACCAGCCGGTCCTCGCCCGTGGCGAAGTGGACGAGGCCGGGCTGGCGCGGATCCATGCCAAGCTGGAGAGCGGCCTAGGCGCCCGCGGCGCCTACCTGGATGCGATCTACTACTGCCCTCACCATCCCGATTCCGGTTTCCCCGGTGAGGTTCCCGAGCTCAAGCGAGCCTGCGACTGCCGCAAGCCTGCGCCGGGTATGGTGGAGGCTGCAGCCGCCGCCCTGAACATCGACCTGTCCCGCTCCTGGATGGTGGGTGACAGTACCTGCGACATCGCCATGGCGAGCGCCGCGGGACTGCGCTCGGTCCTGGTCAGCACCGGCGAAGGGGGGCGGGACGGCAAGTACGAAGCCCGGGCCACGCACGAGGCTCCCTCGATCGTCGAGGCGGTCGATTTCATCCTGGCGGCCTCCGGGTCTGCCGAAAACCGTTCGGACCACACGCGATGATCATCAGTCAGACCCCGCTTCGCATGAGCTTCGTGGGCGGTGGCAGCGACCTGCCGGCCTTCTACCGCGAGCATGGCGGTGCGGTGCTCAGCACCGCCATCGACAAGTACGTCTACGTCAGCGTCAACCGCAAGTTCGACGGCGGCATCCGCCTGGCCTACTCGCGCACAGAGGAAGTGACCTCGATCGACGAGATCGACCACGAACTGGTCCGTGCTGCCTTCGCCATGCGCGGGATGCGCGGCGGCGTGGAGATCACGACCACCGCGGACATCCCCTCCCGCGGAACCGGGCTCGGCTCATCCTCGACTTTCACCGTCGGCCTGCTCAACGTGCTGAGCGCCTACCAGGGGCACCACGTCTCAGCCGAGGATCTGGCCGCCGGCAGCTGCGAGATCGAGATTGAGCGCTGCGCCCAGCCGATCGGCAAGCAGGACCAATATGCCGCGGCGTACGGCGGCCTCAATCTCATTGAGTTTCACCCGGACGAAAGCGTTTCGGTGAGCCCGGTCATCATGAAACGGGATCTGCGCGACCTGCTGGAACAGCGGATCATCGTCTTCTACACCGGCATCACGCGTAGTGCTTCGGCGATCCTGGCGAACCAATCGGCGGAGACTGGCAGCGACGCCGCCAAGCAGGCGACGCTGAAGCGCATGGTCGAGCTGACCTACGTCCTTCGGGACGAGCTGTGTCGCGGCAATATCGACAGCTTCGGCCGCATCCTGGACGAGAACTGGGCGCTCAAGAAGTCGCTCACCGCAGGGATCTCCAGTTCCGAGATCGACGACTGGTACGAGCGCGCGATGGGCGCCGGGGCACTCGGCGGGAAGCTGCTGGGCGCCGGCCAAGGTGGCTTCATGATGTTCTACGCGCCCCGAGAGCGGCACGAGGACATCGCCAACGCCGTCGGTCTGCGGCAGGTCTCGTTCGGCTTCGAGCCGCTCGGCAGCCGCATCCTTTTCTACAATCCCCGATAATCTCAGGAATCTCGCCTTGGCCTATTTCCCCGACACCCTCATTCCCGACGCCGGCAACTATGCGACGGAATACTTCGCGCGGATGGCCGCCGCCGCGTCGACCATCGACCCTGCCGCGATCGCCGCCGCGGGCGATCTGATCGCGAAGACGACCCACGCCGGCGGCAGGATCTATTCCTGCGGCAATGGCGGCTCGGCCGCGATCGCCAACCACCTTGTGTGTGACTGCCTTAAGGGCATTCGCACCGACACCGCGCTTCGCCCCAAGGTGTACAGCCTCTCGACCACGGTGGAACTGATCACCGCCATCGTCAACGACATCGGCAGCGAGCAGATGTTCTCCTTCCAGCTCGAATCGCTGGGAGAACCGGGCGACCTGCTGATCGCGATCAGCTCCTCCGGCGCCTCGCCGAACATTACCCGTGTCTTGGAGCTGGCGAAGGACATGGGAATCGCCACGATCGCGATGACCGGTTTCGCAGGTAATCCGTCTCGCACGCTGGCGGACGTCAGCCTGCATGTGGACTGCGAGAATTACGGCATCGTCGAAGATCTGCACCAGTCTCTGATGCATATTCTGGCTCAGTACACACGACATAGTCACCTCGATGATCCCTCGAAGCTGGGATCACTCAAGTTCTGATGCGATAATGCGATAAAGATCTGGCGAGACAATGATCCATGGAAACGGCGCGCGAAGATGGTAGCTATTTCGACGAAGCCTACTTCGAACGCGGTTGGGAGCGAGGTACGGCTTACGTAGGGTATCGCGAGAGCGCGGCGTCCAATGCCATTTTCCGAGAGCTGGGTCGGGGCATAAAGGAGATCTTCCAACCGAGGAGGACGTTGGAGATCGGCTGTGCCACCGGAGCTATCGTCCGCGAACTGAACGGCATGGCTGTCGATGCGTTCGGCATCGATGTCTCGTCTTGGGCGGTGGCCAATGCGCTCGATCCAAAGGTCAGCCTCGCCTCGGCGGCCGCTCTGCCCTTTGCAGACAACACCTTCGACGTGGTCTACTCGTCACATGCCCTGGAACATCTGCCCGACGAGATCTACGCCAAGGCTTTCGCGGAGATCGACCGTGTCTGCGGGCCCCGAGCCGTGCAGTTTCACATGCTCCCGATCATTGGCACTTATCCGTACGACTACGATCCGGACGCAGCGCGGCGCGATCTTAGGAAGGACCCCACGCATAGCCTGCTCATGCCTATGGATTGGTGGATAAGGCAGTGGGAAGATTTGGGGTGGCGGCAGGTGGCAGCCTCAGTCCTGCTCCCGGCCGATACCTCCAACGTAGAACTCTCCTCAGGCCAGTTCTGCCTGGTGCGCCAGGAAGCCGATAACTTCCACCAGGTGCTGGCGGCCATCAACGAGTGGAACAGCAGGGTCTATCGACAAACCTACCTTGACCTGCAGGAGCGGCTGAGCCCAGCCGAAATCGCATCGGTGCGCATCTCGACCGAGGAAAATGCGCTCCCGCGCGGCATCGGCCCTTGCGACTGCCATTGGGACGATATCAAGCGGGAGTTCGAGTCCCCGGTCAATTTCGCAGCTGCCGAACTCCACGGGATCGTGAGCCTGCGTGCGCCTGAGCAGCGGCAGATGAGAATCGCGCTCATTTCAGAATCCGGCGACGTGCTGGAAAAGTGGCTGTCACTCGAGCCTGGCACCACAGTGGTACGCATCCCCGTCGATGAATTCCGGCTGCTTTCGGGAGGGCGGAACCTCGGCGCAATACGTTCGGTGTATTTCGGTGGGTATGTCGAAGATTTCACCCTCAGCGGAAATTTTGCGGTGGTTTCTTCAACCGGAACGATTCCGGATATCTTCGGCGCCTCAGAGCCCGGCCGCGGCTGAGCGGCACGCCCTCGCCTCTTCAGCGGGACCTCAGCAGATCCAGGCGCGTGCACCTGCTAAGACGTGGCGAACTATTTCGTCCAGTCCAGGTGCCTGCAGGCCATCGTAGGCACACCCCGTCCGCGTCCAGGCTGGGTGGTAACCGGGATCGTAGCGCGCGACCTCTCCCCATCGAGCCTCAAACCTGCGCCGTTCCCTGCGCATGCGGGCTCTTTGGATGCGACTCAGGTTCAAGCCACGCGATACCGATTCATGATGACGCAAGGTGATCGCTCCGCAGTACGCGACGGCCATCCCTCTTTTCCGAACCCGCAAGCACAGATCGACGTCTGCGAAGTCCACCGCGAAGTTGGCGCCGTCGAAGCCGCCGAGCGCGTGGAAGTCTTGTGAGCGGATCGCCATGAATGCACCAGTCACGGCCACGGCTTGGCGCACCGCGATCCAGCGCCCTGCCGGCCCGGGATCGTCGGCCGGAAACCAGCGCCCTTCGTGTTGAGGCCCGTTGTCCATTCCGAACACGAAGCCTCCATGTTGAATCGTCTCGTCCGGGTAGAGCATCCTGGACCCTACCAAACCCACCCTGGGGTCAGCGAGCAGGCCGGCGATCACCCGATCCCAGCCGGACGTCAGCATCTCCGTATCATCGTTCAGGAAAAGCAGTGTATCGCCGGTAGCGTCGACAGCCCCGAAGTTGTTGGCACGAGACCAGTTGAACGGTTCGTCGAACTGCAAGACCCGGGTATTGGCACGCTCCGCGAGATGTTCGAACAGGACTGCGGCACTGCGCGTCCGGCTGCGATTGTCCAGCACGATGATCTCGACGAGATCAGGCTCACTGGCCTGCGACAGCAGCGTGGACACTGCGGCAAGTAGAAGTTTCGGATTGTCGCGGCTGGGGATGATGACCGTGATCGGCCGTGGCGGAGCATCAGGCAGGGGACGCGGGACGGGAGCCTCGTCGACTGGCAGGGTCATCAACGTGAGCGGCAAATGTGCAATGCGCGCCTCTCCGGGCCCATGCGCTGCAAGGCGAGCGATCCCTTTCGCGTTCTCCGTCCACAGGAAGTCAGGTTGCGGCAGGAGGACAGGGTCGCAGCGGGCGTCCGTGTTCGCCACGAAGTGGTCGTGATCGGCCCGGACCGTGGTGCAGGCGGTCTGGTCGATGGCCCAGTTCAACCAGGCCAAGCAGTGGCGATCCAGCACGGCCCCGGCGGGCAAGACCAGGTCGAACATCCCTGGCTGCTGGCCTGGCGAAGAGTCATCGTCGTGGGCGACATGCCAGGCGGCGTGTGATTGCTCCTTCAACGAACGCAGCGTTTGGTTGTTCGGAGAGCTAGGCGCCCCGAGCCGGACGGCGAAATGCGTTGTCGTCGAAGTTGGTGGCGGCTGGGGTGTCGGGTTCGACTTTGTGAAACTGTCGTAATCTTCCGGAGGGAAAATGCCTTCTGTCCGCGTCTTCAGACGCCCCCTTGCACCATAGCGGCATAAGTCCCGCGTCGCCGCGACGCTGCCCTCGTTCGCGGTCAATGCGAGCGTTTCGACCGCGCGCCGGCGCTGTCCCGCGCTATGCAACGCTCGCCCCAGTTCGTACATCGCCGCCCTATCCTGTGGGCGGGATTTGAGCAGCTGCTCGTTCGCGATGATGGCTTCGTCGAAGCGCCTTGCCGCGCGTAGCACTCGAGCGTAAGTTCGGCTCAGGATCAGCAAAGTGGGTGATTTCCCCACGATACGACCCAGGTGGTCCGCGACTATCGACCAGTCCCGTGGCTCAAGCGTTATCCACGCCCGAACCGCGGTGATCGACAAAGAGGGTAAATACCTCGCCGCTGCAAGCCAGCGCTGCGGCTTACGCGATCCGGTCACTGGAGGTGGATGGCCCGGTGATAGAATTCGAATGCCTCATCGGCATCGGTGAAGGTCGAAAGCTCTCCTTCGGACAGCACGCAGAGCGTAGAGCAGTGCTCCCGAACGTAGTTGGCATCGTGCGAAACGATGATGAGAGAGCGGTCCGCACGCTTTTCGAACAGCTCGGCATGACACTTTTCGTGAAAGCGGGCATCGCCGACGGCCACGACTTCGTCGATCAGGAAGCAATCGAACTCGATCACCATCGACAACGCGAAGGCCAGACGTGCGCGCATGCCCGAGGAATAGATCCGCAGCGGTTCTCGCAGATAGGCGCCGAGCTCGGAGAATTCCTGAACGTAATCGATCTTGTCCCGCCAAGGGATACCATAGATCCGGCAGACGAAACGGAGGTTGTCGAGTCCGGTCAGCGTGGTTTGGAAAGCGCCGCCGAACGCCAGCGGCCATGACACGGACATGGACCGCTCGACCTGCCCGGAGGTGGGCCGCTCGGCGCCGCTGAGGAGCCGGATCATGGTCGACTTGCCGGCGCCGTTCCGGCCCAGGATGCCGACCTTCTCGCCCTTCGCGACCGTGAGATTGATGTTGCGGAACACCTGGTGCTGCCCCTGCGAAGTGGGGTAGCTTTTGCAGAGATCGACCAGCCGGATCATTCGGGCACGACCTTCTGGCTGACCACGCGCGTCTTGGCGAGGCCGAGCGCTGTCAGGAGCAGGTTCGCCACGGCCATGTAGCCCATATCGTAGTGCGCCACCATGGCGGAGCCGAAGTAGCCTTCGCGCAGGTACTCCGTCGCGTTGATCATCGGCAGCCAGAGGATCCATTCCTGCGCGACCTTCGGCAGCGAATCGACGATAAAGCCCGCACCTGACAGCGGCATGATGAGATAAGCGAAGGGGTGCCAGAGCTTCTCGATGATCTCGTACTCCTCGGCAAGCGCCCCGAGGAGGATCGCGAGGCCGCACCCGAACCACGTCAGCATCAGCCAGCCGAGCGTCACCTTCAGCAGATCCTCGGGCAGGGACATCCAGTCGAAGGTCGTGAAGACGACTGTCAGAACGATGAACGAGATCGTCGCGCCCATGAATTCGAGCAACAGCCGCGCGAAGAAGATGTCGATGATCTTGACCTGGCGGTGGTACATAAGGGCCAGGTTGGGCCCCACCGAGCCGATCAGCCGCCCGGGCATGTTGCGCCAGAGAAGGATGCTGGAGTAGCCGGTCACCGCGAACGCAGTGATGGGCAGGCTGCTGACATGGTTCAGCTCCAGCCCCACCCACAGCAGGGTGACCGCCAGCGTGAACAGCATCGGTTCCACGAACAGCCACAGGAAGCCGATGTTGTGGCGGCCATAGCGCGTGATGATCTCGCGCAGGAGCAGCGCCGCGACGACCCGCTGCTGGACGGCAAATGCCGTGGCGAGCGCAGACCGCTGCGGCACCGGTTCCGTCACTGCTGGTGCTCCCGAACCCCCGCAAGCAGCATGCCGAGCACGCCCCAGGCGATCAGCGAGAACATCAGGGTGGAGATGATGCCGCGGGCCCGGCGCGGCTCGATGGCGTAGTCGGGAAGATTGGGTTCCACGATCCGCTCGACGTAGGCCTGCTTACGGCGAGCCTCGTTCTCGGCATCCTGGAGCGAAACCATTGTGGCGGCCAACTGGCGGTCGGCGAACTGGCTCTCCAGCTGCAAGCGCTGGTACTGCGCTGCCGTGGAGGACAGCGAGCGCCGGTTGCCTGCCACCTTGCCGAGTTCGGCGTCGATGTCCCCGGACAGGCTGCGAACCTGGACCTCGAGCACTTCGACCTGCGGGTTGCGCGGCGCCACCGCCCGAAGCTGGGCGAGCTGGGCCCGCGTCGCGATCAGTTCATCCTGCAGCTTGGAGACCATCTGCAGCTGCACCGTGGCCTGCTTCTCCGGATCGACCACGCCCTCGCGGTTGCGGAAGGCGGAGAGGGCGAGGGCGGCTCGCTGTGCCCGCTGCTTGGCCGCTGCAACTTCGTTGCGCGACACCAGGATGAGATCGTTACGCGCCCGGTTGTTCAGGCGGTTTACGGTGGCTTCCGCCATCTCCAGCAGCTGCTCGTTGAAGCGTTGCGCGTCACGAGGATTGTAGGCCCGGACCGACAGCGTGATGATGGAAGACGTGGCGTCGTGCTCGGGGTGAACCTTGGTCCCGAAAAAGGTGTAGAGCTTCTCGAAGGAGCCAGAGTGCCCGGTGGGATCGAACCGATCGAAGATTGAGATCGACGGGTCGCTGTACGCCTTGCGAAAGGCATCGTTGCGGTTGAGCGCGCGCAACGCGTCACGAGACTTGAGGTAGTCTTGCGCAGCGAAGATCTCGTCGCTGGCGCTGGAGAACCCGGCGCCCTTGAGCAGCAGCCCGACGCCCGACATCTGCGGCTTGTCCGGGCTGCGCACGATGAATCGCGACTCTGACACGTAGACGTTGGACGAAAACACGCCGAAGTAGAGTATGGATAGGATCGTGGGCACAACCACGACGAGAATGAACAGCCTGTCGACGGACGTGATCCGGGTCCAGATCTTTTGCATTGATGTTTCCACTAAGAATTCTGGGCCGGATCGTCAGGGCGAAACCGTCGCCGCGGTGGCGATCGGCAGGATCGACGAATAGATGACGTTCACGAACTTCTGGACGTCCGCGATCGGGGCGTTGGTGACATAGAGCACGTCCCGGTCGCGGATCGGGAAGCTTTGTGCAACGAACAGGGTGCGCGGATCCCGCAGGTTGATGCGGTAGATCACCGGAATCTTGCCGTCCGGCGTGGGCGGACCCACAGGCACCTGCAGACCGGCGAGCGCGGCCGGATCTTCAAGCCTGAACAGGAACACACCCTTGGCGTTTGCCCGCGCGTCCTGGAGTCCGGCGGCCCGGCCGAGGGCCTGCGACAGGGTGAGCCCGCTTGCCTCGAAAAGGACTTCCTCGTTGCGACCGGTCGCGCCCAGAGCGGTGAAGCTGAACGGCTGGAACAGCGCCGTCACCACGTCGCCGGGCTGAAGCCGGATGTTCTGCCGCGGATCGCGGATCACCGCTTCCATCGGCATGCTCGCTACCGTTCCGTCACGTGTGATCTGAACGGTGGTCTTGGTAACCTGCTGTCGCGTTCCGCCCACGCTCGCGAGCACGTCGAGCAACCGCTCGCCCCTGGGGCTGAGCGGAACCCGGCTGCTGTTGGTAACCTCCCCCACCACCGTGACGGTCCGGTTGGCATTGCCGGTCAGCCTTACCAAGGCTTGCGGCTGGTGCGCCTTCCCGGCGAGCCGAGAGACGATCTGCTGCTCGACCTGCTTGGGCGTCAGGCCGACCACGGCCAGGCTGCCGACGAAGGGAATCACCACGCGCCCACCCTCGTCGACCATCTGTTCGGGGAGGGAGGTTCCGCGTGCGGTCGAAGCCGAGGACGTGACGCGCGAATCGCCGCCGCCCGATCCGAAGAGCGTGGCCGGAGGCGCTTCCCAGATCGAGATGTCGAGCGTATCGCCCTTGCCGATGACGGTCCCCACCGGTTGGCCCTCGCCCAGCACGTCTGCGAACATCTGGGGGCGTCCGTGTTCCACCAGCCGCCGGGCGATGTCGTTGCTGACATCGATCACCGCGATGGACGATTGGTCGAATCCTTCCCGGCTCGCGTCACCGATGGCCGCCGAAGTGGGCCCGCTCAGCGGCGCGAGTGCGCAACCGCCTATGGTCAGCGTAACTCCGAGCAATAAGGCGCAGCGCAAGGTCCGGCCGCGAAAATTCAGTACACCCTCAGAGTCCAAAGCGAATCCACCTCGAAGCTGCACGCCCGGCCCACGCCGGGGGCAGGTCCGCATAGACGGACGGGTATGACGAGGCAATGCCACCCAATTGCAACAGTGGGGGGACTATCGATCGTGAAGCGGGCGCGATCGTTGGTGCAGAACACAAAAGTTTCAGATTGCAATAAGTTAATGAGGCTTGCGATGGCCTTCGGTCGTATGCGGCGTCCGCGCTAGGTACACCGAAGGGGAAAGCCGGCGTGTCGACAAGGTCAGTCCTGTACAGGACCGGGCCGCCGGGTTCTGCGCCGACACCGCACACCGCATCTTCAAGGAAAGTGGCAGTGCAGCGGGGCAGGCGTGACATCCCGGGCCGACCGGAGCGTTGAGGAAATTTCATGAAGTTTGTTCTTGTCGCTGCCCTGCTTGTGTTGAGCTTTCCTGCAGCGGCACAGGAAGTCGTGAATGATGCCGACGGCTTCTTCGTCTGCGACGAGCGTCATCCGCGATGCAGCACGCCCGACCCGGCGACTTACCCCTACCACCAGTTCGGGAACCAGAACGTCGGCGATTATGTCGGCGTGTCCGACGTGCTTGAGCCAGGCCCGTCGCTGGCGCATTACCAGACCTTCCTTGCCGAGCTCATCTCGCGGCGCGCAGACACCAACGCCGTGGCCTTCTGGGCCGATGCCGCCTCTGTAGTAGATCGCGGGCGCGTGTGGGGCGGCTTTCTTTCGGCCCGCTCCGGATTTTCAATTCCCGGAGCGGACAGCCAGCTGATCGGGCTCGAGATTGACGTCCTCAATGGCGGGCTGCCTGGCGTCTATCCCAACGCGTCCAAGGTCGGATTGCAGATCGTCGGGTTCGGCAACCCGAACACCAACGCAATCGAGATCGCCACGGAAACCGCCAGTGCGGCGTTCCAGAACATCATCAACATCCAGCCGAACTCAGTCGCCCGTGAAGGAGCCGTGATCGGAATGGCGCCGCAGGTGGCGCGGCGCGGCATCGATTTCCAGGGCTCATCGTTCAGCGATGCGGCCTTCCTGGTATCCGCGAACCAGCGCTTCGTCTTCCGCAGTCCGGGTCTGGGCGATGCGGCGATCTGGCGCGACGACATCTACAACGGCTACCTCGTGCTGCAGGCGGGCCCCCCGGGGCTGCGCATCGTCAATTCGGAGAACAACACGAACCTGATGATCGTTCAGTCCGACGGAGACGTCATCACACGATACGGCAGCCTCTCCAGCGTCTTCAGCCGCCTTGCCCGACTCGAGCAGGCGACCGGACTCCATACCGGCGACAGCATCGTAGGCCAGGCTGCGTCCCCCAGGGTCGCAGCCGGTATCCCGTCATTCGCCACGGCGGAGGTCGGCGAGGCCGCCACGGCGGTGGGTGACGGTGTCGAGGCTGCGGGGGCCCGGTCGGTGGCCGTCGGAGCCGGCAGTGCGGCCCTCGCCTCTCGATCGACGGCGGTGGGTGCCGACGCGCGGTCTGGCGGAGCCGGGTCGGTAGCGCTTGGTGCGGGTTCGAGCGACGACGGAGAGGAGAACGTCGTCGCTGTCGGCTCCGCCTCGCAGACGCGTCGAATTACCCATGTGGGCGCAGGAACGATCGATACCGATGCGGCGAACCTCGGTCAGGTCCACAGCGCCATGAGCAGGGCCATAGCCTCGGCGAACGCCTACGCCGACACGCGTTTCAACCAGTTGAGCTATGACCTGCGCCAAGTCCGCCGCGATGCCGAGGGTGCCACCGCCTCGGCCATGGCGCTTGCCGGTATCCCGCAGGCATTCGAAGCGTCACAGGGCATGATCGGCATGGGCGTCGGGACATGGCAGGGCGAGAGCGCGTTCGCCGTCGGTGCCTCGAAAGCCTCTGATGATGGTCGCCTCGTGTTCAAGGTTGGCGGAACCTACAATTCGCGCGGGCAGGGCGGTGCCAACGGCGGGGTCGGACTCGCTTTCTGACGGGGCATGCCGCGCGCGAGCCGCCTTCCGGATACGCTCAGCAGTGGACCACGATGCCGCCAAGCGTGCGGAAGGCGGAGGTAGGAGGGCCCGAGCAACTCACCCCGCGGTGGCCGCCGGCCGATAGCGTGCCGTCTGCTGCGACCTCCAGCACCGGGCTGACGCCGTCGCTGGCATACACCTTCAGCCCCCCGGCCGAGCCGAGCCGCACGACAAGGTCGTTCCCCTCGTCTCCGTAGACAAAGGGAGAGACTCCGGGGCCTTTCGTTCCATAGGCGTCGCCCTGGCTGATTCCCGTGCCATGAATGAAGGCGGCAGTGGCGCACTCGCAGACGCTGCTGTTCACCAGCGCATTCATGCTCGCCCCTTCTCCCGCCGCCAGACCGGCGCCGGACTTCGCGATTCCGTAGAGGACGATGCCGTTTGCAAAGGTCCCGCCGTTGATGCCGCCGGTCTGGATGGCAGGTCCGGGGTTGCGACTATTGAACATGTTGATCGGGAGCGCGATGCTCGTCTTGGCTGGCGTCACCCCGGTGGCCGGCTCGATGTCGATCTCCAGGCCCACCATCTTGGGACGGGCGACGGCACTTTCCGTGCGCACGATGATGTTGCCCCCGAAACCCGCTGCATCGTCGGATCGCAGGACCGTATCGGCCCCCAGCGCAACCACGTTGGCTGGCGAGCCGTGATTGTGGGCAATGGCCATGAGGGAGAACGCGGTCGATCCCTCGCCGGGCGCCGTGACTGCGTTGAACTCATGGTTGAAGGTCCAGCCGAACCGCGCGCCCTCCGGCCAGATTCCACCTTCGGCCTCGGAGGGGAAGGTGCTGTTCTCCCACTTGACCGTGGTCTCGGCGCCTCCGGGAATGACAGACCCCGGCGTCGGCACGGCGGAGGGCGGTCGCTCACGCTCGGCGCTCGGTGCGGACCGCGGCTCCTGCGCCGATGCGGGCTGGGGGATGAGCAGGCTCGCAAGGATTACGGCGATGGGGGCAAGTGCATGAATCATGGTTGCAAGGTCCGGACGCGGGGAAGGGGCAGGTCCGGTTAGAGGAGCGCGGGCCGAACAGTCCAGCGCGGCGGGGCGCGGTGCCCGGCTCTTGCGGCGAAGGCGGCAGGGCGATCATCCTCGACGGCTCGTGGGTGGGAAGAAGCCGGCGAGGATCCGGGCAACTGGCCAGCGCTCCAGGCAGTTCCGCTTGACGCCCAAAGTTGAAACCTGCCGGACGTTCTTGCGTGAACGCGCATTCTCCTTGATGCTGCGGCCGGGGCTTGGGGGCTGCTGGCCAGATGTTTGAGCACATCCGCAGGGTTCTTCTGAACGGACTGCGCGATATTGCCAGTTTCAGAGCGCCGCGTGTCACGCTGCGGCGGTGGGCACGCTCGTTCGTGCCGTTTGCGATCATCCTTTTGCTCGATCCGCTGGGTTGCTCGCAGACGGCGGACCTGTACTCCGAGGCGGTGGTGCTGCGCCTGATGGCGCCGTTCCACTCCGGCGCGGCCAAGGCGGACCAGGTGGCCTCGACGCGGGGTCAGACCAAGGTGGCGGTGGTGCTGATCGACCAGGCGTGGCTGGACGCGATCGCGCCGCCGGGAGAACGCGGGCTCTGGCCGCCGCCTCGCAGTCAGCAGATATCCCTGGTGCTCCAGCCGATCCTGGCGCAAGGGGCCGAGGCGCTCCTGATCGACTACACCTTCCACGCCGACCGCCTGCAGCCTCCCGCCCTGGCCGACGGTCTGCTGTACGACCCTGAGGCGCCGGCTGCGATCCGCGATGCGCTGGAGGAGCAGCGGGTTCTGCATTCCGGCGTCACGCCGAGCGGCTGGCCCGCACGCCTGGTCCTCGGGAGCAAGCCGGCGTTCCTCTCGGTGCCGCCCGCCTGCCGCATCCCCTTCCTCAACCCGGGCGAAGTGGCGCAGGCCGACGACGTCGCGCCCACCTTGCGCGACTGGCCCTCTCCGCCGCGCGGCACCGGCCGACGGCAGGTCAGCGAGGTCGAGATCGTGTCGCTGCGGCGCCATGACCCGGACCAGCACTATTCGCTGTTCACATACCGTATGGGGCAGCCGCCAGAATCACGCTGTGCGGGCGAGACGATCGTCCAGGGAGCGGACTACCTTGCGTCTCCGGCCGCCGTGCTGTTCCATGCCTATTGCGAGCGCGAGGGGCTGCGGGCCCGCCATCCGCTCTGTCCGCAGATCCTGCGGGTCCCCAGCGCGAGCCAGGGCACTGCCGCCACTCCGCGCGCCGGTTATGCCTTCTACAGAGTGGCGCCGAGCACCGAGGACACGTCGGCAAGGTTGCCGATGACCGTCGCGCCCGTTTGGCCCGGCTTCCGGTCAGCCGCCATGTCGCTCGCCGACAGTGCCCTGATCGCGGGCGGCGACGACGCCCTGCGCGAGAGGATCGCGGCCTGTCATGCCGGCGGAATGGGCTTTCTTTCGAGCAAGCCCGTTCTCGCTTGGCGCCTGTTCTGGACCAAGCTGCTGGGCATCGAGGGTGGTGCCGATGCCGCTTGCCGCTATGGCGTCGATGTCTACTCCATGGGCAAGCTGATGCGGCTTGCGGAGATCGCACCCGAGATGCAGCCGCTGAAAGGGCGGTACGTGATCGTGGGAACCGAGATCGCCTCGGTTCCCGACCACGTTTCCTCGGTCCTCTACGAGGACGTGCCGGGTGCCGTGCTTCACGGCGTGGTGCTGGAGAACCTTATCAGCAGCGACCAGCATGCCGTGTTCGGACACGGCGGGATCTCCGCGTGGGACGCGACGAAGTTGGTGCTGGCAATCGGCTTCATCCTGTCTCTGGTTCCAGCCGTGATCGACGTGGATAAAGCGGCAGACCGAATGATGCGTATCGCGCACCGGCAATCGGGCAAGGCTGAGGTCAGCCTGAACGGTATCGCCCGCGTGATGCTGATCGTGACCGCCCTGACCGTGGCCGCGTGCATTCCGCTGCTTATCGGCCTGGTGCTCAGCCTCGTAGCCCAGATCCCGCCTGTGAACTGGGTATCGCTGCTACCCTCGCTAGCGTGGGTCTACGGGAGCGTTCTCGACGCGAACGAAAGGGACATCGAGAAATCGGAGCGGCGTCGAATTGCCCGCAGCACGAATCGCTATCATTATTGGTTCATTCACTTTATAGTCCCGATGACTATTCTGGTTGTGGTCACGATCATAGGAAGCTTCTTGTTCGGGCCGGCCGGATGATCTGAGAATTTCAGGCTTGTTACCGAGATCGGGGGATCGATGGTGCGTCTGTTTTGCCGCTTGGCCCTTTGCTTAGTCCTGCTTTCCGCCCTTGCGCCGGCAGGCCTGCTGGCGACCCCTGCAACCTCAATCGCGATCGTCGAAGGCAATACGCTCAACCGCATCCCGGTGAACACGGCGGACGTGAAGCTGCTGGCGCGGATCGAAAACGTGGCGCTGGTCTGCGTGGAGATCGGGGGCGTGCGCCGCCTCGCGAAGACCGAAGGCTGGATGACGGGCACGTCATCTTCTTCCGACATCCGCACCTATCACACGGGCACCGTCTCAGGCGGAGCCAACGGCATCGGAGACATCCGGTCGGTTCCAACCTGGCCTGTCGCCAAGTGCGTTTGATGAGGCTGCGCCGGCTGGTCGGCGCTTTCTGCGCCGCCGCGCTGATCCTTGCGCCCGCCCCGGTGCTCGCCAAGCCCAAGGGCAAGGCAAAGGCTGCCAAGGTCGCCAAGGCTCCCGCGGCGCCACCGGTCCCGACCGTGACGGTACCCAAGGTGCTCGCCGACATGGCCCTGCCGGCCGAGGTATCAGATCCTGCGGTGCCTAGGGCGCAGACGGATCTGGCGAAGCTCACCAGAACGCTGTCCACCCATGATTTCGCGTCCGAGCAGGACAAGGCCCTGGCGCGTTACGATCTCCCGCCGGACAAGCGCTATTCCTACGCAATAGATCACAATCTGTGGGTAACGGAGGCCTCGCGGTTCGAGCGTTACGTCGGGTTGATCTCCAACCGTCTGCTGACCTGCTGGAAAGGCTCGGTGCCGCCCATTCGCATCGTGATCGACGGGCATGCCGAGCCTATGGCCTTTGCGCACGACAGCGGCGTGATCCGCCTGTCCGTGGGACTCCTCAACGAGGCCGAGAACACCGATGCACTGGCCTTCACCGTCGCGCACGAGATTGCCCACGTCCTCTACGAACATCAGGCGAAGCGCTCCCGGTTGAAGTCCACGATCGAGCGGGGTTTTGGGGCGCTGTCGAGCCTCATCATCATCGGACGCGAACTGCAGATCGAATCGGGGAGCAACAAGCTCGACATCCGCTTTCGCTCCGAGTTTGGCAGCACCGGGTTGCTGCTGTCGGGCTATTCGATTCAGAGCCTTTCGAACGATGCTATCGTTCCCTTCCGCCGCGCCGGTCAGGAGTTTGAGGCGGATCGCCTTGCCTACGACCTGGTCAACTGCGCGAAGTTCTCCGCCAGCGGCGCGGATGCCGCCGTGCTCCTGCTCGGGAAGGCCGAACAGCCAGATCTGCGGGCACTTGCCTTCGCGGCGCGGTTGGGCGCGGCCTATCTCACCAGCCAAGTGGTGAAGACCAAGGACGACGATGACCTCGGCAGCAAGCTGATGGCGCTCGCCGCAGGCTGGGCGATCAACCAGACGCTGGACGGCGTAGTCAAGACACTGGCCGCGGAGCTGGCCAAGGCCATGGGCGGCGAAAAGCGCGCAGCCAAGCTGGCCGACTACGTGAAGAAGTCCTATGCCGCGCGGGCGGACGCCATGCCGCTCGCCGACACCCGCCTTTCGGAGCTCCGCCAGGACCCGTACTGGATATCGCTCGTCCAAAGTGCGAAGCGCGCCAGCGCGATCGACGAGCAGGCGCGCTCGGCCCTGCTGACGGTGCCGGTAGGGCAGCCCCTGCCGGACCTGTCGGCGGCGCAGACCTTCTCCGCCGGAACCATCGTCGATCCGCGCCTTCCGGTGAGTTACGCGCAGTATTCCGGCTCACGTTACGCGGCGGGTGACTTCGCTACGCAACGGCAGGCGCTCAAGGCGGGAAGCCGCCTCAAGTGGGGCTACCGCGATCTCCTGATCGATGCTGGCAAGGCCGACTATGCGGCGCGCGATGTCGCCGCACTGCAGGCGACGCTCGGCGTGGGGCGTGAAAGGCTTGGTAACGTGCCCGAGCTGTTGCCGCTCGACGTGCGGGTGGCCTTGCTGCGCGACGATGCCGAAGGTGCGGAAAAGCTGGCGGCCACGTGCCTCGAAAAGGGCGGGGACGGCCTCTATGCGCAATGTGCGCTGCCGATGGGCTACGATCCGGCCTGCAATCCGAGGACAGAGGGCGGCAAGGCCCGGTTGCAGCAGGCGGTGGCGGCGCGCAGCACCGGGAAGCTGCTGGACCTTCCTGCCCTCATCAACCTCGCCCAGCAGTCGTCTCCTTTCCTACGCTGCACCGGGGTGACCGCGGCCACGAACGCGACGTCCTGACTGGCTCCGCGCCCTTCTCCTCGCCAAGGGGCGGCCCGCCGTTTGCCCCGTCACGGGATCAGCCGCTCGGTACGCAGGCGCTCGAAAAGCGCGAAGAAGGCGTCGTCGGTGGGCTGATAGGCCGTGAACCCGAGGCGACGGCTCTTCGACATGTCGGTCACCACCTCGATCGGACGCCCCAGATCAGCGTCGGTGTGCCAGGGTGAGGCGAGGCGTGCGAGGTCGCGCTCTGCCAGTCCTTCGCGGATGGCGATCTCGTGCCACAGCCCCGCATCGTGCGCCATCTGCTGTTCCAAGGGACGCACCGTGCCGTCGAACGGCGCCGCTTCGATACCGAACCAGGCGGCGATACGGCCCCACATCCACCGCCAGCGGAAGACGTCGCCGTTGACGACGTTGAAGGCCTCATTGTGCGCCCCTTCGGTCTCTGTCGCCCACAGCATGTGACGCGCGAGCTGGCCGGCGTCGGTCATGTCGGTCAGCCCGGACCATTGCGCTGCGGATCCGGGGAACGTGAAAGGCCGGCCGGTCTCCCGGCACAGCGTGGCGTAGACCGCCAGCGTGGTGCCCATGTTCATCGCATTCCCGACGGCGAGCCCGATCACCGTGTGCGGACGGTGCACGCTCCAGGTGAAGCCGTCGCGCGCCGCCGCGGCGAACAGTTCGTCCTCTTGCGCATAGTAGAAGTTCTCGATGTGGAGCCGGTCTTGCGTCTCGCGAAACGGGGTATCCGGCAGGACGCCCTTGCCGTAGGCCTCGAACGGACCGAGGTAGTGCTTCAGGCCGGTGACCAGCGCGACATGGCGCGGGCCGGCAGGTCTGGGCAGGCCATCCAGGAGGTTGCGGACCATGGCGGAATTGACGCGGATGTTCTCCGCCTCGCTGTCCTGCCGCAGCCATGTCGAGATGAACACGGCGTCGGGATTGATGGCACGCAGGGCCTCGGCCGTGCCGGCTCCATCCTGCAGGTCCGCCGCCACCGGCCGCACCCCGGCCTGATCCTGAGGCCGCCGCGCCAGGCCATGGACCGTCCAGCCTTGCTCGAGCAGAAGCCTCGCCGTTGCGCTGCCGACGATGCCGCTCGCGCCCACCACCAATGCCGTTTTCATCGTGATCGTCTCCTCATGGTGTCCCACCTAGGCATTGCCGCCCGCCCGTTCTAGACGGCACCATTTGCGACCCCAGGCACCAGAAGGTAACCTCATGCAGCCCGGAACGCCCGACGATGAATGGCGCGAAGACTGCGCACCCCGCAGGGTGCTGGAACTCTTTGCCACGAAATGGACCAGCATGGTCCTGCACACGCTCCACGTTCGTCACGGTGGAGCCGCCCGCACCGGCGTACTGCTGCGCAGCCTGCCGGGAATCTCCAAGAAGATGCTCACCCAGACGGTGCGGGAGATGGAGGCCAGCGGTCTGCTCGCCCGGCATGTGCAGAGCGCCATACCGCCCATGGTGGAATACCGCCTCACGCCGCTGGGTCGAAGGTTCGTCGAGCCGGTGGAGCTTCTGTATGCGTGGGGCCGGGACAATGCCGATGCGCTGGATCAGCTTGTCCCGCGGCCAAGCTCGCGCCGCTCGTGAGCAGGCCCCGCCGGCGCCGCGTTCTTCCGAAGCGCGACGACCCAGCTACGCCGCGAACCGCTGCGGCAGGCTGCCGCCGACGCGATCGACGAGCAGGTCGACCACGATCGCATTGCTGCCGCGCGCGCTCAGGTCGGCGATGAAGTAGTCCAGGCGTTCCACGGCGTCGAGCGTCGCCAGCAGGTCGCCGGCGTCCGCGGTTCCGGTGCCGGCGGCGTGGAGCGGTAGCGCGAGGCGGGTCGCCACCAGCCGCCGCAGCGGCAGGCTGACGCGCTGGCGGTAGGCCTCGGCGAGCGACGGGATCGCACCGGACTGGAGCTCGACCATGGCCTTGAGGCGGCCGTGGAGCGGATCGCGCTGGAATCCGAGCACGTCCACCGCCAGCGCATGGAGGCGCATGCGGATCGGCCGCATGTCGGCTTCGAGCGGCGGTAGGACGGCCGCGCAGTGCGCGAACAGCGGCTCGGACGCCGCCATGCACAGCTCGGTGAGGTTGGCGAAGTGGTTGTAGAGCGTGCGCCGGGTCACGCCGGCCGCGGACGCGATGGCTTCCATCGTCAGCGGTCCCGCCTTCTGCTCCGTCGCCGCCAGTTGCTCCGCCGCCGCGAGTATTCTGGGACGACTGCGCCGATTGCAGCGGATGTCCGGAAGCTTTGCCCTTTCCATGCGTCTCTACCCCCCTTTCTCTCAAGCCGGGCTGAATGATGGGGCTGCCCGTACATGGGCAGTCAACTTCGACGAAAGTCGAAGTTGTTGCGACGAACGACATAGAATTGGGCCGAACCGCGATGCTTGACTGACGAGAGCGCCCCTGTTTTGCCCACCGCTGTGCAGCAGCGCCGATTGTGCTCGCGGTTGTCTGTCTGCAGGGCAGTGTCTGGAGGCCGGTATTCGGAGGCTATGGCGATGCATGTGCTCGCGACTTGGGAACTGGGCCGGGGCTACGGGCACCTGGGCATCCTGGCTCGCGTCTCGCAGGCGCTGCGCGCCGCAGGTCACCGGGTCACATTCGCGGCGCGCTATCCCGAGACGGTAGCGGCGACCTGCGCCGGCGATTTCGACGCGCTGGCTGCCGCGCCGCGCTTCGCCGGGCCGGTTGCGCGCGCGGAGACCCTGACCTACGCCCAGGTGATCGCCGACGGCGGCTTCGCGGCGAGCGGGGCCCTGCGGCCGCTCGCCGCGCAGTGGCGGGCGCTTTTCGATGACGTGCAGCCGGACGCGGTGCTGGCCGAGCATGCGCCCGCCTCGCTGCTCGCGGCGCGAATCGCCGGCCTGCCCGCCTGGCGCATCGGATCGAGCTTCATCGCGCCCGGGGTCCACGACATCGCCGCCAGCCTCCTGCCCTGGCGCCCGGTCCCGGACGACGTCCTCGCGCGGCAGGCGGGGTCAGCGGATGGCGCCATCCGGCAGGTCAGCGGCGGAACGGTGGAGAGCCTGGCGGATCTTCTCGCCGGCGCGCCACGCTTCGCGACCACCTGGCCGGAGCTCGACCATTTCGCCGCCCCGGTGCCCGAAGTGGCATTCCGGGGTGACCTGGGCGGACTCCAGGGCGCCAGCGCTGCCGTGGACTGGCCCGAGGGGAAGGGCGCGCGCGTGCTCGTCTACATGCCCCCTTCCGCAGGACCGGGGCCCGCCTTGCGGGCGGCGCTGCAGCGGCTGGGCTGGCCGGTCCTGTGGCACTGGCCGGGCGCGGCCGGACAGGAGGCAGAAGGCCGGCTGCGCTTCTGCCCCGAGCCCATCGACCTGTCACGGCAGGCCGGGGAAGCGCGGATCTTCGTCGGTCGCGCAGGCCATGGCGCCAGCGCCCTGATGCTGCGGGCCGGGTTGCCCCAGCTCCTCGTTCCCGACACGCTCGAAGCGCTGCTGCTCTCCTACCGGTTGCGCCAGGCCGGACTGGCGCTGACCCGTCCCAGCGATGCGACCACGGAGGAATTCGTGCGCGCGCTGGAACAGCTTGCCGCCGGCCTGTGCGATGATCGCCTGCGCCAAGTATCGTGTAAATACTTAGAATATGATCCGGATCACTCCGCCCGCACGATAGCTACTGACATCGCCGGGTAACAGAGTTTTTCATGGCGTTGCACAAGAGTGGGAAGATAATCGGTTGGCGTTAGGGCGCGAATGGCGCCATCTGCCCCCGCTGTTCAGACGCGTCCGGGTTCGGCCGGGCCGCGAAGATTCAGATCGGAGCAGCAATATGACCCCCCGTTTCCCCCGGCCCTACCCCCTCGACCGCGCGCGCCTCCTGGCCGGAAGCGCGGCGATGGCGATCGCGCTCTCGGCATCGCCGGCGAGGTCCGCCTCGGCAGACGAGATCCCTGCGGTGCCGCCGCTCTCCGCGGCGCACCTGGCCGCGTTGCAGCCCCAGGCCGCGGGCGCCCACGTCGTCGCGCAGCCGGTGGATGCCCAGGACCTGCTGACCTGGACCGCCGGCAGCGGCCTCGCCGATCGCGGCACCACGGCCCTGCGCCTCCAGACCAGGAGCAGGCCCAGCGTCCGCATCGCCGCCGCCGCCCTGGCCTACGAGGGCGACGAGATCGTCAACGAGCAGCCGATCGAGGGCGACGTCATCCTGGGCGACGATGACGATGCGTTCTACCAGAAGCTGGGCGGCAGCGTCTCGGGGACCGTGGACCTCGGCGGCGGCGACGATGTGTTCTGGATCGAGCAGCGCGGCGACACCCTCGCGCCACTCCCGGCCGGGGGCCTGAGCGGCGGCGAGGGGCTGGACCGCTTCGGCATCCGCCTGACCGCCTCCGGGACCGTGGACCCGGGCGCGCTGCCGACCGGGTTCGAGCGCTTCGCCCTGGACCTTTGCGGCTGCGACGTGGTGGCGACGATCGCCGAAGGCACCATCGCCGGCGGCCTCGACGTGACCGGCACCGGCACCGTCACCAGCCTGGCGACGATCACCTACGAGGGCGCCGGCGCGGCGCTGACCGTCAGCGGCGAGGCGGACGAGACCGGCCGCGGCCTCAACTTCGTCAACCGGGGGCGGATCGAGGCGACCGGCACCGACAGCGAGGTGCTCGTCGATGTCGGCTACAGCGATTATCACTACGGGAGCTTCGTCAACGAGGGCGCGATCGTCCTCGACGGCAGCTACCAGACCGGCATGGGCGTCTCCGCCTACAGCCTCGGCCTGGACGGCCTGGAGGCGGCCTTCGTCAACAAGGGCGAGATCACCGGCAGCGGCGACGACTCGGTCACGCTCGACCTGCAGGGCAGCGGCGCCAACGAAGGCCAGATCCGCGCGACCGGGGCAGACAGCACCGCCGTCTCGCTGGGCTACTACGCGCAGCTGGAGAACCGGGCCGGGGCGACGATCTCGGGCACCGGCTCGGGCGTCGTGCTGAACCTCGGGGCGCGGCTGGACAATGCCGGCGTGGTCGAGGGCGGCAGCGGCGCCGGCGTCACCGTCAACACCGCCGACTGGTTCGGCCGCTCCACCTTCGTCAACGCGCAGGGCGGCACCGTGCGCGCCGAGAGCGGCGTGGCGGTCGACGTGAACGGCGGCGGCGGGCTCGCGCTCGCCAACCGCGGCACGCTCGCAGGCGACGTGAATCTCGGCGGCGGCAGCGACGTCGCCTGGCTGGGCGAAGGCAG
The DNA here is from genome assembly GCF_042432915.1 of Novosphingobium soli. Lineage (NCBI taxonomy): Bacteria > Pseudomonadati > Pseudomonadota > Alphaproteobacteria > Sphingomonadales > Sphingomonadaceae > Novosphingobium > Novosphingobium soli. Next base: position 52,002 of record NZ_JBHLWK010000007.1, read on the forward strand.
CACCGTGCAGGGCGACCTGGCGTTCGGCGGCGGAGACGACACGCTGATCGTGTCGATCGACCGGCTGTCCGCCGCGGGCGTGCTCGACACCGCGGGTCTCGTCACCGGCAGCCTCGACACAGGGGCAGGCAGCGACACCCTGTGGCTGCGCGCCGGGGCCAGCGGCACGCGCGACGTGTTCACCGGCGCCGTGGCCGGCTTCGAGGACGGTCTCGTCTACGAGGCGGCGGGGGCGCAGACCGAGCTCGTCCTGCGCAACGGCTCTGTGGGAGACTACGAGGGCGTGCTGCGCCTGGCCGGCGATGGCCGCGTCGTCGTCGACATGGGCGTGACGGGCAGCATCGTCGTCAGCGACGAATCCAGCGCCACCCATTTCGGCGAAGGCGTCGCGGCGCTTGACCTCGTGCTGGCGGCGGGGGTGCAGGGCCAGGTGGACGCCACGTATGCCCGCCGGGTCGAACTGCGCGCGGACGCCGGCGGCATCGGCTTCACCGGTGGCACCGGGCTCAAGACCGGCTACGGCACCGAAGTGCTCGTCGGCGACGGGACGGAGATCCGCAAGAGCGGCGCTTCGGCCGGTATCCTGCTCGATGCCGACGGCAGCCTGATCGTGAACCGCGGCACCCTGGCCGAGGACGACAAGGCGGCGACCGCGAGCAACGTCTCCACCGGCGTGCGGCTCTCCAGCGGCGTGCTGCGCAACGAGCGAGGCGCCGAGGGGACCGGACGCATCGCCGTGCTGGGCACCGCCGTCGAGGTCGACGAGGGCAGCATGATCGTCAACGATGGCGAGATCGTCAGCGGCTATGCCAACGCCATCGAGGCGACCGGCTACGGCACCACCCGGATCGTCAACGGCGCGCAGGGCGTCATCACCGGACACGCGCAGGGCTACGCCAAGGGCCTGGCGGGCGCGGCCATCGTCGGCGCCTACGGCCGCGAGGCCGTCGAGAACGCGGGCACCATCAACGGTCATGTCGCGCTCGGCGGGGGTGAAGACCTCTACGTCGCGGCGGGCGGCACGGTGGACGGTGACATCGACCTGGGCAGCGGCGACGACATGCTTTTGGTCCGCGGCGGCGCCGCGCTGAACCTCAGCGGCGCGCTGGTGGCGGGCGAGGGCATCGACGCCTACGGCCAGTCCTTCACCCAGAGCGGCACGTTCGACCTGGGCGGTAACGGTCTGCCGACCGGTTTCGAGATGCACGGGGTGGAGGCCGCCGGCATCGACGTGGCGGTCACCGTCACCTCGGCGACGACCCAGGCCCACGGGCTGCGGGCCACCGGCAGCGGGACCGTGCGCAACGAGGCGAACTTCGACATCCCCGAGGACGGTTCGGGCGGCTATGCCGGCATCGAGGTGCGCGGCGAGGAGGCGGCATCGACGCTGCGGCTGGTCAACGCCGGCAAGATCGTCAGCGCCTTCGACGGCGTCGACGCCACCGAAGGGTTGGCCAGCTTCGCCAACGCGGGCGAGATCGAGGCGCAGGGCGACGGCGTCGTGATCTACGCCGAATACGGCAATGCCGCGCTCGGCTTCGACAATTCGGGCAAGATCACCTCGCACCGCGGTGCCGCGGCGCGCATCTACACCGATTCGATCGGCGCCGACGGCCAATCGCTGGCGTTCACCAACGCGGGACAGATGGTCCAGACCGCCGACGACGGCCGGGGCCTCGAGCTCGACAACTATGGCGGCAAGGCGGTGCTCGCCAACAGCGGCAGCATCAGCGCCGCGGGCGAATACGGCAGGGCGGTGGACCTCCGCTCGGAAGGTACGCTCGCGTTCACCAACTCCGGGATGGTCGAGGCGAGCGGCCGCGCCGGCACTGGCATGCTCGTCCGCGACAGCGGGGACGCGCCGCTCGATGCCGAGGACTGCCCGGAGGGCGAGGCCACGCCGCAAGTCACCGCCAAGCTGGTCAACACCGGCACGGTGCGCGCCAGCGGTCCGGGTGCCTCGGGCGAAGGCTATGCCGACCTGTCCACGGGTCTTCTGGCGGTGGCCGAGCGGGACTACGGCATCATCTCCGTCGACAACCAGGCGGGCGGCGTGATCGAGGCGACCGGCACGGGCTCGGTTGCGGTGCTGGTGGTCGGCGGGGGCAGCGAAGGCTACGGCACGCTCGCCGCGCTGGACGAGGACGGCTACGGTGGCGGCAACGTCGATGCCGAGTTGCGCTTCTTCGAGCTCGACAACGCCGGCGTGATCCGCGGCGGCGCCGACACCGTGATCGGCGAGGACGGCTATGCCTACGCCGGGGGCGAGAGCCTCTCCGGCCTGGAACCGGTGGGCGGCGAGGCGGTCATCGCCGGAGGCATCCAGACGATCGACACCACCGACCGCATCGTCAACCGCGCGAGCGGCACGATCATCGGCAACGTCAGCCTCGGGGCCGGCGACGACGTGTTCGAAAGCTACGGCACGCTCCAGGGCGACCTCGACCTCGGCAGCGGGGACGACAGCCTGGTCTACGGCGTCACCTCCCAGTTCAGCGGCATCGCGCATGGCGGCAGCGGCACCGACACCCTTGTCGTGGACCTGAACGGCCAGGGATCGGTGGACTTCGACCAGTTCCGCGGCTTCGAGACGCTCTCGCAGCGCGGCGCCGGCTCGGTGTCGATCCGCGGCACCACCGACATGGACGCGCTCACCATCGCCGGCTCCAGCGTCACCGTGGCCGCAGGCGCGACCTTCGATGCGCAGAGCGAGACCGTGCTGCTGGGCTCCGACGCGGCCGAGCAGGTCACCGTGGCGGGCACCGTCGGCGGCGCCATCGCGCTGGGCGGCGGCAGCGACGTCGTCACCCTCCAGCAGGGCGGTCTGGTGCAGGGCGCCATCGACCTGGGCACCGGCGACGATCGCCTGGTCCTCCAGGGCGGCACGGCGACCGGGCTGATCGACGGCGGCGAGGGCATCGACACCGTCGCGTTCCAGATCGCCGGCACCGTCAGCGGCCTGCCCGACGTGATCAACTTCGAATCGCTCGACGTGGCGGGCGAGGGCCTGCTGACCATCGCCGCGGCGCAGGACTTCTCCACCATCACGCTGCGCGACGGCGCCGATCTCACGCTCACCGCGGGAGAGGGAGCGCACACTATCGGCGCCATCATCGGCGACGACAGCGCGCAGACGGTCACCCTGCGCGCCCCGCTCACCGGCAGCGTCTCGCTGGGCGGCGGCGACGACCTGCTCGACATCGAGCTGCAGGGCACGCTCTCGGGCGCGCTCGACGGCGGGGCCGGCAACGACACCCTGGCCCTCCAGCTCACCGGCGCCGCGACCATCGCGGGCGGCATCGCGAACTTCGAGACGATCAACGTCAACGGCGCCTCGCCGCTGACGCTGGGCGGCACCATCGGCCAGGGGCAGACGCTCAATTTCGACGGCGGCGAGAACACGCTGATCGTCGCGGGCGGATCGATCCAGGGTGTGGCCAACGGCGGCGCGGGCGCGGACACGATTGCCTTCGACACCGCCGCCAACCAGACCTCCACGCTGGCGGGCGGTCACGTCGTCAACTTCGAGACCCTGCTCGGCCTGGGTGCGGGCACGCTCGTGGTCCAGGGCAACGCCGCGTTCGACACCATCGCCATCGAAGGCAACCTCGTCATCGATGAAGGGGCGCAGGTCACCAGCGGGACGACCACGATGGGCGCGGGCAACAACGTCCTCACGCTCGAAGGCAACGCCACCCTCAGCGGTGCGATCGAGGGCGGCGAGGGGACCGACCGCCTGGTGCTGTTCCAGAATGCGCAGCAGGTCCGCAAGTTCTCCAGCGTCGACGCCACCGGCTTCGAGGAAATGGAGAGCGGCGGCCCGGGTGAACTGGTGATCGACCGCAATGCGGCGTTCGACGTCGTCGATCTGCTGGGCGCGAAGATGACGATCGACGCGGGCAGCACGCTCACCGTTCCGGTCCTTGCCGGAGGCGCCGCCGCGAACCACCTGGCCGTGCTCGGCACGGTGACGGGCAACGTCGACCTGGGCGAGGGCGACGACCGGCTGACGCTCGCCAGCCTCGGCGGCGTGAGCGGAAGCCGCTCGGGCGGCGCCGGCACCGACACGCTGGAACTGCGCACCGGCGGAACCGCGACGGCACCCACTGAGTGGAACGGCACCGGCTTCGACAGCTTCGAGCGCTTCGAGCTGGGCAGCGGCTCGCTGCGCCTGACGGGCAACACCGCGTACCAGCGCGTCACGGTGGCCGGCGGCACGCTGTGGGGCTCGGCGGGTACCACAATCACGTCGGCCGAGACGCTGGTGGTGGCGCAGGGCGCGGTGTTCGGTTCGGCCGGCAAGGTCGTGGGCGACATCGAGGTGCGCGGCACCCTGGCGCCGGGCAACTCGCCGGGCACCATGACGGTGGAGGGCAACGTCAGCTTCCTCGCCGGCTCGCGCCTGGCGCTGGAGGTCCTGCCGACGGCGCACGACCTGCTCGACATCTCGGGCAAGCTGACCATCGCCGGCGGCACCACCATGGACATTACCGGCGCGCTCGGCTCCTCTCCCGTCGGCGGCGCGATCGACCTTATCGTCGCGGACGGCGGCATCACCGGCGGGTTCACCACGATCAACAAGTCGGAGACGATCTTCGGCTACGTGGTCACCCGCGGCAACCGCGTGCAGATCGTCGGTGAGTTCCAGAACGACGACGACTACGCGACGAACGTCCAGACGGCGATCGACTACGCCAACGGGCTGCTGGGCGACGGGCAGATGGTGCAGGCCTTCACCGGCATCCTGCCGCAGCTCACCGACGCCACCGGTGCGATTCGCCCCGAGGGCTTCGCGCGGCTGACGCCCGAGAGCTACGCGACCGCCTCGCAGGCCAGCATCGACAACGGCCTGGCGGTCACCGATGCGCTGCGCACGGTCACGTTCACCGCACCCTCCACGCCGGGCTGGTACGGCTTCGCCCAGGGCCTGGCGCAATGGAGCCGCCAGGGCGGCGATGCCGGCACCGGCGCCTCCTCGGCCAAGTCCGACACGCAAGGTGCGTTGGGCGGCATCGGCTACGCCACCGAGCAGGGCTCGCGCTTCGGCGCCTGGATCGGCGGCATCGGCACGACGCAGGAGGTGGACGGCCTCGGCGCCCGGACCAAGCTCGACGGCGTGATCGTCGGCGCCTTCGCGGATGTCGCCGTCGGCGGCCTCGGCCTCCACGCGGCGCTCGCCTATGATGCATCGGACGCCAAGACGACCCGCAGCGTGCGCCCGCAGGAGACGATCACCGGCAAGTACGACCTGGGCGGCTTCGTCGCCGACGCGGCGGTGTCCTACGACCTGGAGGTGGGCGACTGGTCGGTCCGGCCGCAAGCGGGCGTGACCTGGGTCGAGGGCCGGCGCGACGCAGTGCGCGAGACCGGCTCCGCCTTCGCGCTCGACGTGGCCGAGGGCAAGGCCAACGCCTGGTTCGCCGATGCTTCGGTCACGCTCGGGCGCCAAGCCGGCATGCTGCGGCCGTGGGTCGAGGTCGGCCTGCGCCATCGCCTCGATGACGCAAGCGACACGGCCACCGGCGGCTTCGCCGCCGTCTCGGATCTCGGCGCGATGACGGTGGACGGCGCCGAGACCGACCGCACCCGCATGCGCCTGGGCGCCGGCGTGAGCGCGCAGCTCTCCGACAGCCTGCGGCTCAACCTGGGCTACCGCGCCGAGTTCGGCGATCACGCGCGCCACAACCTCACCGGCGGGGTGTCGTTCCGCTTCTGATCCGGGCTCATGGCGCGATCACCCCCTGCGCGCCATGGCGGGGAGGGCGGGCCGGGAAACCGGTCCGCCCGTTTCCGTGTCGGGGATACGGCGGAGGAGCGGCGGAGAGGCGAGGCTTTCGCCCGCCGGGGGCTACGCGCCGGTGAAAGTGCGGGTGACGCTCTCGATGCCGAGCGCCTCGACCACCGCAGTCTGGTAGCTGGGCCCCACCTGGAGGCAGGCCCCGTCGCTCAGGACCAGGCGCAGGACGCCCTTGCCAGGGCGGTCGATCGAGACCACCGCGGCGCGCTTGACGATATGCGAGCGGTGGATGCGCAGGAAGCGCGCGGGGTCGAGCCAGCCGGCCACTTCGGTCATCGTCGCGCGCAGGATGTACGAGCGCGTCGGCGTGTTGATGAGCACGTAGTCGCGGGCCGCCTCGATCCAGTCGATGGTCTCGACCGGCACCCGCACCGCGCCGCCGCGACAGGGAATCCAGATCCCGCCCTCGTAGGCGGCCCCCTGGGGCGCGGCGCCGGCGCGCGCCTCCTCGCGCAGCGCCCGCACGACGAGGTCGAGCTCGGCGGCGCGGCCTTCGGCGTCGCGCGAGGCGCGGCGGCGCTTCACGCGCTCGATGGCGAGGCGCAGGCGGTCGAAGCTGACCGGCTTGAGCAGGTAGTCCACCGCCTCGACCTCGAACGCCTGCGGTGCGAAGCGGTCGAAGGCGGTGACGAAGACGATGTCGGGCGGCGCCGGCATGGCGGCGACATGGCGCGCGACGTCCATGCCCGAGCAGCCCGGCATCTGGATGTCGAGGACGAGCAGGTCGAAGGCGCCGGTGGCGATCGCCTCCAGCGCCTCGGGTCCGTCGCCCGCGGTGGCGATGGCGGCGATGCCCTCGATCGGACGGATCGCGGCCTTCAGCCGGTCCAGCGCGAGCGGCTCGTCGTCGACCAGCAGGACCCGGATCACTCGGCAGCGTCCCGGATCTGCAGGAGAGCGAGAGGCATGGCGATCTGCACGGTGAAGCCGTCGTGCCGGGCCAGCGCCTCCAGCCGCGCCGCCTCGCCATAGTGGGCGGCGAGGCGCTGGCGCACGTTGGCGATCCCGAGCCCGGTGCCCGCCGCCGGCCGCGAGGCGAGCGCGCGCCCGCCGTCGTCCTGCACGGTGATCTCCAGCCGCCCGTCATGGGCCACCACCTCGACCGCGATCGTCACCGTCCCGCGCGAAGGCGCGACGCCGTACTTCACCGCGTTCTCGATCAAGGGCTGGAGCAGGAAGCTGGGCACTTGCGCATCGAGCAGCTGGACCGGGCACCGCACGTCGAAGCACAGTCGCTCGCCGAAGCGGACCGCCTCGATGTCGAGATAGGAATGGAGCGTGGCCAGTTCCTCGTCCAGCGTCACCGTGCCCTGCATGTCCGCCTCCAGCGAGGTCCGCAGGAACGAGGAGAGGCGCACCGTCATGACTTCGGCGTCCTCGTTGCGGCCGTTGACGATCAGCGACGAGATCGCGTTCAGCGTGTTGAACAGGAAGTGCGGGTTGAGCTGGAAGCGCAGCGCCGCCAGCCGGGCCTCCTGCGCCGCGTGCCGAGCGTCGGCCAGCTGGCGCTCGCGGCGGCGGCCGAGCTCGGCCGAGCGCAGCAGCCCGAGCACCGCGGCGTAGAACAGGTAGAGCAGCGGAAAGGGCATCAGCCCGCCGACGAACTGGCGCCACAGCCCCGCGAAGGCGAATCCCTCGGCACGGGCGTACTCGCGCACGAGCAGGGCATCGAGGAAGCCGTGGGCAAGGCCCATGAACAGCGCAGCCCCCGCCGTCGCGGCGACGCAGGGCACCACCGGCAGCCGCTGGGCCCGGTTCACCGCCAGGCCCAGAACGGCGGAGAAGGCGATCCCGACGACGAAGGTCTGGAGCAGCAGGATCTTGAGCGCACCCGGCAGCGGCCCGGGCTTCGAGAGGTCGTTGGCCGACCACAGCACCAGGGCCAGCAGCCACAGCACGAGCGTAAAGGCGGCACCGATCGCGACGCTGCCTCGTGCAGGCGGGGAAGGCTTGTCGGGGTCGTCCATCCACGTCGAGGATAGCACGGCCGCGCCCGCCACGGGACCGGCTTCGTCGCCGCCTGGTCCGCCCCGGTCGCAACCGGCCGCGTGGCAGCGGACGGTCACTCGACGACGAGGAAGTACTCGGCCACGCGGTTGCCGCCGTTGCGTACCTCGATCACGTAGCGCTGGGTAAACAGCGGGATCCAGCGGCAGGCGCGGCGCGCGTCGGCGGTGGTGCAGACCGGCCGGCGATCGGCGTCGAGGACCTGCAGCGTGACCGGCGTGTCGCCGGGGGTGGACAGGGCGATGCTCGCCTTCTTGCCGGAGAGGAACACCTGCTCGAAGCTGTCGCTGCGGCCGGGGAGGGCCTTGCCGGTGCGGTAGCCGGGTCCCAGCGGGCTGCCGCGCAGCGGGCTGTCCGCGACGGGGACGAGCGCGCGCCAGGCGGGGACCGGGTCTTCACCCGCCCAATCGTCGATCGGGCGGGCGCCGGCGCGCGCGATCACGCCCAGGGCCTCGGCGAGGCCGGCGCGGTCGGGACTGTCCTGCGCGGTGCGCGCGGTCGCGAGCGCCAGGGCCACCCGCTCGCCGATCTCGAGCGCGTTCTCCGGGGTGGGCTCGGGAACGAGGGGAGCAGGCGCGGCGGCGGCGAGGAAGGCGGCCGCTCCGGCGAGAACCATGGGCTTGCGCGACGCGACGCTCATCGCTTGGACTCCGGGCTGACGGTGAAACGGGCGCCCCGCTGCGACGGGGCCAGCGTGATCTCCAGATGGTGGCGCTCGGCGATCGCGCGGCACAGGGCGAGGCCGAGGCCCGCCCCTTCCGTGCCGAAGCAGTTCCCGCCCCGGCCGAACTTCTCGAAAATGCTTTCGCGCTGGTCCTCGGGAATCCCGGGTCCGTCGTCGCTGACGACGAGCAGGGGCCCCCGGTCCAGCTTCAGCGACACTGTACCACCACTCGGCACGAACTTGAAGGCGTTGTCGAGCAGGTTGGTGACCAGTCGGGTGAGCTGCATCTCCTCTCCCTCCACCACCACGCCGGGCGTGATGTCGAGCTGGAAGCGGTGGCCGGATTCCTCGGCGCTGTCGGCGTATAGCTCGCCCAGCCGCGTGGCGAGCGCGCTGAGGTCGACCGGCGCGAGCCCGTGCCGGTCGCCCCGCCGCGCCTCGCTGGCGGCGATGTCGAGCAGCGACTCGAGCATGCGGATGAGGCCGCGGATCTCGGTGCGGGCATCGGCGATCCGCGCCGCGGTCTCGCCGTCCGGGGTGGCGGCGAGCGCCTTCACCAGCCGGTTGTCGAGGTGCATGAGCGGGGTGCGTATCTCGTGCGCGACGTGGTCGGTGGTCTCGCGGTGCGCGGCGGCGAGCTGCTTGAGCCGGGCCAGCGCGTTGCCCGAATGGCTGGTGAGCTCGTCGATCTCATCGTGCCCCGCCGAACCGCGCGCCAGCTCCGCCAGCGCGGCGTCGTCGGGCTGGCGGAACGCCGCGTTGATGCGCTCGATGCGGCCGGCCAGCCGGTGCGCGGCCATCCACCCGCCCAGCGCCACCGCCAGCACCGCCAGGACGCCGCCGGTGAGGAACACCAGCGCCACCTGGCGCAGCAGGATGCCGATGTCGCGGTGCTCGTGCGCGACCAGCAGCCGCAGGTCGGGGCTGAGCTGGGTGGCGCGGGCATACGCGTGGCGGTTGCCCGCGATGCGCACCTCGCCCGCCTGCGACAGGCCGGCGTGGAGGTTGGGCCAGGCGGTCATGTCGCCGGCGATGCGCCGGCCCTTTGCATCCGCCAGCAGGTAGTGCGCGGGATCGGCGTCGCGCGGCTGCAACGCCAGGCGGTCGGCGATGCGCTCGGCCAGCTCCTGCTCGTCGCCGCTGGCGTAGATGTCGACCATGCCTGCGAGATCCACGTCCACCGCCCGCTCCAGCGCCTGCCGGCTGGTGCGCTGGATCGTCGCGTTGGTCAGCAGCCACAGCCCGAAGGTGATGATCGCCGCCGTCGCGATGGCCCAGAGGACGATCTGCGCGAAGATGGACTTGCGGATGACGAAGAGGCGGCTCACCGCCCGTCCAGCAGCCTGTAGCCCGAACCCCAGATGGTCTCCAGCGCGGGCGTGTCGAAGCCGTCCTCGAGCTTGCGGCGCAGGCGGCCGATGTTGACGTCGACCACGTTGGTCTGCGGATCGAAGTTCATCTTCCACACGTCGCGCAGCAGCATCTCGCGCGTCAGCACCTCGCCTGCGTTCTCCATGAAGTAGCGGAACAGCTCGAATTCCTTCGGGCTGAGCGAGAGGTGGCGATTGTCGCGAAAGGCGGTGCGCGCCTTCACGTGGCACTCGAAGGCGCCATAGAGGATCACCGCCGAATGCTCGCGCCCCGAAGCGCGGCGATGCAGCGCCCGCAGGCGCGCGAGCAGTTCCTCCCCCTCGAACGGCTTGGCGAGATAGTCGTCCGCCCCCGCGTCGAGGCCTTCGGCGCGGTCCGAGGTCCGGCCCAGCGCCGAGAGCAGCAGGACCGGCGTTCCGACGCCGCTCTCGCGCAGGCGCGACAGGATGGTGATGCCGTCGAGGTCGGGGAGCATGCGGTCGAGGATGATGACGTCGAAGCGCTCGGCCCCGGCGCGCTTGAGCCCGTCACCGCCGGTGGCGCACCAGGTCACGCTGTCGCCCGAGCGGGTGGCGAGTTCGCCCACCTGCGAGGCGGCGCGCGCGTCGTCCTCGATGTAGAGGATGCTGAGGCCGCTCACGCGCGAGCCTCCGGCCGGACGCGCCGTCCGGAGCCGGTGCTGGTCCCGGCGCTGATCCCAGTTTCGAGACCGGTGCCGACGGCGGCCGCCGGACCGCTGCGGGCCACGAGACCCTCCCGTCCCGTATGCCCCCCAGGTCCGCCGGCCGCCGCCGGGCGGGGTGGCACCGGGTGCCGCCCAAGGGGACTGGGACGGCGGCATGCCCGGCACCGAAACGCTTTCCCGTGCGCTACCATGCTCCCGGCCGACGCGGGCGGCGGTGCGACAGCGCTCCTGCCGCCGGCGCGCCGTGCCGCCGCAGCGGCGCCAACCGCAGCTGTGCCAGCCGTGGGCCGATCTGAATGTCCTTCGCGAATCGTCATGTTCCCCAGCCCCGGCCCTGCTCCGTCCAGCGCCTCGGCTGCAGCCCCGACCTGCCTGCGGACCCGTCCCGCGATGTCCCCATCCTGCGCGCGACCCCGCATTAGACCACCGGTCGCGCCGGGTCCCCTGACAATGCCTGTTACCCCCGCCGCGCGCTCGCGACGACGAGGGCGCACCTGCCCTTGGCGCCTGCGATCCTATGTCTCGGACCGGCTGAGTCAACACGGGGGCACAGGCCGGCCCCGGCGCGCCTCAGGCGGGCGCGACGGCCATGTTGTCGATCAGGCGGGTCCCGCCGATCCGCGCCGCGACCAGCAGCCGCATCGGCGCTTGGGAGCGGGCATCCAGGGGCTCGAGGCTGCGAGCATCGCGCAGCTGCGCATAGTCGACGCTGCCGAACCCGCCCTTGGCAAGGTCCGCCTCCAGCCGGGCCAGCGCCGCTGCGACATCTTCGCCCGCCTCGATCGCCGCGATCGCGGTGCGCATGGCGGCCGGCAGGGCCGCCGCCCGGGCCCGGTCCGGCGCGGAGAGATAGGCGTTGCGCGAGGACATCGCGAGCCCGTCGGCCTCGCGCACGGTGGGCACGGCCAGGATCGAATCGGCGGCGGGGCGGGTGAGGTCGAGGTCGCGCGCCATGCGGCGGATCACGGCCAGCTGCTGCCAGTCCTTCTCGCCGAAGAGGGCGAGGTCGGGCAGCACCTGGTTGAACAGCTTGCACACCACGGTCGCCACTCCGTCGAAATGGCCGGGCCGCGCCCCGCCGCACAGGCCTTCGCTCACGCCGGCGACGGCGATGCTGGAGGCGAACCCGTCCGGGTACATGACCTCCACCGTCGGGGCCCAGAGCAGATCGACGCCCTCGGCCTCGAGCAGGCGGCTGTCGCGCTCGAGCTGCCGGGGGTACGCATCGAGGTCCTCGTTGGCGCCGAACTGGAGCGGATTGACGAAGATCGACACGACCACCGCATCGGCCTGGCGGCGGGCTTCACGGACCAGCGTCAGATGGCCGTCATGCAGCGCCCCCATCGTCGGCACCAGGGCCACCGTGCCGGCCCGCGTGCCGGCCTGCGTGCCGACCTGGCGAAGCGTGGCGACCGCATTGCGCAGTGGATCAAGGCTGTGGACGATTTGCATTGGGGTTCGCTGCTCCGGTATGATGGGGCTGACCGACGGCGCCCGGCCTTAGCCGCTGCGCGCCAGCGGGGGCAACGAAATTGAAACGGTCGGACCGGCTTCCGCCGGGCCGCGAGCAGGAAAGCGTAACGGTCCCGTGACAGCGCATCGCATCGTCTTCGCCAACGAGAAGGGCGGCACCGGCAAGTCCACCACCGCCGTCCATGTCGCCATCGCGCTCGCCTACCAGGGCGCGAACGTCGCCTGCATCGACCTGGACCCGCGCCAGCGCACGCTGTTCCGCTACCTCGAGAACCGCGTGGAGACCGAACGCAAGCGCGAGATCGCGCTGCCCGGCGCACGATTCGCGGTCTACGACGGCGACGATGTCGACGAGCTGGACGACCTCGCCGAACAGATCGCGCAAGGCTACGACTTCCTGGTGTTCGACACCCCGGGCCGCGACGATGCCTTCGCCCGCCACGTGGCCACCACCGCCGACACGCTGGTCACCCCGCTGAACGACAGCTTCGTCGACTTCGACCTGCTGGGACAGGTCGAGAGCGAGACGTTCAAGGTGAAGAAGCTGTCGTTCTATGCCGAGGTGATGTGGGAGGCGCGCAAGAAGCGCGGGCTCAAGACCATCGCCGAGGGGCGACGCGAGCTCGACTGGGTGGTGGTGCGCAACCGCGTGCAGCACGTGGAGGCGCGCAACATGCGGCGCATCGACGGCGCGCTGCAGGAACTATCGAAGCGCGCGGGCTTTCGCATCTCGGCCGGCCTGTCCGAGCGCGTCATCTTTCGCGAGCTGTTCCCCTCGGGCCTGACCTTGCTCGACAAGGGCCACTTGGGCGACCTGGGAACCAGCCACCTCGTCGCCCGGCAGGAAGTGCGGGGCCTGCTCGCGGGGCTCAAGCTGCCGATGCCCGGGCGCAGCCAGTCCGAACTCGCGCTCGCCGCCAGCGCCTGACGCCATGGTCAAGCTGCTCTGGCTCGTCGCGCTCGGCTGCATCGCGTGGCGGCTCTACTCCGGACGCTGGCCCTGGCAGCCGCGGGTCGGCAAGGCGGCTCCCTCGTTCGAGGCCGCGCGGGCACGCGTCCTGCTCGGCGTGGAGGCGGACGCCAGCCGCCGCGAAATCGTCGAGGCCCACCGTCGCCGCCTGGCCGCGATCCATCCCGACCGCGGCGGCAGCAACGAGCAGGTCCACGAGGCCAATGCCGCGCGCGACCTGCTGCTCGCCCAGCTTGCCGCCGAGGCCGGGTGACCGGGTCCTCCCAAGTGCTGCGGCGGATGCCCCGGCACAATCCACCGACGCCGGGCGGATCGCCGTGGAGCGAGGAACGCCAGACATGAAATTGAAGACCCTTCTCGCTCCCACTTACGTGCAGATGCTTTCGGCGCTCGGGGCATGGCTGGACAAGGCGGGGGAGCAGTTCGCGCACGACCACACGGCGCGGGAGGCGCTCCTGCGCGCCAGCCTGGCGCCGGACATGTACCCGCTGTCCACCCAGATCCGCTTCGCCTGCGTGCAGGCGCACGAGGGCATGTACCGGCTGAGGGGAGAGGCCTTTCCAGCCGCAATCGAGACCCTGCTCGACGAAGGCCGCCATGCCGGAGCGCATCCCGGAACACTGGCCGAGGCCCGTGCCCGCATCGACGAGACCCTCGCGCGGGTGGAGGCGCTGGCGGCTGACGGCGCCGAGGGCGAACCCGCGGCGGATGGCCTTGACGAAGCGGAGCGGCCCCTGGCCCACGCTCTTCCCAACGGCATGGTCTTCGATCTGACCGCCGGGCAATACGCGCGCGACTGGGCGATCCCGCAGTTCTACTTCCACGTGATGACCGCCTACGCCATCCTGCGCAGCCAGGGCGTGGTGCTGGGCAAGGCGGACTACGTCGCGCACATGCTCCCCTTCCTGCGGGCCGAGACGGCGCCGGCCGCCTGAGACCCGCGCCGGGGAGCGGCGGCGCGGTGTTCTGCGGCCGGTCCTGACCGGTGAAGCGGTGGTGGCACCGGGCTCGGCGGCGACCTCGTGCGAGCGGACGGCAGCGATCTGGCTTCGCGCGCCAAGGCTTGCCTGCCCCGCCTGCGCTGGGGCAGATGGTGCGCCATGAGCCATGGCCATGCCTTCCACCCTTCGATCCTGCGCGAATACGACATCCGCGGCGTCCATGGCGAGACGCTGTTCGAGGCGGATGCGCAGGCGATCGGCCGCTGCTTCGCCGCGGAGGTGCGCCGTGCGGGCGGCGGCAAGGTGGTGGTCGGCCGGGATGGCCGGCTCAGTTCCCCGGCGCTGGAGGCCGCGCTGGTGGGGGGGCTGCTGGCCGGCGGGATCGACGTGGTGCGCATCGGCCTGGGTCCCACCCCGATGCTCTACTTCGCCGAAGCGTCAATCCCAGAGGTGCAGGGCGGCATTCAGGTAACCGGCAGCCACAATCCACCCGATCATAACGGCTTCAAGATGGTACTTGCCGGCCGGCCATTCTTTGGCCCCGACATCCAGCGGCTTGGCGCGGCGGCGGCGAAGGGCGAGGAAGGCGCCGGCCCTGGCGGTGCCCGCGGGCGGGAGGAGACGCGCGATGTCCTGCCCGCTTACGTCGCCCGCCTGGTCGAGGGCCAGCCCGGCGGTGCGGGCGATGCCGCGGGCGGTGAGGGCGCGCAGGGGGATGCCGCGGAGCGGGACGCCCCGGAGCGGGACGAAACGCAGCGGGACGAGACGCAGCGGGACGAGTCGGGCTGCGCAGGCCAGGGAGCGGCTCGGCACTGGCGGATCGGCTGGGACGCCGGCAACGGGGCCGCCGGCCCCGCGCTGGAGAGGCTCGCATCGCTGCTGCCCGGCGAACACTATCTGCTCCACTCCGAAGTCGACGGCCGGTTTCCGCATCACCACCCCGATCCCACAATCCCGGAGAACCTGGCAGACCTGCAGGCGCTCGTCGCCGCGAAGAACCTCGATTTCGGAGTGGCCTTCGACGGCGATGCCGACCGCATTGGTGTGGTGGATGCCCAAGGGCAGATCGTCGACGCCGACCGGCTGCTCGCCATCTTCGCTCGCGACGTGCTGGCGCGGCATCCCGGCGCCACCGTCATCGCCGACGTCAAGGCCTCCCGCCTGGTGTTCGAGACGGTGCGGGCGCTCGGCGGGCAGGCGCTGATGGCCCCCTCGGGGCACTCGCATATCAAGTCCAGAATGAAGGCGACGGGCGCGCTGCTCGGCGGCGAGACCAGCGGGCACATGTTCTTCGCCGACGACTGGTACGGCTTCGACGACGGCCTCTACGCCGCCGTGCGCCTGATCGCCGCCTGCCACCGCCTCCGCCGCTCGCTGACCGCGCTGCACCAGGCGATGCCCGCGACGCACACCTCGCCGGAACTGCGCTTCGCCGTACCGGAGGCGCGCAAGTTCGCCGTCGTCCAGGAGGTCCGCGCGCGGCTCGCGGCCGAAGGCGCCGCGGTGAACGCGCTCGACGGCGTGCGGGTGGACACGGCGCAGGGCTGGTGGCTCCTGCGCGCGTCCAACACCCAGGCTGCGCTCACCGCCCGCGCCGAGGGCGACACGCCCGCGGCGCTCGCGCACCTGCTGGCCGAGATCGACCGGCACCTCGCCGCCTCCGGCATCGTGCGCGCGCCGGGATGATCGCACGCCGATCGCCTGCGCGCGGTGCTTTTCCCGCGCGGGCCCCTATATCCTTGTGCAATGCCACCCGCTGACGCCGCCCCGAACACCGAGCCCGGGTCCATCCCGCCCGAGATCGCCGCCTGGTTCGACGCGCGCGGCTGGCGCGTGCGTCGCCACCAGCAGGAGATGCTCGCCGCCGCGGACCGGGGCGCCCACGCGCTGCTCGTCGCCGACACCGGCGCGGGCAAGACGCTGTCCGGCTTCCTGCCCACGCTCGCCGCGTTCTGCCCCTCGCGCCTCGCCGGCGCCAAGGTGCTTGAAGGGCTGCACACGCTCTACGTCTCGCCGCTTAAGGCGCTGGCGACCGATGTGCAGCGCAACCTCATCGCCCCGATCGAGGAGATCGGGCTGCCGATCCGGGTCGAGACCCGCAGCGGCGACACGCCCAGCGATCGCAAGGCCCGCCAGCGCGCGCGGCCCCCGCACGTCCTGCTGACCACTCCCGAATCGCTGTCGCTGCTGCTGAGCTACCCGGAGGCGCCGGCTCTGTTCGCGGGGCTGCGCCACGTGGTGATCGACGAAGTCCATGCCTTCGCCACCGGCAAGCGCGGCGACCTGCTGGCGCTCTCGCTCGCGCGGCTCCAGGCGATCGCTCCGGCGACCCGGCGCGCCGCGCTCTCGGCGACGCTGGCGGACCCGGACGAGTACCGCGGCTGGCTGGCGCCCTGGGGCGAGATCGACGCGGTGGACCTGGTCCACGGCGAGCCCGGCGCCGAGCCGGAAGTGGAGATCCTCCTCCCGCGCGAGGAGCGCATCCCCTGGAGCGGCCATGCGGCCACCTGGGCGATCCCGCAGCTGATCGAGCAGATCCGCGCCCACCGCACCACGCTGGTCTTCACCAACACCCGGTTCCTGGCGGAATACATCTTCCAGGAGCTATGGGACGCCAACGAAGGCAACCTGCCGATCGGCATCCACCACGGCTCGCTCAGCCGCGAGGCGCGCCGCAAGGTCGAGGCGGCGATGGCGGACGGCAAGCTGCGGGCGCTGGTCTGCACCGCCAGCCTCGACCTCGGCATCGACTGGGGTGACATCGACCTCGTCGTCCAGATGGGCGCGCCCAAGGGCTCCTCGCGGCTGCTCCAACGCATCGGGCGCGCGAACCACCGGCTCGACCAGCCGAGCGAGGCGGTGCTGGTCCCCGGCAACCGCTTTGAGTTCCTGGAGGCCTTCGCGGCGCAGCAGGCGGTGCGCGAGGGGCAGCGCGACGGTGATCCGTTCCGCCCCGGCGGGCTCGACGTGCTGGCCCAGCATGTCATGGCGGTGGCTTGCGCGGGACCCTTCCGCGAAGAGGACCTGCTGGCGGAAGTCCGTTCCAGCCTCGCCTACGCCTGGGTGGACGAGACCGTCTTCGCGCGCGTGCTGGCCTTCGTCGCCACCGGCGGGTACGCGCTGCGCAGCTACGACAAGTTCCGCCGCATCGTGCGCGAGAAGGACGGCACCTGGCGCCTGGCTCATCCCGAGCATGCCGCGCGGCACCGGCTGAACGCCGGCATCATCGTCGATGCCGAGATGCTGGAGGTGCGCTTCCGCAACGGCCGGTCGCTCGGGAAGGTGGAGGAAGGCTTCGGCGCCAGCCTGGAGCCGGGCGACACCTTCCGCTTCGCGGGCATGGACCTGGAGGTGGAGGCGCTCAAGGACCTCGAGCTGATCGTGCGCGCGGCCAGGCGCTCGGCCACGATCCCCAGCTACATGGGCCAGCGCATGCCCATATCGACCCACCTGGCCGACCGGGTCCGGACGATGCTGTCGGACCGGGCGGGCTGGGCGCGCTTCCCCGAGGACGTGCGCGAATGGCTGGAAGTGCAGGACTGGCGCTCGCACCTGCCCGCGCCGGGGCGGCTGCTGGTGGAGAGCTTCCCGCACCGCGAGCTCGCCTATACCAGCTACTACACGTTCGAGGGCTGGAACGCGAACCAGTCGCTGGGCATGCTGGTGACCCGGCGCATGGAAGACCGCGGGCTGGGGCCGCTGGGCTTCGTCGCCACCGACTACACGCTGATCGTCTGGGGCCTGAAGCCGGTCGAGGACCCCGCCGCGCTGCTCTCGCCCGACATCCTGACGCACGAGTTCGTCGACTGGGTGCAGCAGTCGTACCTCCTGCGCCGGGCGTTCCGCGAGGTTGCGGTGATCTCCGGCCTGGTCGAGCGGCAGCACCCGGGCAAGCGCAAGTCGGGGCGGCAGGTCACCTTCTCCACCGACCTCATCTACGACGTGCTGCGCAAGTACGAGCCCGACCACCTGCTGATCGAGGCGGCCTGGGCGGACGCGCGCGCGCGCATGACCGACGTGGGCCGCGTCGCCGACGTGCTCGACCGCGCGGCGCGCGAGATCGACCATGTCCGGCTGGACCGCATCAGCCCGCTCGCGGTGCCGGCGCTGTCGATGATCGGGCGCGAGAACCTGCCGGCCGGCGCGGCTGACGACGATCTGCTGCTGGAGGCCGAGAGCCTCGCCTCGGTCGCCATGCGCGTGGACCCGGTCGAGGACGAGGAGCAGGACGAGGACGAGGAGCGGAAGGAGGGCTGAGCGCGGAGCGCTGCCCTTGACAACCAGTACCATATAGGTTATAAGCCCCGCCATCCGCTGCGGAGCGTGCGCACGTTCCGAAGCGGTGTTTCGGGCCGGCGTCGTAGGCCGTACGCGAGTGCAAGTCGTGGACCACGCCCACAGCGTCCCCCGGAGCGGTTCCGGGTACCGCGATCCGTCGAGGTACCAAGGCCTTCCGCAAACGGCCGGCCCTCACGAGGGTGGTTTCCCGGAAGTCGCCTGAGAGGACCGGCGCTCGCCTGCGAGTCCGCGCCGCCGGTTCGTTCCGCTCCGCCAGGACCGAGCCGGGCTGCCAGCATGCTACCCGGCCGTTCGCACAGAGCAGGCCCCCTCCTTGCGTGCCGCAAGGACGCCCCGACGCCGGCCCGATGTCNCTACCCAGGCGTTATCCCGCGCTCGCCGGCGGGCGACCTGCCGTGCCTGTCCTCCTGGGCCCCTGCCCGGGCCTGGCCGCAAGCGCCCGCTCAGTTGGTGCAGGAGAATAAGGGGCCCACTTGGCGGCACACATGGAGATTGTTCATCGGGGAGCGCAGCGGCGCCACTTCGGGCGCGCGGAAGCTCATCAGCCCGTTGAGGGTGCTTTGCGTCTGCATGGTCTGGATGGTGCTCGAAAGCCCCTGGACGGCGGAGGCGAGGTCGCGCTGCGCGCTCGCCTGCTGTGCCGCCACCGCCGCCTGCAACCGCATCTGGGCCGCGGCGAGCCGTTGCTGGCCGGCGACTTCGGCCTGCTGGTTCAGCACTGCGAGCTGGCGCTGGTAGTTCGCCTGGGCCGCGGCGTAGGCAGGCTGGAACTGGTCGCGCCAGCTGCAGATCTTCCGGTACTGCGCCGGCGCCAGCCCCTTGACGCCTGCCGATCCCTGGCAGGCCTTCTGGAGGTATTCGCGCTCCATCGCCGCAGCAGGGGCGAGGTAGCCCCTGCCCCATTCCAGCATCCTCTGAAGGCTGTCGAACTTGGCCTGGAGGTGGGCCGTGTAGGACTTGGGCAGGGTGACTGGCTCGAGCTGGCCGGCGCGGCGCATGAAGTGGCCGACCCCGCCTTCGGGATAGCGCGCGACGGTGACCGCATCCGAGGTCATGCCCCTGGGGTCGGTCACCGCGTAGACCAGGTTGGGATTCTCCGGGTTGACCACCGGCGCCGACCTTGTGTCGATGATGGCGTAGCCGACCGCGCCATAGCCCTCGGTCGCCAGGAGGCGCCGCTCGGGGTTGAACGGCGAGCTGACCATCGCCCAGCGGTTGCCGAGGTTGTCCTGGACCATCAGCTGGTTGACCTGGTTGAACCCGGAGGCGCCGGTCTCCATGCTCTCGCGGTAGAGGACCGCGGCGGGATAGGACGCACCGCCGATCACGTGCATCACGCTCTTGCCGGTGTAGTCGTAGACCACGTGCGGCCCGGTCCAGTTCTCGCCGGTGCCGTCGTGGACGCTGATCTCCTCGATGTGGTGGGTGTCGGAGATGGCGATGTCGCGGCCCAGGCCGTAGGCGAAGCCGTTGCGGCATGCCCCGTCCCAGAAGGCGCGGAAGTGGGGGCGGCGGACCTGGTCGGGGGACGAGGGGAGCTTGCAGGGTTCGGTCTTGTTGAGCGGCTGGACGAACACCCGCCGCTCGCGGGCCTCCGGCACGCCAGGCCGCGCGGCGAGGTAGCGTTCGAAGGCGCTGGCCTCCTCCTCCTTGGTCTTGCGCGGCTTCGAGCCTGCGGTGGCCGGCACCGCCGACAGCGGCGCCAGCACGAGCGCTGCCATCACCACGGGAATCACTCTGCGCATCGCCGCCCCCTCGCCATTGTGTCCGACGCGTCTGCTTGGGCGCAATTGGTTATCATCAGGTAACCATGGTGCGTCCCACCGCTGTTGCGGCGCCGGCGCCGCGCGGGGGACGGGCCCGGCCGAAGGCGAGAGATCAAAGAAAAAGGGGCGGATCGCTCCGCCCCCTCTGGGTGCCCCTGGCGGGGCCAGTTTCGTGCCTGCGGCTTACTTGCCGAAGGTGGCGAACTGTTCGTTGCCGACGAAGCCGAACTTCGTGACCGCCGAGGCCTTGATGACCTCCAGCACGCCGGCCGACAGCTCGTAGCTGGCTTCCGGCTCCGGCTGGAACTGCAGTTCCGGCTCGGGGTTCATGCGGGTGGTCGCCGACAGCGAGTTGACCAGGGTGTTCTGGTCGATCTGCGTGCCGTTCCACATGATACGGTCATCGGCGGTGAGCACGATCTTGTTCTTGACCGGGTCGATCGGGGGCGGGGTCTGATCCGGCGGGCTGGCCACCGGGAGATCGATGTCGATCGAGTGGGTCGCGACCGGGATGGACATGATGAACATGATGAGGAGGCAGAGCATGACGTCGATCAACGGCGTCGTGTTCATCTCCATCATCGGCGAGCCATCTTCCTTGCCGCCTGACATTGCCATGGAAAGTTACTCCTGTTCCAGCGAACGTCAGGCGTTCGGGTCGACCGGGTTGGTGATGAAGCCAACCGTGGGATAGCCCGAGACCTGGACGTTGTAGATCGCACCGGCCACGCAGCGCCAGGGGGCGTTGACGTCACCGCGGATGTGGACCTGCGGGATGAGATCCGGGTTCGCCATGAGGGCCTGGGCGCCGCCTTCGCGCTTCACGATCGAGTCGAGACGCTTGAAGGCCTGGTCGCGCAGTTCCTCGGAGGTCACCGGCGTGATGTTGTTGAAGTAGATGCGGCATTCGCCGCCGCGCGAGGCGCCTTCGTAGCCCGGCTCGCCGGCGCTGCGGCCAGCGCTGTCCGTGGTCGAGACGGTCAGGAGGAGGTTCTCCACCTTGTCCTTCGATTCGGTGGCTACGATGACGGGGATGCGCAGCTTTTCGATCGTCTGGATCGCGACCGGAACCGCGATGAGGAAGATGATCAGCAGCACCAGCATGACGTCGACGAGCGGCGTCGTGTTGATGTCGGACATCGGTGTCTCTGCACCGCCTCCGCCCGTGGAAATCGCCATAGTCTTATCCTAATCCTTGCGTTGCCTGGGGGCGGGCGGCGGCCTGCGCCTGCATCGTGCCGCCGCCCCTGGTCCCCGACGGGGGCGGACCGAAGGGCCGGTCCGCTGGCCCGTGCTCCTTACGGCTTGGCCGGAGCGGCAGCCGGCTTGGCCGGAGCAGCGGCCTTGGCAGGAGCAGCGGCGAGGACCGGCTTGACGGCGCCCTTCGAGTTGATGTTCGCGAGGACGTCATTCGAGAAGCCGGTCAGCAGCTCGGCGATGCGCTTGTTGCGGCTCTGCAGGTAGTTGTAGGCGAGCACGGCCGGAACCGCGACGAGCAGACCGAGCGCGGTCATGATCAGAGCTTCACCGACCGGACCCGCGACCTTGTCGATCGAGGCCGAACCGGCGATGCCGATGGCGATCAGCGCGCGGTAGATGCCGACGACGGTACCGAACAGACCGATGAACGGCGCGGTCGCACCGACGGTGGCGAGGAACGGCAGGCCACCGGCGAGGCGGGCGTTGATGGTCGCTTCCGAGCGGGCGAGCGAGCCGTGCAGCCAGTCGTGCGCCTCGAGCGAGTCGGTCATCTTGGCGTGCTGGTCCTCGGCGGCGATGCCGTCGTCGACGAGCTGGCGCCAGGCGCTGTTCTTCTCGAGCTTGGCAGCGCCCTCACGCAGGGTCGGCGCGCGCCAGAAGGAAGTGCGCACGGTGTTGAACTGGCGCAGGATCTTCGACTGCTCGAACCACTTGGTGAACAGGATGTAGAACGAACCGAACGACATGATGCCCAGGATGATGACGGTCGCGTAGGCGATGAAACCGCCCTGCTTCAGAGCCTCGGCGAAGCCGAACTTGTTCTGCGGCGCGGCTTCCCCGGCAGCGGCAAGGATGTCAACGATAAGCATGCGATTTACCTCTCAAGAAGAATGCAGGATGTGGTCGGGGCGAGGCCGACCGCCTTGAGTTTAGTTGAGCTTGTAGACGATCGCGGTCGAGGTGGTCGACGAGATCGGGTTGCCCGCGTCGTCCAGCGCCGGGTCATAGCGCGCATAGCGCGTCATGCCGTCGCACGCCGCCTCGTCGAGGTCGGGGCTGCCGCTCGAGCTGCTGACCGAGCAGGCCGTGACCCGCCCGTCGGTGCCGACGGTGACGCGCACGCCGACGCGGCCTTCGCGCTCTTCACGCGCGGCGCGGGTCGGGTAGTTGGCCTGGATGCGGCCCGCCCAGCTGCCCTGGTTCTTCGCGCGGACGCCCCGTGCCTTGGAGGGACCGGGCGGCGGCGGCGGCGGAGCCGGCGGCGGCGATGCGGTCTGGATCACCACCGGCGGGGCCGGGGGCGGCGTGATCACGGTCTGCACCGGCGGCGGGGCCGGAGCGATGTTGATCGGCGGCGGCGGCGCCACGATGGGCGGCGGCGGCGTGTCCGGCTGATCCGGCGGCGGCGGAGGGGGTTCCTCCTCCTTGGGTTTCTCTTCCTTGATATCCACGGTGGTCACCTTGTTGATGACCTTCTTCGCCGCCTCATAGGCCAAGCCGGTGACGAGCGCATAGCCGACGAAGACATGGATCAAGGCGACAATGACAAGAGCAATAACCTTGTTACTGCTCATCTGCTGGTCAGCGTAAGCCATTCAGACGCATCACTCCATTACCAAGCCCCGGGCAAATCGACTGAACGAGTTCAGGCCGGACGTGTCCAAGGGCGCCCATGGCCTCCCCCCGGAAAGAGGAACCCATGACGAAACTCAAAATTACCCACCCTGACGGCTGACAATCCGCCTGTCCGTGAGCGAAGCCGAACGGGAAGGCGAACCGCGGGGCTTATTAGTATTTTTGCCCCAATTTGCAGGCTTCTTAACGGTGAAGCCTCCCCCACGCAACGCCTTATCGGGTCACCGCAGGTTAACGCACGATTCATGCCCGCTTGGCTCAATTTGATCCAGTGCAATTTTGTATAGCCTCGCCCTGCGGCTATAAGCCATCGCATTTCCACGGAGTTTATCGTCCATGCCATCGAGAATTCAGCACCTTGCAGCGGCGATGGCGGGTGCCTATCTGGCCTTCGCGCCGTTGGCGGCGCCGGCGCAGGCACTCCCACCCTCGCCCGGAGAGGTCACATATGCGGATGTTGCCGACCTTGCCGATTCGGCGGGGCTGGTGGTGCATGCCCAGGTCCTGAAGATGGCCCGGGTCGAGGACGCGCGCGCCCCCGGCCTGACCCCCGGCCATGCCCGCTTCTACATCGAGGCGCGGACCAAGGCCTTGCTGACCGGCAAGGCTGCCCTCGGCGAATCGATCCGCTACCTCGTCGACCTGCCGCTCGATGCCAAGGGCAAGGCGCCCAAGCTCAGGAAGCAGGACGTGCTGCTGTTCGCCCGTGCGGTGCCCGGCCGGCCGGGCGAGCTGCAGCTGGTGCGCCCCACGGCGCAGCAGGCCTGGACGGGGGCCGGCGAGGCGCGGCTGCGCAGCATCCTGCAGGGGCTCGTCGCTCCCGAGGCGCCGGCCAAGGTGACCGGCGTGCGCGAGCTGCTCTACGTGCCGGGCAACCTCGCCGGGCAGGGCGAGACGCAGATCTTCCTCAAGACCGCCGACGGCTCGGCCGCCTCGATCACCGTGCGCCACGAGCCGGGCCAGCCGCCCGCCTGGGGCGTCTCCTTCTCCGAGCTGGTGGCCGATGCCGGTCGCCCGCCCCAGCGCGACACCCTCGAATGGTACCGCCTCGCCTGCTTCCTGCCCAAGACCCCGCCGGCGGAGGCGAACGTGTCGGGCTCCTATGCCGAGCAGCAGCAGGCGCTGGCGGATTACCGCGGCGTGCTCGGCCAGCTCGGCCCCTGCGATCGCACCCTGCGCTGAGGCTTCGCCGCTCCGGGCCGGTCCGCTTCGTGCTGGAAATCGTGGCGCGCCTGCCCTAGGGCGCGCTCCCGAAAGGGAGCTTGCATGGCCGAACCGCTCAATATCGCGCTTGCCGGACTGGGAACCGTCGGAGGCGGCGTCGTCCGCCTCATCGAGACCAACGCGGAGCTGATCGCCCGCCGCGCCCGCCGCCCGATCCGCATCGCCGCGGTCAGCGCGCGCGACCGCACCAAGGATCGCGGCGTCGACCTGTCGCGCTACGACTGGGTCGACGACACCGCGGCGCTGGCCGGCCGCCCCGACGTCGACGTGGTGGTGGAGATGGTCGGCGGCTCCGACGGTCCGGCGCTGGCGCTGGCGCGGAACGCCATTGCCGGGGGCAAGGGCCTGGTCACCGCCAACAAGGCGATGATCGCGCATCACGGGCTGGAACTGGCGGCCGCAGCCGAGGCGGCGGGCGTCGCGCTCAAGTTCGAGGCCGCCGTCGCGGGCGGCATCCCGGTCATCAAGGGGCTGAGCGAGGGCGCCGCGGCCAACGCCATCGAGCGGGTCTACGGGATCCTCAACGGCACCTGCAACTACATCCTCTCCACCATGGAGGACACCGGCCGCGACTTCGCCGACGTGCTCGCCGACGCGCAGCGGCTGGGCTATGCCGAGGCGGACCCGACCTTCGACATCGAGGGCACCGACGCGGCGCACAAGCTCTCGATCCTGGCCGCCATCGCCTTCGGCTCGCAGCTGCGCTTCGACGCGGTGGAGACCATGGGCATCAGCCGGGTCAAGGCCGCGGACATCGAGCAGGCCCGGGCGCTCGGCTACGTCATCCGCCTGATCGGCATGGCCGAGACCGACGCCAGCGACGGCACCTGCCGCCTGTTCCAGCGCGTGCGCCCGCACCTGGTGCCGATCGACCACCCGCTCGCGCATGTCGATGGCGCCACCAACGCGGTCGTGGCCGAGGGCAACTTCATGGGCCGGCTGCTGTTCCAGGGCGCCGGTGCCGGCGACGGGCCGACCGCGAGCGCGGTGGTCGCCGACATCATCGACATCGCGCGCGGCGAGAAGGGCGCTGCGTTCTCGATGCCCTCCGGCGAGCTCGAGGCGATGGCACCGGCGCCTTCGGGCCACCGCGTGGGCAGCGCCTATATCCGCTTCACCGTGCCCGACCGCCCCGGCGTGCTCGCCGACATCACCGCCGCCATGCGCGATGCCGGGGTCTCGATCGAGAGCCTGATCCAGAAGGGCGACCCGGACCAGGACGGCGAGGTCATCCTGGCGGTGGTCACGCACCCCGGGCCCGAAAGCGCGGTGACCGAGGCCATGCGCATCCTCGACGGTTCGGACAGCCTTTCGGGGCGGCCGCTGGTGATGCAGATCATCGGCGCCTGACGCCGGGCGGCGTCACGGCGCCCGCAGCTCCCCCTTGGCGATCTTGTCGGCGTCGGAGCCGGCCGGCGCCTCGGGGATCGTCGACAGGTCGATGATGTACGGCTGCTCGGGCGGGCAGGGCGGGATCAGGCACATGCCCCCCATCGTCGCCTTGCCCTTGAAGATGCCGTTCCCCGAGACGTCGGGCGCGCGCAGCTGCCCGTCGCGGGCACCGGCGCCGGTGGGATCGTCATCGCCGGTGGAGGGGATGCGGAACTGGTCCTGCTCCGGCGCGCAGACCACGATCTCGCCCTGGCGGATGGTGCGCAAGCACGCGTTGCGCGAGGTGTCCTGCGTCACCCGGCCGTTGCTGCCGAGCACGGTCTCGGCGACCGAGCGGTCCGCCGCAGAAGTCCCGCCAGCCTCCTGCCCAATCGCTGGAGCGGGGGCGATTGTTGCGAGTGCGAAAAGGTACGTCCAGCTTCTCGACAAGTGAAGATCCTCTGTCTAAGCGTTCCGAACCTTTCCTCCCAGGATTAATCCGGAGTGAACATGTCCGATAACGCTACTCCCGCAAGTCACGTACTCGACCGCGTCCTCGTCCTCGAGATGGTGCGCGTAACCGAGGCTGCCGCCATCGCCGCGTCGAAGCTCATCGGCCGCGGAGACGAGAAGGCGGCCGATCATGCCGCAGTCGAAGCAATGCGCAAGGCCTTTGACGGCCTCTACATCGACGGCACCGTCGTGATCGGCGAGGGCGAGCGGGACGAAGCGCCCATGCTCTTCATCGGCGAGAAGGTCGGCGGCGCGCCCGGCAAGGGCCCGAAGATCGACATCGCGCTCGATCCGCTCGAAGGCACCACCATCACCGCCAAGGCCGGCCCGAACTCGCTGGCGGTGCTCGCCGCGGCGGAGGAAGGCGGCCTGCTCAACGCGCCCGACGTCTACATGGACAAGATCGCGGTGGGCCCGGGCTATCCCGAGGGCATCATCGACCTCAACAAGTCGCCGACCGAGAACGTCAAGGCGGTGGCCGCGGCCAAGGGCGTCGCGCCCGACGAGATCATCGTCTGCGTGCTCGATCGTCCGCGCCACGAGGACCTGATCGCCGAGCTGCGCGGCCTGGGCTGCGGCGTCGTGCTGATCGGCGACGGCGACGTCGCCGGCGTCATCGCGGTGACCGACGAGGACACCACGATCGACCTCTACATGGGTTCGGGCGGCGCGCCCGAGGGCGTGCTCGCCGCCGCCGCGCTGCGCTGCGTCGGCGGCCAGTTCAACGGCCGCCTGCTGTTCCGCAACGACGACGAGCGCGCCCGCGCCCGCAAGTGGGGCATCGAGGACCTCGACAAGGTCTACAAGCTCGAGGAGCTCGCCAAGGGCGACTGCATCTTCGCGGCCACCGGCGTGACCAGCGGCTCGCTGCTCGACGGCGTCAAGCGCCTCAAGGGCGGCAAGATGACCACCGAGAGCGTGGTGATGCGCGCCAGCTCGGGCACGGTGCGCTGGATCAAGGGCGAACACCGGATCTGATCCGGCAGGCTCCCGTCGGAATCGTGAAAAGGCCGCTCCCGGTTGGCGCCGGGGACGGCCTTTTCGCATCGAAGGGCGGGCGCCGCGTGCTCGTCGCGTGAAGGAAACGGGGCGGAAACGGGGGCGCGGACTATTGCAATCCCGCGACTCCCGGCTACAGGGCCGGTCCCAATGGCCGACGCCACGAACCGCCAAGGGATTCGCCAAATGAAGATCATGTCCGGCAACAGCAACATGCCGCTCGCGCGCGCCATCGCCGGCTACCTGGAGGTGCCGCTCACCGACGCCAGCGTACGCCGCTTCGCGGACGAGGAGATCTTCGTCGAGATCCACGAGAACGTGCGCGGCGAGGACGTCTTCGTGGTCCAGCCCACCAGCTACCCGGCCAACGACAACCTGATGGAGCTGCTGATCTGCATCGACGCACTGCGCCGTGCTTCGGCCAAGCGCATCACGGCGGTGGTCCCGTACTTCGGCTACGCCCGCCAGGACCGCAAGCCGGGCCCGCGCACCCCGATCTCGGCCAAGCTCGTCGCCAACCTGATCACCGAGGCGGGCGCCGACCGCGTCCTCTCGGTTGACCTGCACGCCGGCCAGATCCAGGGCTTCTTCGACATCCCGACCGACAACCTGTTCGCCGCGCCGGTGATGGCGGCGGACATCCAGGCGCGTTACGGCGACCAGTCGCTGATGGTGGTCTCGCCCGACGTGGGCGGCGTGGTGCGCGCCCGCGCGCTGGCCAAGCGGCTCGACAACGCGCCGCTGGCCATCGTCGACAAGCGTCGCGACAAGCCCGGCCAGTCCGAGGTCATGAACATCATCGGCGACGTCAAGGGCCGCGCCTGCATCCTGATCGACGACATCATCGATTCCGGCGGAACCTTGTGCAACGCGGCGCAGGCGCTGATGGACGCGGGCGCCTCCAGCGTCACCGCCTACATCACCCACGGCGTCCTCTCCGGTGCGGCGGTCAGCCGCGTGACCAACTCGGCGCTCAAGGAGCTGGTGATCACCGATTCGATCCAGGCGACCGACGCCGCCAAGGGTTCGGACAAGATCCGCATCCTCACCATCGCCCCGCTGGTGGGCGAGGCCATCCGCCGCATCGCCGACGAGAGCTCGGTCTCCAGCCTGTTCGACTGACGGGCTTGGCGGCTCTGCCGCCGCTGCGAACGAGGGCGGCTCTGCCGCCGGTCACTCCCAGGGGCGGCTCTGCCCCGGCTCGATCCGCTTGAGCGCTTCCAGCCGGCGGGCCTGGCGCGATTCGAGCGCGAGGGTGAGGATCGGCTGCGGAGTGGTGACGAACTGCCGCGGCGACATGCCGAACAGGTCGGTGAACTCGTGGATCAGGTGGCTCTCGTCGTAGTAGCGCAGGGCCATCTCCTCGCCCTCCGCCGAATCGGCGACGCCGCGCAAGTGGCTCGCCATGTCGAGCGCGCGGGCGCGGCGCAGGACCTGCTTGGGCGCCATCCCGAAGTCGCGGCTGACCACCCGCTCCAGCTTGCGCCGGTCCACCCCGATCGCGTCCGCCGCCTCGCTCACCGACGTGCTCGGATCGCGCAGGGCGATCTCCTCGAAGGCGGAACTGACCGGGTCGGGCGGCGTGCCGCCCCGCAGGTGGATCTTGCGGCGCCAGTGCGCCTCCAGGCTCTGCAGCCAGTCCTCGGGCGAGCCCTCGGGGTCGAACAGCGCGAGGTAGACCTCCGAAGGCGAGACCACCGCCGCGCTTGGCACCACGCGGTCGACGTAGTCCTGGACACGCGGTCCGCCCAGCGCCGTGCCCGCGCCGGGGCGCAGGGCCAGCCCCAGGCTGACGAAGCTGCCCGTCACGCTGATCGGCATGCGCCGCGTGTTCGGTCCGAAGTAGAAGGCGCCCCGGGTGGCGCGGACTTCCCCCGCCGGCGGCATGGCGACCCAGTCTCCCGCCAGTTGGATGCG
Organism: Novosphingobium soli; assembly: GCF_042432915.1. Lineage (NCBI taxonomy): Bacteria > Pseudomonadati > Pseudomonadota > Alphaproteobacteria > Sphingomonadales > Sphingomonadaceae > Novosphingobium > Novosphingobium soli. The sequence continues at coordinate 80,834 of NZ_JBHLWK010000007.1, forward strand.
GATGAATGCGGTGTCGCTGAAGAGGCCGCAGGACAGCGTATAGTCCGCCGGCGCGGAAACCTTCGTCACGTACAGTCGCGCGATCCACGGGGCGAGATCGCCGGCGGGTGCCCGATTGTAGGACAGGGGTTGCCCGTCGCGTGTGCTGCCCTGCTGCGGCGCAATCGTGCGGTCCACCGCAGGCGTGTTCTTGCGTTGCATGCCACTCAATTTCGTGATTGCCCCGTAAATCCGAATACTTCCGCGTAGAACGCACGGCAATGCAATTAAAGTTGCATGTACATCCACCGCGGCGATAGTCGGTCTTTACCGCTTGGACGGCGAAAGCTGCGAGGGCCTGCCGCTTGACCGCGTCGCCGCCGGCAAGGCACAGGGGAGCGATGAAGATCGAACAGGACATCGCCCTCGCCCTGCGGCTCGCCGACGCGGCGGGCGAGGCGATTCGCCCCCATTTCCGCACCGGCCTCACCGGGGACCGCAAGCTGGACGCCTCGCCCGTCACCGTCGCCGACCGCGACGCGGAGGAAGCCATGCGCCGGATCCTCAAGGCCGAGGTGCCGCGCGATGCCATCATCGGGGAGGAGTTCGGCGCGGAGGACGGGTCCTCCGGCCGGACCTGGGTGCTCGATCCGATCGACGGCACCGTCTCGTTCATCGCGGGCCGGCCGATCTTCGGCACGCTGATCGCGCTGCTGGTCGACGGGTGGCCGGTGCTGGGGATCATCGACCAGCCGATCCTGCGCGAGCGCTGGGTGGGCGCCAGCGGCCACCCGACCACCTTCAACGGCATCGCGGCGCGCACCCGCCCCTGTCGCGAACTGTCCGACGCGATGATGGCGACCACCGGGCCGCAGTACTTCGACGACCACCAGGGCGACCACTTCATGGCGCTCGCCGCCAAGACCGACCACAAGCGCATGATGTTCGGGGGGGACTGCTACAACTACGGGCTCCTCGCCAGCGGCCACGTCGACCTCGTCTGCGAAGCCGGGCTCAAGCTGCACGACTGGGCGGCGCTGGTGCCGATCGTCGAGGGCGCCGGCGGCACGATGTGCGACTGGAACGGCGAGCCGCTGAACATCGATTCGGGCGGCGAGGTGCTGGCGATCGGCGACCCCGCCCGGCTCGAGGACGTGGTCGAGGCGATGGCCTGCCACCACCACGACTGACCTGCGGCGCGCGGCTTGCGGCTCTTCCTCTACGGCACGCTGCAGCCGCAGGCCGATACCGCGATCGCCGCCTGGGTGCGGGCGCGGGTGGTGGATGCGCAGCCCGCGAGCGTGCCGGGCCGGCTCCACGGCATCGACGGCGGCCGCGGCTGGTATCCGGCGCTGGTGCGCGGCACGGGCCGGGTGCCGGGCACCTTGTGCGCGCTGCGGCTGACGCGCGCCGAGTTGGCGCTGCTCGACCGCTACGAGGGCTGCGAGTACCGGCGCGTGACGCTGCCGGTGCGCACCGCCTCCGGGCAACGGGTGCCGGCGCAGGCCTACCTCTGGCGCCTTGCCGTGCCGCGGGGCGCGCCGGTCATCGCCGGCGGGTTCGCCGAGTGGCTGGGCCGGACGGCCCGCTGCGCCTATGCCGCGCAGCCGCGCGATTTTCGCGCGCTTGCCTTTCGCCGCGCATGTGACTAAAGGCGCGCCCTTCAATCGACACGGTTGGATCTTTCACGAGATTCGCGGGTCGGCCTGGCGAAAAGGGCTGCCATGGCCGGCGGGACGTGTCCCTGACATAGGAGACGAAAATGCCCAAGTTGAAGACGAAGAGCGGCGTCAAGAAGCGCTTCAAGCTCACCGCCACCGGCAAGGTGAAGCACGGCGTCGCCGGCAAGCGCCACCGCCTGATCAGCCACAACGGCAAGTACATCCGCCAGAACCGCGGCACCGAGGTCATCTCCGACGCCGACGCGAAGGTGATCAAGAAGTGGGCGCCCTACGGGCTGAACTGAGGAGCGCTAGCACATGAGCCGTATCAAGAGGGGTGTCACCACCCGCGCCAAGCACAAGCGGATCCTGGACCAGGCCAAGGGCTACCGGGGTCGTCGCAAGAATACCATCCGCATCGCGCGCCAGGCCGTCGAGAAGGCCGGCCAGTACGCGTACCGCGACCGCAAGATCAAGAAGCGGACCTTCCGCGCGCTCTGGATCCAGCGCATCAACGCTGCGGTCCGCGCCGAAGGCCTGACCTACTCGCAGTTCATCCACGGCGTGAAGCTCGCCGGGATCGAGCTCGACCGCAAGGCCATGGCGGACCTCGCCATGAACGAGGGCGGCGTGTTCAGCGCCGTCATCGCGCAGGCCAAGGCCGCTCTGCCGGCGGCGGCGTAAGCCACCGACGCGAAGCGACCCGCTTCACAGCGCGTTTCGAAAGGGCGTGGATGGCTTGGCCGTCCGCGCCCTTTTCGCGTGAGTGGCGGGGCCCGTAAGTGGCCGGGCCATACCAGGCCCCGCCATCCCTCCCACGTTGCGATCCGCGCCCCTTCTCCTTAAGGAGCGCGACGAAGACATCAGCAGACAGCGAGACGACCAGTGGACCACGCAGCAACCGGCCAGGAGGCGCTATCCCGCATCGCGGGCGCCGATGATCTCGATACGCTGGAGTCCCTGCGGGTCGAGTTCCTGGGCAAGCAGGGCTCGATCTCGGGCCTGCTCAAGACGCTGGGCAAGCTCGACCCCGAGGCGCGCAAGGTCGAGGGTCCCCGGATCCACGCCCTGCGCGAAAGCGTGAGCGAGGCGCTGGCCGCGCGCAAGGACGCCCTCGAGACCGCGGCGCTCGACGCGCGCCTCGCGTCGGAGACGATCGACCTCTCGCTCCCCGCGCCCGAGGCGCCGCGCGGCTCGGTGCATCCGATCTCGCAGGTGATGGACGAGCTGGCCGAGATCTTCGCCGACATGGGCTTCGCCGTCGCCACCGGTCCCGAGATCGAGGACGACTGGCACAACTTCACCGCGCTCAACATGCCGGAAAGCCACCCGGCGCGGGCGATGCACGACACCTTCTACTTCCCCGACAGGAACGAGGGCGGCCGCGAGATGCTGCTGCGCACGCATACCTCGCCGGTGCAGATCCGCACGATGCTGAGCCAGGGCGCGCCGCTGCGCGTGATCGCGCCGGGCCGCGTCTATCGTTCGGACAGCGACGCCACGCACACGCCGATGTTCCACCAGATCGAGGGCCTTGTCATCGACAAGGGCATCCACCTCGGCCACCTCAAGTGGACGCTGGAGACCTTCCTCAAGGCCTACTTCGAGCGCGACGACATCGTGCTGCGGCTGCGCCCCAGCTACTTCCCCTTCACCGAGCCCTCGATCGAGGTGGACGTGGGCTATTCCAACGAAGGCGGCCGCCGCGTCGTCGGCGGCTCGGGCGATGCGCCGGGCCATGCCTGGATGGAAGTGCTGGGCTCGGGCATGGTCAACCGCCACGTCATCGCCGCGGGCGGGCTCGATCCCGACGAATGGCAGGGCTTTGCCTTCGGCACCGGCGTCGATCGCCTCGCCATGCTGAAGTACGGGATGGACGACCTGCGCGCCTTCTTCGACGGCGACGTGCGCTGGCTCTCCCACTACGGTTTCTCCGCCCTCGACGTGCCGACCCTGTCGGGCGGCGTCGGTACTCCGGTCTGAGCGCGGGAAAGGACAAGACGATGAAGTTCTCGCTCTCCTGGCTCAAGCAGTACCTGGAAACCGACGCGACGATCGAGGAGATCGCCGCCAAGCTCAACGCCATCGGCCTGGAAGTCGAAGGCGTGGAGGATCCGGCCGAGAAGCTGGCGGGCTTCCGCGTCGCGCGCGTGCTCACCGCGGCGCGCCACCCCGATGCGGACAAGCTGCAGGTGCTCACCGTCGATACGGGGGAGGGCGAACCCCTGCAGGTCGTCTGCGGCGCCCCCAACGCCCGCGCCGGGCTCGTCGGCGTGCTCGGCCTGCCCGGCGCGACGGTGCCGGCCAACGGCCTGGTGCTGCGCAAGTCCGCCATCCGCGGCGTCGAATCGAACGGCATGATGTGCTCCACGCGCGAGCTGGAGCTGGGCGAGGACCACGACGGCATCATCGAGCTGCCGCAGGACGCGCCCGTCGGCACCCCCTTCGCGCAGTACCACGGCGCCGACCCGGTGATCGAGGTGGCGATCACCCCCAACCGGCCCGACTGCATGGGCGTGAACGGCATCGCCCGCGATCTCGCGGCGGCGGGGCTCGGCGCGTTCAAGCCGATCGAGCCGCTCGACCTGCCCGGCACCTTCCCGTGCCCGGTGGCGATCCGCATCGAGGATGCGCAAGGCTGCCCCGCCTTCTACGGCCGCGTGATAAGGGGCGTGAAGAACGGCCCGTCGCCGCAGTGGCTGCAGGACCGGCTCAAGTCGGCCGGCCAGCGCCCGATCTCGGCGCTGGTCGACGCCACCAACTACCTGATGCTCGTCAGCGGCCGCCCGGCCCACGCCTATGACCTCGCCAAGCTGAGCGGCGCGGTCGTGGCCCGGCGCGCCCGCGACGGCGAGACGGTGGTGGCGCTGAACGAGAAGACCTACACGCTCGATGCCGAGATGACGGTGATCGCCGACGAGGCGGGCGTCCACGACATCGCCGGGATCATGGGCGGCGCTCACTCGGGCTGCGGCGACGACACGACCGACGTCCTGCTGGAGATCGCCTACTTCGATCCCGAGCGCATCGCGCGGACCGGCCGCAAGCTCAACCTCACCTCGGACGCGCGCAGCCGCTTCGAGCGGGGCATCGACCCGGCCTTCCTCGACACCGGGCTGGAGCACCTGACCAAGCTGATCCAGACCCTGTGCGGCGGCGAGGCGTCCGAGGTGGTGCGCGTCGGTGCGCCGCCCAGCACGCCCAAGATCGTCCACTTCGCGCCCGCGCTGGTGGCGCGGCTCGGCGGCGTCGACGTGCCGCTCGCCGAGCAGGAACGCATCCTGGCGAGCCTGGGCTTCTCGGTCGTGGCGAGCGAGGAGAACGGCGAGCCGCGCTGGGCGGTCACCGTGCCCGGCTGGCGCCCGGACATCGACGGCGCGCCCGACATCGTGGAGGAGGTCGTGCGCATCCACGGCCTCGACAAGGTCGAGAGCGTGGCGCTGCCGCGCGCCGACGGCGTCGCCAGGCCCACCGCCACCCCGGCGCAGACGCTGGAGCGCCGCGTGCGCCGCGCCGCCGCGGCGCGCGGGCTGCAGGAAGCCGTCACCTGGTCGTTCCTGCCCGAGGCGGAGGCGCAGGCTTTCGCCGAAGGTCCGCTGTGGGTGCTCGCCAACCCGATCAGCGAGGACATGAAGGCCATGCGCCCCTCGCTGCTGCCGGGCCTGCTGATGGCCGCCAAGCGCAACCTTGATCGCGGTGCCGCTGCGCTGCGGCTGTTCGAGGTGGGCCGCCGGTACTTGCGCGGCGCCGGCGGGGCCAGCGACGAGAAGCTGACGCTGGGCCTCGTGCTGGCGGGCGAGAAGACGCGGCGCGGCTGGGCCACCGGCAAGGCCTCTGCCTTCGACGCGTTCGACGCCAAGGCCGAAGTGCTGGCGCTGCTGGCCGAGGCCGGCGCCCCGGTCGACAAGCTGCAGGTGATGGGCGAGGCGGGGCCGCAGTTCCACCCCGGCCAGTCGGCCACGCTGCGCCTCGGACCCAAGACGGTGCTGGCGCGCTTCGGCATGCTGCACCCGCAGGTCGCCCGCCAGTTCGACGTGGACGGGGCCGTCGCCATGGCGGAGATCCACCTGGACGCCATTCCCGGCCGCAGGGGCGCCGCCAGCTTCGCCCGCATCTCCTATGCGCCCCCGGCGCTGCAGGCGGTGACCCGCGACTTCGCCTTCCTCGTGCCCGCGGGGCTGCCCTCGGGCGACCTGGTGCGCGCGGTGCAGGGCGCCGACAAGGCGAACATCGTGGGAGCCCGGCTCTTCGACGACTTCCGGGGCCAGGGCGTGCCCGAAGGGCACAAGTCGCTCGCGCTTGAAGTCACGCTCCAGCCGGTCGACAAGAGCTACAAGGACGAGGACCTGAAGGCGATCAGCGCGAAGGTGACTGCCGCCGCCGCCAAGATCGGCGCGGTGCTGCGCGGCTAGGACACGGACAGGACGCGGGCAAAGGGGATCGACGTGGAACTGGTGACCATCTCCTCGGGCGATCTCACCGCCCGGATCCATCCCCTCGGGGCCGAGCTCTGGTCGCTCGCCGACCGTCTCGGCCGCGAGTACATGACCGATGCCGACCCGGCGTTCTGGACCGGCCACGCTCCCCTGCTGTTCCCGATCGTGGGGGCGCTGAACGGCGACCGCTACCGCCTCGACGGGCGCGAGTATGCGCTCAAGAAGCACGGCTTCGCCCGCCGCTCCGCCTTCGCGGTGGTGCAAGCGGCGGATGACCGCGCGTGCTTTCGCCTGACCGACAGCGAAGAGACGCGCAGCGTCTATCCCTTCGCCTTCGTGCTCGACATGGCGTTTCGCCTGGACGGCGCGTCGCTGCGCATGGAGGCGCGGGTCTCCAACCCCGGCGAGGAGCCGTTGCCGTTCAGCTTCGGCTTCCATCCGGCCTTCGCGTGGCCGCTTCCCGGCGGCGCTGCCAAGGCGGATCACCGGGTCGCGTTCGAGGCGGCCGAGCCCCAGCCGATCCGCCGCCTCGACCCGGCGAGCGGCCTCACGCTGCCCGAGCCCTTCGCCACGCCTGTCGAAGGCCACCTGCTCTGCCCCGACGCGGCGCAGTTCGAGGCCGACGCGCTGATCTGGGACCGGCTGTCCAGCCGCAGCGCCACTTTCGGCGCGCCCGGCGGGGCGCAGCTTGCCCTCGCCTTCCCCGACACGCCGATGCTCGGCATCTGGCAGAAGCCGGGGGCGGCGTACTTGTGCATCGAGCCGTGGCAGGGAATGGCCGACCCGCTCGGCTTTGCCCGCGACTTTCGCCAGAAGCCCGGCATCGTCACCCTGCCGCCCGGCGACACGCGCCGCTTCCGCATGGACGTGACCGTCCTCTCGGCCGACTGAAGGAGTTTCCCATGAAGACCGTTCTCGTCACTGGCGCCACGTCCGGGATCGGCGAGGCCTGCGCCCGCGCCTTCGCGGCAGCGGGATGGCGCGTGGTCGGCACCGGCCGCCGCGCCGAGCGGCTCCACGCCCTCGCCGAGGCGCTGGGTCCGGATCGCTTCCAGCCTTGCGTCTTCGACGTCCGCGACGAAGCCGCACGCGATGCGGCGCTCGCCGGCCTTCCCGCGGACTTCGCGCAGATCGATTGCCTGGTGAACAACGCCGGCCTCGCGCTCGGCGCCGCGCCGGCCCAGCAGGCCGAGCTCGCCAACTGGATGACGATGATCGACACCAACGTCGTCGCGCTCGTCTCGCTCACCCACAGGCTGCTGCCGGGGCTGATCGCGCGCAAGGGCAGCATCGTCATGCTCTCGTCGGTCGCCGCGACCTACCCCTACACCGGCGGCAACGTCTACGGCGGCACCAAGGCCTTCGTGCGCCAGTTCGCGCTGGGCCTGCGCTCGGACCTCTCGGGCACGGGCGTGCGCGTCACCTCGATCGAGCCGGGGATGGTCGAGACCGAGTTCACCGTGGTGCGCAACGGCGGCGACCAGCAGGCCTCCGACAGTTTCTACGCCGGGGTCAACCCGCTGACCGGCGGGGACATCGCCGAAACCGTGCTGTGGGTCGCCTCGCTGCCGGCGCACGTGAACATCAACACGCTGGAGGTGATGCCGGTGAACCAGTCGTTCGCCGGCTTCCAGATCGCGCGGGAGGGGTAGCCCGCTCGTTGTTCGTTGCGTGCGGCGGGGAGGTAAGGGCAAGGCCCCCCGCGGCGCCCTTAAACCTTCCCTTCTTCTTCCGCGCCAACTAAAGGCGCGCGGATGACGTCCGCCCCCCACCAGTCCCGCCGTACCTTCGCGATCATCTCGCACCCTGACGCGGGCAAGACCACGCTGACCGAGAAGCTCCTGCTGCAGGGCGGCGCGATCCACCTTGCCGGCCAGGTCAAGGCGCGCGGGCAGGCCCGCCGCGCCCGCTCCGACTGGATGAAGATCGAGCAGCAGCGCGGAATCTCCGTTACCAGCTCGGTCATGACCTTCGAGCGCGACGGGATCACCTTCAACCTGCTCGACACCCCGGGTCACGAGGACTTTTCGGAAGATACCTATCGCACGCTGACCGCGGTCGATTCGGCGATCATGGTGATCGACGCGGCCAAGGGCATCGAGCCGCAGACCCGCAAGCTGTTCGAAGTCTGCCGCCTGCGCTCGGTGCCGATCATCACCTTCGTCAACAAGGTCGATCGCGAGGGCCGCGCCTGCTTCGACCTGCTCGACGAAGTCGCCGACATGCTGGCGCTCGACGTATGCCCGATGTCCTGGCCCGTCGGCATGGGCGGGCAGTTCGAGGGCATCCTCGACATCGCCACCGGCCGCATCAGCCGCCCCGAGGGGCCGAGCAAGGAGTACCTCGGCAAGGTGGACGAGGGCGCGGCGCTGCCCGAGGCGGTGGCCGAGGAGCTGGAGCTGGCGCAGGCGGGCTATCCCGAGTTCGACGTCGACGCCTATCGTGGCGGCGACCTGACCCCGGTCTATTTCGGCTCGGCGCTGAAGAACTTCGGCGTGACCGAACTGATCGACGCGATCGAGCGGTTCGCGCCGCCGCCGCGGCCGCAGCCGTCGGAGCAGGGCACGATCGAGCCGGACAACAAGGAAGTCACTGGCTTCATCTTCAAGGTCCAGGCCAACATGGACCCGATGCACCGCGACCGCATTGCCTTCATGCGGCTCGTCTCGGGCACCTTCAAGCGCGGCATGAAACTGACGCCGTCGGGGCTGGGCAAGCCGATTGCCGTCCATTCGCCGATCCTGTTCTTCGCGCAGGACCGCGAGATCGCCGACAATGCCGAGCCCGGCGACATCATCGGCATCCCCAACCACGGCACCCTGCGCGTGGGCGACACCCTCTCTGAGCGCAACGACGTGCGCTTCACCGGCCTGCCCAACTTCGCGCCGGAGATCCTGCGCCGCGTCCAGCTCAAGGACCCGACCAAGACCAAGCAGCTGCGCAAGGCGCTCGACGACTTGTCGGAGGAGGGCGTGATCCAGGTGTTCTATCCGGAGATCGGTTCGCAGTGGATCGTCGGCGTGGTGGGCCAGCTGCAGCTCGACGTGCTCATCTCCCGGCTGGAGGCCGAGTACAAGGTGGAGGCGGTCCTGGAAGGCTCGCCCTTCGACACCGCGCGCTGGCTCAAGGGCGACGACAAGGCGCTGCGCGACTTCGCCGAGTTCAACAAGATGAACCTCGCGCGCGACCGCGATGGCGATCCGGTGTTCATGGCCCGCTCGGCCTGGGACGTGAACTACCAGCAGGAGCGCAACCCCGAGCTCACCTTCAGCGCCACCAAGGAGCGCTGAGGCCGCGCGGCCGGGCCTGGAAGGGTGGGCCTGGGAGGGCGGGCCCGGAACCTGCGCGTGGTGCCGCGGATTGTTACCGGGCCCACTCACCGGGAAACATTCCGTTGCAGATCAAGTTCGCCAGCTACAACATCCACAAGGCCGTCGGCCTCGACCGGCGGCGCGACCCCGAGCGAATCCTGACGGTCCTGCGCGAGATCGACGCCGACGTCGTCGCGCTGCAGGAGGTCGATCGCCGCTATGGCCGGCGCATGGCGGTGCTCCCGCTCGACGTCATCCAGTCGACCACCGATTACGTGCCGGTGCCCTATTCGATGAAGCCGGACAGCCTGGGCTGGCACGGCAACGCGATCCTGGTGCGCAAGGGGATCGAGCTGGTCGAGGCGGCGGCGGTGCCGCTGCCGGTGCTGGAGCCGCGCGGCGCCTTGCGCGCCGACATGATGGTGGAGGGTCGCCGCCTGCGCGTGATCGGCATGCACCTCGACCTGTCCGGGCTGCGGCGCCGCCACCAGGTCCGCAGCGTGCTCTCCCACTGGGCGGACTGCGCGGAGCAGGTGCCCACGGTGATGATGGGCGATCTCAACGAATGGGCCCATCGCGGCGGCTGCCTGCGCGAGTTCGGAGCCGATTGGCGCGTGCTGGCGCCGGGCCGCAGCTTCCCGTCGCGGCGGCCGATGGCGCTGCTCGATCGCATCATCGTCTCACCCGAGTGGGAGGTGCAGGGAACCGCTGTCCACCACAGCCCGTTATCTGCGGTAGGCTCCGACCACTTGCCGGTCCACGCCACCCTGGCGCTGCCCAAGAAATAAGCAGCTGCACATGAATTGAGCGACCGCGCGGCCTGCGCGGCGTGGTGCTGTTCGCCTGCCGACCGACAGGCGCACGATTATTCCTTCCTCGGGTAAATGGCACGCGGCTTGCTTTGCCTGTTTGCAGCCGGCGCTGGGCCGGTGGCTAACAGGGGATAGGCATGAAGTTCATCATAGCCATCATCAAGCCCTTCAAGCTGGACGAAGTGCGGGAGGCGCTGGGGGCCATCGGCGTCGCCGGCATGACCGTCTCGGAAGTGAAGGGCTTCGGTCGCCAGAAGGGGCAGACGGAAATCTACCGCGGCGCCGAGTACTCGACCAACATGCTGCCGAAGGTGAAGATCGAGGTCGCCGCGCCTGACGATCTCGCGCCCAAGATCGTCGAGACAATCCAGCAGGTCGCAAGCACCGAGGCCATCGGTGATGGCAAGATCTTCGTCCTCGACCTCGCTTCGGCCGTGCGCATCCGCACCGGCGAGGCGGGCGACACCGCGCTCTGAGGGGGATTTCATGATGAACCGCAAGCTTTTCTGCGGCGGCGGCGCTCTGACCGCGTCGCTTTTCGCCGCCCTTCCGGCCTTTGCGCAGGAGGCGGCTGCCGCGCCCGTGCCTGAGCCCGGCAACAATGCCTGGATGATGACCTCGACCCTGTTGGTCCTGTTGATGATCCTTCCTGGCCTCGCGCTCTTCTACGGCGGCCTCACCCGCTCGAAGAACATGCTGTCCACGATGACCCAGATCGGCGGCGTCACCGCGCTCGCCATGCTCATGTGGGTCATGGTCGGCTACGGCCTCGCCTTCGGGCCGGAAGGCAACCAGTTCATCAGCTGGGGCAAGTTCTTCCTCGCCGGCGTCACGCCCGACGCGACCGCCGCCACCTTCACCGACGGCGTCGTGATCTCCGAACTCGTCTTCGTCTGCTTCCAGATGACCTTCTCCGCGATCACGGTCGCGCTGGTCCTGGGCTCGGTGGTGGAGCGCATGAAGTTCTCGGCGGTGATGGTGTTCGCCATCGTCTGGCTGCTGCTTGTCTACTACCCGATCGCGCACATGGTCTGGGAAGCACGCGGCGTCTTCTTCGCGATGGGCGCTCTCGACTTCGCCGGCGGTACCGTCGTGCACATCAATGCCGGCGTCTCGGCACTGGTGGCCGCGATCATCCTGGGCAAGCGCAAGGGCTACCCGGCCGAGCCGATGGCCCCGCACTCGCTGACGCTGACCTTCGTGGGCACCGGCCTGCTGTGGGTGGGCTGGTTCGGCTTCAACGCCGGTTCGGCGCTCGAAGCGAACGGCTCCGCCGCCCTGGCCATGATCAACACCTTCGTCGCCACCGCATCGGCCGGCCTGTTCTGGATGCTGGCCGAGAAGTTCTCGGGCCACAAGGGTTCGGCGCTGGGCTACTGCTCGGGCATCATCGCCGGCCTCGTCGCCGTGACGCCCGCGGCCGGCAACTCGGGTCCGTTCGGCGCGATCGTGCTGGGCGCCGTCGCGTCGATCGTCTGCTTCATCTTCGTCTCGAAGGTAAAGCCGGCGCTCGGCTACGACGACTCGCTCGACGCCTTCGGCATCCACGGCGTGGGTGGCATCGTCGGCGCTCTCGGCACGGCGATCGTCTATGCGCCTTCGCTCGGTGGCCCCGGCGGCGACGACTTCGCAATCGGATCGCAGTTCGGGGTCCAGGCGGCTGCCGTGGCGGCCACGATCGTCCTTTCGATCGTCGGCACCGCGATCGCGATGTTCATCGCCAAGGCCGTCACCGGCCTGCGCGTCTCGCCCGAGGTGGAGGCCGACGGCCTCGACATCGGCGAGCACGGCGAGCGCGCCTACAACTAAGTCGAGACTATCCAGTTTGGCGGCGGCGGGGTCATCCTCCTCTCCTTCCCCCCGTCGTCGCCAACCGTTGTTCCTCCTGCGAACACAACCTTCAAAGGGTCGGAGCCAGCCGCTCCGGCCCATTTTTTTGCGCGTGTCGCAGGCACGGCGAACCGTCCGCGGAAGGTCGCGGGCGATGGCGCGAGGGTCAGCGGGTGTGCCGCCTCAGCGGCCGGCGGAGAGCATCTCGATGAGTTGCCGGATCGGCGTCACGTCGTATCCGGCGGACGCGGCGCGCGAGGCGATCGCGGCGGGGCTGTCCCCCGCCTTGGCGCGTGCCAGCGCCCACAACAGCGTCGAGCGCGTGCCAGACCGGCAATACGCCAGCACCGGCCCGTCGATGGCGAGCGCCGCCTCCATCGCATCCACCTGCGCCTGGCTGAAGCCGGCATGGGTCACGGGAATCGCCACGTAGTCGATGCCGGCCGCCCGCGCCGCCGCCTCGATCTCGGCCCCGGGCGTCTGGTCGTCGCTCTCCCCTTCGGGGCGATTGTTGACGATCCGGACGATGCCGAGCGCCTGCGCCTGCGCGATGGCGTCCACGTCGATCTGCGGGCTGGCGAATACGGTCTCGGTGATCTGGCGGAACATGGCTCGCTTCTTCTCCGGCAAAAACACAGGCGGTACAACGATCAGGTCGCCGTGAGTGCCGTCATCAAGACCCTCAGCAACGAAGTGGCAAGGCAAATCTTGGACGAGAATCGGATGTTTCGCGGCGACGGTCCGAAAAGGACACGTATTTCCGTTCGCCATCGCGGCTGGAGTCGTGTAAGAGTGATGATTGCAGGAGAGGGTCGGGTATTGCCCGGCCGCTCGCCTGACGCCCGGCGTGCTTCGTCCACGCGTCCGGGCGGATGCTTGAGGGGCGCAGCGAAGGTACGTTCGTAGACATGGGTTTTGACAGAGGTCGTCGCGGAAGGGGACGCGACAAGCGGGATCGGTTTGGGGAGGACGAGTTCGATCCGTTCTTTGCCGGACAGGATCGTTTCGGTGGCTCCGACCGGTTCGGCGGCGGCGGTGATCGCGGCGGCTTCGGCGGCGGCGGTGGCGGCGGCGGGTTCAGCGGCGGCGGCGGCTTCGGCGGCGGTCAGCGCAGCGGCGGCTTCGGCGGCGGCGGTGGTGGCGGCTTCGGCGGTGGTCGTGGCGGCGGCGGTGGCGGAATGCCCGCGCAGGTCGTTGGCCAGGGCCGCGGCGTCGTTAAGTTCTTCAACGCAGCAAAGGGCTTCGGCTTCATCCAGCGCGATGAAGGCGGCGACGACGTGTTCGTGCACATCAGCTCGGTTGAGCGCGCCGGCCTCGAAGGCCTGGCCGAGGGCCAGCAGCTCGAATTCCAGCTCGTCGATCGTGGCGGCAAGATCTCGGCCACCGACCTCTCGGTCGTGGGCGACGTGATCCCGGTCGCCAAGCGCGAGCCGGCTGCCCCGCAGCGCCAGCTCACCGGCGAAAAGGCTACCGGCACGGTCAAGTTCTTCAACTCCATGAAGGGCTTCGGCTTCATCACCCGCGATGACGGGCAGCCGGACGCATTCGTGCACATCAGTGCCGTGGAACGCTCGGGCCTCCAGGGCCTGAACGAAGGCGATCGCGTGGAATTCGACATCGAGGTCGATCGACGAGGCAAGTACTCGGCGGTCAACCTGGTGCCGCGCCAGGGTTGATCCTGCCTGCACTGCGCCCGGCGGTTTGACCGGGCGTCTGCAAAAGTCTAAATGCGCGCAGATGGCGGTCCGGATAGGGCCGCCATTTGTCGTTTGCGATCTTCACGCCAGAATTCTCGAGGATTTCCGACATGTCCATGACCCCGCTGATGCCCGTTTATCCCCGGTGCGGCGTGCGTCCCGTCCGCGGTGAGCACTGCCATCTCGTCAGCGAGGACGGTCGTCGCTTCCTCGACTTCGCCAGCGGCATCGCGGTGAACGCGCTCGGGCACTCGCACCCGGGGCTGGTCGCGGCGATCCAGAAGCAGGCCCAGACGCTGATGCACGTCTCGAACCTCTACGGCAGCCCGCAGGGCGAGGCCGTGGCCCAGCGGCTGGTGGACCTGACCTTCGCGGACACGGTGTTCTTCACCAACTCCGGTGCGGAAGCCGTCGAGTGCGCGATCAAGACCGCGCGCGCCTATCACCAGTCCGCCGGCAACGACCACAAGTTCGAGCTCATCACGTTCAACAACGCGTTCCACGGCCGGACCATGGCGACGATCAGCGCCTCGAGCCAGGAGAAGATGCACAAGGGCTTCCTGCCCCTGCTGCCCGGCTTCAAGTACGTCGACTTCAACGACCTGGAGGCGGCGAAGGCGGCGATCGGTCCCAACACGGCCGGCTTCCTGGTCGAGCCGATCCAGGGCGAGGGCGGCATCCGCATCGCCACCGACGCGTTCCTGCAGGGCCTGCGCGCGCTTTGCGACGAGCACGACCTGATGCTCGTTCTCGACGAGGTGCAGAGCGGCGTCGGCCGCGCCGGCACGTTCTACGCCTATGAGCAGTACGGGATCACGCCCGACATCCTCGCGACCGCCAAGGGCATCGGCGGCGGCTTCCCGGTGGGCGCCTGCCTGGCCACCGAGAAGGCGGCCCGGGGCATGACGTTCGGCGCGCACGGGTCGACCTACGGCGGCAACCCCTTCGCCATGGCCGCGATCGGGGCGGTGCTGGACGTGATCCCGGACGAGGCCTTCCTCGCCGACGTGCGCGCCAAGGGCGAGCGGCTGAAGGCCCGCCTCGAGCAGTTCATCGGCAACTACCCCGATCTGTTCGAGCTCGTGCGCGGGCGCGGCCTGTTCATCGGCCTGAAGATGAGGGTGGAGCCGCGCGCCTTCGTCGCCCACATGCGCGACAGCCATGGCCTGCTGACCGTCTCGGCGGGGGACAACGTCGTGCGTATCCTGCCGCCGCTGGTGATCGACGACAGCCATATAGATGAATTCATGGAGAAGCTCTCCGCCGCGGCCGCGAGCTACCAGCCCGAGGAGGGTGCCTGATGAGCAAGGATTTTCTCAGCCTGTCGGATGCCGGCGGCGACGTGATCGCGGCCATGATCAACGACGCGCTGGATCGCAAGGCGGCACGCCAGGCCTGGCCCAAGGGTCGGGCCGATGCGGATGCGCCTCTGGCTGGCCACGTGCTGGCGATGATCTTCGAGAAGAACTCCACCCGCACGCGCGTGTCGTTCGACATGGCGATGCGCCAGCTCGGCGGGTCGGCGCTGATCATGGAGGCGGACAGCACGCAGCTGGGCCGGGGCGAGACCATTGCCGACACCGCGCGGGTGCTCAGCCGGATGGTCGACGCGATCATGATCCGCACCGACGACCACGCCAAGATCGAGGAACTGGCGCACTACGCCGACGTCCCGGTCATCAACGGGCTGACCGACCTGTCGCACCCCTGCCAGATCGTCGCCGACCTGTTGACGGTGGTCGAGCGGGGCTTCGCCTTGCCCGGTCTGCAACTGGCCTGGCTGGGCGATGGCAACAACGTCGCCAATTCGCTGATCGAGGCGGCGGGGCTGATGAAGTTCACCATCCGCATCGGCGGCCCGGCCGGGTACGAGCCCGACGCGGGCTTCGTGGCGCGGGCACGCGCGGCGGGGGGCGAGGTCATCCTTACGCCCGATGCGCGCGCGGCGGTGGCGGGGGCGCAGGTCGTGGTCACCGACACCTGGGTCTCGATGGGCCAGGCCGGGGGTGAGCAGCACGTCGCCGCGATGCAGCCCTACCAGGTCGACGCCGCGCTGATGGCGGCAGCGGAGCCCGGTGCCGTGTTCCTCCACTGCCTGCCCGCGCACCGTAACGAGGAGGTTACCGACGAGGTCATGGACGGCCCGCAATCGGTGGTCTGGGACGAGGCCGAGAACCGCATCCACGCCCAGAAGTCGGTCCTGCTGTGGAGCCTCGGCAAGCTGTGAGCCTCGACGACCTCCTGCGCGACGACGACACCGGCTTCGACCGGGTCCTCGCCTTCACGGTGCCCGCACGCCATGCCCGCGGGCGTGTCGTGCGGCTCGGGCCGGTGCTCGAGACGGTGCTGTCGGCGCACGACTACCCCAAGATCGTCAAGCACCTGCTGGCGGAGGCCCTGGTCCTCACCGCGCTGATGGGCTCGCTGCTGAAGGAGGAGCACGCCCAGCTTACCCTGCAGGCGCAGGCCGAGGACGGCGTGGTGGACCTCCTCGTGTGCGACTACCGCAACGGAGAACTTCGCGGCTACCTGCGCCACGATCCCGAGCGCGTGGGCGAGCTGGAGGAAGGCTGCACGCTGGAGACGATCTTCGGGAAGGGCTATCTCGCGATCACCTTCGACCTGGCCGCCAGCCAGGAGCGCTATCAGGGCATCGTGCCGTTGGAAGGCGAGTCGCTGGCCCATGCCTGCGAGAGCTACTTCGCGCAGTCGGAGCAGCTGCCCACGCTCATCCGCATCGCGGTGCGCTCCAACGGGCCGCGATGCACCGCCGGTGGTCTGCTCGTCCAGCACCTTCCCGACGGCGAGGAAGGCAAGGAGCGCCTTCATGCCAAGGAGGACCACCCGGACTGGGAGCATGTGGCGATCCTGGCCTCCACCGTCAGCGAGGCGGAACTCATCGATCCCGTGCTGAACCTGGAGCAGCTCGTCTGGCGCCTGTTCCACGAAGAGGAGGAAGTGCGGGTCGAGCCCCTGCTGTTGCTCCAGCGGGGTTGCCGCTGTACCGTGGAGCACTATCAATCCATCCTCTCGCGCTTTCCCGAAGACCAGATCGTCGATATGCGCGACGATGACGGTCTCGTACCGGTGGACTGCGCGTTCTGCTCCAAGATCCTCCGCATTCCCGTCTGACGCCAGTCTGAGGCCCATCCGCTGCGGGCCGACTTGCATTCGCCCTCTCCTGTTCCGATATTGTATGCGGCAGGACGATGAGTGAAGGCGATGAAACGATGTTGAGATCTGCGCTTGTCGTGCTCGCCATTGCGACTGCCGCCACCGCTGTCGTCGTTCCGGCCCACGGTCAGCGCAAGTCGCTGCACATGCTGGACGAGCTCGATCGCGGGAGTTGGGAGCTGCGCGAGCGTGGAGGGCCCGTGCGCGCCATGTGCGTGGACAACGGTCGCCGCTTCATCCAGCTGCGCCATCCGGGCGCACCCTGCAGCAGCGTCGTGGTGGACGACCTGCCGGACGAAGTCACCGTGCAGTACACCTGCCGCGGACAAGGCTACGGGCGCACCCATATCCGGCGCGAGACCAATCGCCTGGTTCAGGTGGACAGCCAGGGGATCGTCGACGGGCTGCCCTTCTCGTTCTCCGCGGAAGGTCGCATGACAGGGGCCTGCGGCGGTTGACCATTGCGGCCGCGCCGCAGCCGGCGTAGCGGGACGGTCATGCAGGAAACCTCTTCCCCCACGGCCAGGCCGGCCGTCGTGCTGCTGTCCGGCGGTCTCGATTCCATGGTCTCGGCCGGTATCGCACGCGAGCAGGGCTTCGCGGTCAACGCGCTCACCATCGACTACAACCAGCGGCACCGGCGCGAGCTGGAGGCGGCGGCCGAGATCGCGCGGTTCATCGGCGCGGCGCGTCACGTCGTCATGCCGCTCGACCTGAGGCAGTTCGGCGGCTCGGCGCTGACGGACGACATCGCGGTGCCGAAGGAAGGCGTCGGGGCGGAGATCCCGGTCACCTACGTGCCGGCCCGCAATCTGGTGTTCCTTTCGCTCACACTCGCCTGGGCCGAGGCGATCGGCGCGCGGGACATCTTCATCGGCGTCAACGCGCTGGATTATTCGGGCTATCCCGACTGCCGGCCGGAGTTCATCTCCGCCTTCGAGGCGATCGCCGAGCTGGCCACCAAGGCGGGTGCCGAAGGGCACAAGCTGCGCATCCATGCCCCGCTGCAGTTCATGGGCAAGGCCGACATCGCGCGCGAGGCCGATCGCCTGGGGCTGGATCCGGGGATGAGCTGGTCATGCTACGACCCCCAGCCGGACGACCGTGCCTGCGGCCTGTGCGATAGCTGCCGCCTGCGCAAGGGCGGCTTCGCGCAAGCCGGCCTGATCGATCCGACCCCCTACGCGGCCTGAGGCCCCCAACAGTTCGGCACAGCAAGAAGCCCTGCGGCCAAGCCGCAGGGCTTCTTGCTGTGCGTCCGCGCGGAAGCCGGAAGCCGCGGCAGGTCCAAAAGAAAAGGGGGCCGGATTGCTCCGACCCCCTGATCTTGACCGTTGCCGGTTCGCTTACATGCCCGAGCCCGGACCGTAAGTGATCTCGACGCGGCGGTTCTGCAGCTCGCGCACACCGTCGGCGGTGGGAACGCGCGGGTTGCTTTCACCGAAGCCCTGGCTCGAGATCGAGCCGTCGGGGATGCCGTGGCTGGTCAGGTACGAACGGACCGAAGCGTTACGACGCTCCGACAGGCCCTGGTTGTACGTGGTCGAGCCCGAGCGGTCGGTGTAGCCGGCCAGCATGATCGGAACGCTGTCGCAGTTCGCGTAGGCGCTGACGGCGCTGTCGAGGATGGTCGAAGCCTCCGGCGTGATGTCCGACTTATCCCAGTCAAAGAACACGATGTACGGACCCTTGTTGCAGGCCGGAGCCGGCGGCGGGGGCGGCGGGGGGGGCGGCGGCGCCGGGGGCGGCGGCGCCGGGGGCGGCGGCGGAGCAGCCGGTTCGCCGAAGTTGTACGCCAGGGTGCCCATCAGCGAGTGCGAACGCCAGCGGGTTTCCAGCGAGTCACCCGCGGGCGACACGAGGTCGACGTTGTCGACGTTCATGAAGCGGTACTTGAGGCCGATGTCCCAGTGGGCGCTGAGCGGAGCGCGGATACCCGCGATCGCCTGCCATGCGAAGCCGCTGTCGGAATCGTCGATCACGT
The DNA here is from genome assembly GCF_042432915.1 of Novosphingobium soli. Lineage (NCBI taxonomy): Bacteria > Pseudomonadati > Pseudomonadota > Alphaproteobacteria > Sphingomonadales > Sphingomonadaceae > Novosphingobium > Novosphingobium soli. The sequence continues at coordinate 99,718 of NZ_JBHLWK010000007.1, forward strand.
CGGCGTCGACGCGAGCGACACCGGCACCACCGCCGACGAAGCCCTGGAGGCCGTCGTCCGGACCGAAGTCGAGCAGGCCGTTGACCATGAACGACAGGTTGCTGGCGTCAGCGCCACCGCTGTACTTGATGTTGGCCTGGCGATAGCTGGCTTCCGTCTCGAGACGGAACGGACCGAAGTCGTAGCCAAGAACAGCGCCGCCGTCGAAGCCCTTCTTGAATTCGATTTCACCGGCGTTGTTGACACCATCGACGTCAACGTCGGCGTCTTCGACGATCATGCCGCCGAAATCGAGTTCCAGATACCACGAATCGTCGCGCGCGAACGCGGGCGTGGCGATAGCTGTCGAAGCCAGCGCCAGTCCAAGGACGAGTTTCCTCATACGTTTCCCCTACTAAGAGATTTGGAGCCACCGAGTGCTAGAGTGTCTAGCCCTTTGGCAATGCGTGTGCAAGCGCACATTACCCGCACCTGTGGCAAAAATGCCGCATGTTCGGGAGGTTGGGGTACGCTGCCGACCCGGTATCCGAAATCATTGCCACCCCGAAGGACCCTGTTCCTGCATCGTTATGCCGCCGGGAAGATACCCAAGGCTTGAAGAGCCGAGACCAGATCATTGATCGCGGCCCGAGCCTCACCATCAACACTCGTTCCTCCAAGTGGTTCCAGCGGCAGGGAAGCTTTTCTCCAGCCACCGAAAAACAGCATCTCCTGGCCGGCGGAGAGGTCGAAGACCCGCAGGCCGTCGCACGGCTCCGCGAAAATCCAGCCGCTGCCGTGCCTTCGCGCGATCGAGCCGGCCTGTCCCTGCCAGGCCTCGGTCGCGCCTGCGGCGACCAGCCAGGCCTGGCCATCTACGGAAAATTCCGGAGGTGTGGCCGTTTCGCCCTGGATCGCGCAGTGCATCAGGGCATCGGCGCGCGCGAGCGCCTCGTTCACGACCACCTCCTTCTCCGCCTGCCCGGCATGGAGCAGCGGCAGCGCGAAGCGGGAGGTGGCACTGGCGAAGGGAAACGGGTCGGTCATCGGCTTTCCTTCCGGGGATCAGGGCAGGTGGCACAGGAGGAGCGGGAGCGAGAGCGATGCGGTGCCACGCTGGCGGACCGCGATCGGGGCGCCGGGATTGCGGGCGGCCAGATCGGCCAGCGTACTCGCTTCGAGCCGGAGCAGCGGGGTGGCGGTCGTCCACGTGGCGAGGAAGGTTTCGAAGGGGGCTTCGAGGGGACCCAGGGTCACCAGGTAGCTTTCGGCTTCCTCGACGAGCGGCATGTCCACGCCGCCCCGCCAGGACCATCCACCGCGCGCGCGGCGCGTCCAGGCCAGCGTCCAGGAACCGTCCGCGGCCACGGTCCGGCGCGGACGGACGGGGGAGAGCGGGCGCAGGCCCAGGCCGCGGAGCAGCACCGGCGCTTTGACGGGCGCCGGATCGCCGCGGCCGAGAGCCACCACCCGGCGCGCCGGGTCGGTGCCGAGGACGGCAGGGTCGAGCGGCACCAGCCCCGGCCCGAGCAGGACGAACCCCTCGTCCGAGCCATGCCCGGCGACGGCATGCTCGGTCCCGCCGCGCCCGCGCAGCAGTCCGGAGAGCCGCCAGTGGCCGCCTCCGAGCGGCTCCGCCTTCGCGAACTGGACGATCTCCTCGCCGACGAGGGCGCGATTGGCGCCGGCGAGCATCTGCGCCAGCTCGACCGTGGCCAGCTGCATCGCCGGGTCGAGGAGCGATACGGTCAGCCGCGATCCGCGGTCGAGCAGCAGCGGGCTCGCCGGCGGCAGGGGGGACAGCGCGGTGCCGATCACCGCGCGCCGATGGCCGCTGGGGCCGAGCGGGACGAGCTGGCCCGCGCCCGCGTCGGCATAGAGCGCGGCGCCCGCCCAGTCGGCGGTCGTGCCGGTGACGGCGGCGAACAGGCGCGGGACCTGCGGCGCTCCACCGAGCCCGTCGACCGGAAGCTCGAAGGCGACCAGGCGGGTCTCCGCGACCGATAGGTCGGCCGCCGCGGCCGCGCGGCCGGGGTCGGCCAGGATCGCGGGCGCGGCATCGGCACCGGTCGGCGGCACGCGCTCGAGCGCAAGCGCGACGCCGCTCGCGCGCCACTCCCACTCGCGCACCCGCCAGTGCCCGGCGATGCCCGGCAGCGCCACCAGCGCGCCGGGGCCGACCGCGGGGTCGAGCTCGCCGCTGCACCAGGTGATGCGCTCGCGCGTCCAGTCGGCGCGGCGGGCCAGGCGCTCGATCAGGACCCGCGCGTCCGCGGCCTCGATCGCCGCCGGCAGCTCGACGATCGCCGGCTCGCCCGGACCGGCGCGGCCGGAGGCACGCTGGACGCCGGGCTGGTAGTCGCGCCAAGGGTCGTAGTGGCGCAGCACCGAGGGCGCCTGCGCCAAGGGCGCCGCGCGGTGGCGCGCGTGGCCCGCCCGACCGCCGGACCCGTCCTCGTCTTCGAGCGGGATGCACGGTTCGGACAGCAGGATCGGCCCGTCCTGCCGGCGCTGGCGGGCGATCACGAGATCGGTGCCCGCTGCGTCCACGTCCAGCGGCATCACGCGATCAAGGACCTCGAGGTCGGCGGCGGGGCTGCCCTCGCTGGTGTAGCCGGCAAGCCCGTCGAGCGGCACCGCGGCATCGACGCGCTCGATCACCTCGCCCACCAGGTGGCGGAGATCGAAGGCGTCGTCGGCGATCACTTCGAAGGACAGCACGGGGATCCGGTTGTAGTAGTCCGACAGGTCGAGCCCTTCGAAAACCACATAGGCCAGGCCGCGGTAGGCCGGGCAGCGGTCCTCTCCCTCGGCGGCGGCGATCAGCGGATCGGGCGCCTGGTCGCCCTCGCCGGTGTGGACGCGAAGCGTGCAAGCGACCTTGAGATCGCCGGCCGCACCGCGCAGCAGCCGCCCGTCCGCCCAGATCCGGCCGAGCCCCAGGATCGGTCGGCTGGCGAGGGCGACCGCGAAGTTCGCGCTGTAGCTATAGCCGGCGATCGCCGGGCTCCCCTTGCCACCCCCCTGCGCCTCGTCGTGCTCGACGAGGTCGGTGGCCCAGATCACCGAGCCGGCGGTACGCATGCGGCCGAAGTGGCGCGGCAGCGGTTGACCGTAAGTGGAGGAGGTCGGTTCCAGCTCCTTGAGGCGGGACCCCCGTGGGCCCGCCCCGCCGAGCACCATGCCATCCACCTGGCGGCCCATCAGCGAGCCGATCGCTCCGCCCAGCGGGCCGCCCAGCGCCGTGCCCAGGCTGCCGAATACGAGTGTCGCCATGTCAGATGTCCTCCAGGGGGGCTGCCGGGGCCGCGCGCCAGTGCCCCAGGACCGGCCAGGTGGGGGGAAGCGGTCCGCGCACGACTTTGCCGAGCCCGGCATGGGCATGGACGATGGATGCGGCCGAGACGGCGATGGCGAGATGGAGCTGGCACGGTGCGGTCCGCAGCAGGAGCACGTCGCCCCGCGCGATCTCCCCGGCCGCCGGGCGCAGCCCCAGCATGGCCGCGTGGCGGTCCGCGTCCGGCACCCGCCGGGACCGCAAGGCATAGCCGGTCGGCAGCCTTGCCGTGCGCCCGGTGGCTGCGCAGACCAGGGCCAGGACGCCGAGGCAGTCGAGCCCGCTCGCAGGATCGCGTCCGTGCAGCCGGAACGGCGCGCCGACCAGCGACAGCGCCGCCCGCGCGAGAGCCTCGCCGCTCACTGGCCGGGTCCCGGCGTGCGCACGAGCAGGTCGTTGCCGGGCAGGAACGGCTCGCCGCGGAAATTCGCGGCGTTCGCGAAGCGGGTGGCGCAAGTGTCCAGCCGGTGGTCGCACCCCTCGCGCAGCAGCACGCGGCTGCCGGCGGCGACGGGTTCGATCGGCACGTCGAGGACCAGCCCTCCCGCCGGGCCCGGGCCCATCACCCCGGCCACGATGCCGGCCTGCGGCCCGTCCAGCCAGCGCAGGGTGCCGCCGGCGTGGAGTGCTGCTTCGGGCGCGCCCTCCAGCACGACGGCGTTGGCGGGGGCATCGATCGCCTGGAGGCGCAGCTCCCGCATGAAGCGCTGGGGATTGAGGTTGCAGCCAGGTCCGCAGAAGGCGGCGCGGCAGGCCGGGCTGGTGCGTGGGACGGGATCGCGCCAGAGCTCCGCCTTGCGCGAGACGAGCTCGGCGGAGAAGGCGCCGTCCTCCTCGGCGATCGCGCCGATGGTGCCGGCATAGAGGATATCGCGCTCACCGCTTTCCCAGTCGACCACGCCGATGCGAACTTGCGCCCCGTCGAAGCGGCCGGCGTGGAGCTCGGCGCCCGATATCGCGTCGTGCGTCAGTGCGCCGCTCACTTCGGCGCTGTCGGCATCCAGTCCGGCGGAGCGGCGGATCGAGGAGGGGACCATGCCGGGCGAGGCGCGGTGCAGCACGCCGTCGAACCACAGGTCGCGGTCGTGCGCGGTGAAGCCGAGCGCGACGCCGTCGGTGCGCAGGATCCGGCAGAAGGTCGCGACCGTCTCCAGCTCGCGCGCGAACCAGCGGCGGCTCATGACGGCTCCCGGATCTCGACCAGGGGAACGCTGGGCGCCTCTCCTGCGGCGAAGGCGGCGCCGGAGATCTCCAGGCTGTCCTGCGCGAAGCGCACCGGCACGTCGAACAGGAACCCTGCGCGAACGATCGCGCCCGCCGGGGGTGGCAGGTCGAACGCCACGATCCCGGCGGGGCGCAGGTGCCAGTTGCCCGCTTGCGGCACGCCGTCGATCGAGACGCGCACGCTCGCGGGATCGGGCCGGGTGATGCGCCGCTGCTGTGCCTCCGGTCCCGCGCCATAGCGCTTGGTCAGCGCGAATTCGGCGGTGATCCCGTCCCCGCTGCCGATGTGCTGGTCGAGCGCGCTCGGCGCCTCGGTCATGCCGCCGGAGCTGAAGTCTCCCGGGTCGCGCAGCCGGAACCCGCGCGCGGGTCCGCGCCGGGCCCGGAAGAAGGCGAGCAGCGCGCCCAACTCGGCCTCGGAGCGGACGCCGGGGCCGACATCGAAGCGCAGGCGCGCGTCGGACCACAGGCTGTTGCGCCGCTCGAACCCCGAGGCGGTGGTCGACACGCTGGTGGAGAACTCCGCGACGACGGTGGCGTCGCGGCCGAGCGCAAGCGGGTAGGGCACGTCGTCGAAAGGCTGCATGGGGTCGGATCCCGGGTCATGGGTGGAAACGGGGGGCAGGCGCACGTAACCGTCGCGCGCCACCTGCGGCAGCGCCCAGACGACGATCTCGTGCGGGTCGCGGGCGCGCGCCGCGTCGATGCCCGCGTCGATGCGCCGCCACAGCTCGGACTGGCCCGCGGCCGGGACGAAGCCGGCCAGGTAGTCCTGCTGCTGCGGGGGATAGCCCAGCCGGGCATCGATCTCGGCCAGGGCGTGGCGCCGGTGCGCGTCGGCCCCTGCGGTGAGCCAGTCGTAGTCTTCCACCTGGAGCCGGTCGAAGGCGGGGGAGGCCCATCCGCTCGGCAGGTTGGCGCGCCTGAGCTCGGGCATGTCGGGCGCCAGGATCGTAGGCGCGAAGACCAGCACCAGCGCCTCGACCAAGCGGGGGGCGACCGCGGCCCGAACGGCCGCCACGAGATCGGCGGTGGACTGCGCGAGCAGCGCGCCGGCCGCGTCCAGCAGGGCTGTCTGGCCCGCGTCGAGCGGTGCGCGCATGTCCGGGATGGCGACGGGCGCGCCGCCCAGCGCCGCCTGTGCCGCTGCATCGTAGAGGCAGATCCGGCCGTCCGCAAAGGTCCACCACCAGGGCTCGCCCACCTGAAAGCGCACCGGGGCGCCCGCCTCGGCCATCAGCGTCGCCATCTCGCCCGCGACCGCGCGGAGCCAATCCATCGCCTCCCCGCTCGCGGGCGACAGCAGGGTGGAGGGCGGGTCCCAGCCGGTGAGGGCCGGCGCGCCGTCGTGCGCGCGCTGCTTCCACGCCGCGGGGCAGTGCTGATCGAGCAGCTCGTAGGACAGCGAGGCGACGGGGCTGAACCCCAGCCGCAGGCACTCGGCGAAGAAGGCGCGGTGCCAGACCCGCGTCGGGGCATTGAGCGTAGCGCCGGGCCCGCCTGCCAGGAAGGCGCCGTCCATCGCGGCGAGCCGGAAATAGTGGCTCATCCCGATATAGTGGATCACCGAACCGCGGTAGCCGAGCTGGCGCGCCGCGCGCAGGAGCCGGGCGGGGGTCTGCACGCCCTGGTCGTCGAAGCCGGTGGCGATGCCAAGGCCGTGCGCCTGAACCAGCACGTCGCCGATCTCCAGCATGGCGCGCGCCCCGTCGGCGGCGATGGCGCTCACCTCGATCCAGCCCTCGGCCTCGGCCGGCAGCGGCTCGTCGCTCTCCGCGTCGTAGCCGGGCGGGGCGAAGGAGATGAACATGCGCTCGATCGCGCTTGGCCACACGCGATCCGCTTCCGCGGGCAGCAGGAAGCCGCCATCGAGCTGGGAGAAGTCGAGCGAGACCAGCGCGTCCTCGCCGGTTCCCTCGGCATAGTTCCAGAGCCTGACGTACCAGGTCCGCGGAGCGCCCGCCGCGTCGCGGCCCTCCACCGTCAGCGTGGGGCCGTTCACCGCGTCGAGTGGGGCGATTCCGCCCGAGCGCCAGCGGAAGCGCAGCGCGGTGTGCGCGTAGTCACGGTCGGTGCGGTAGGCGAGAAGCGGGTGGTCGAGCCGGTCCTCGCTGTCCCAGATCAGGCCGCCCAGGTCGCACTTGCGCAGGAACGCGGCCTCGACGCGCAGCGCGTCCGGGCCGGTCGAGACGACCGCCGCCATCATCGGCCGCGGAAAGTTGACGGTCCAGAAGCGCGGGTCGAAGCGCATGATCCAGTCGCTCGCCTGACCCTCGCGCTCGCTTGCCAGCCAGAATGCCATGGAACGGGCCTCCTAGTTCGAGAGGGAGCGGCGCACCGCGCTCGCCACCTGGCGCGAGGAGCGCTGGAGCGACTGCGGGACGGAGGCGCCGCGCGGGGCGTCGAGGCTGATCGAGACGCGCACGTCGCGGAGCGCGGCGCGCGGGGCCTCCACCCGGCCGGCGGCGGTGGGCACGAAGACCTCGGGCCCGCGCTCGCCCACGAGGTAGCCGCGCCCCGGGGACACGTTGCCGCCGGTGGCGCGGCCCGGCAGGCCGAGTGCGCCGGTGAGCAGGCCGCCGATGTCGGCCCCGGCCGGAGTGCCGCTGCCGGTCATCAGGGCGGCGAGCGTCTCGGCGGCCTGCGCGGCGATCGCGCCGAGCGCGGAGCTGGCGCTGCGCCTGAGATCGTCGAAGCCCAGGTTGCCGCTGCGGATGGCGCTCGCCAGCCCGCGCTCCAGCGCATCGCCGGCGCGGGTGAAGCCCGCGGCGAGGTCGCCCTCCACCGCGCCGCGCAGGCGGGCGATGTCGCGCGCGAAGCCCTCGGTGCCGGCGCGCACTTCCACCAGCAGCGTGTCGATCTCATCGTCCATGATCGTTGTCCATCAGCCGTTGCAGGGTCTGCCTATCGAGGCCGGGAGCGGGCGCATCGAGGCGCGCGAGGCCCAGGGAGGCAGCGAACTCGGCCGGCGTCGCGGCCCAGAACTCGGCCGGCCGCCAGCCGAGCGTGCGCGCAGCGAGCGCCCACAGCGCGAGGGCCGCGCCGTCGAACCGCGCGTTCATGGCGCGCCCTTGAGGATTTGCGCCAGGAGGCTGCGCAAGGGCGCGGCGCAGGCGGCGAGGCCTTGCGCGACCACTGCCTCGCCCACCGCCTCGCGGCTCAGGCCCTCGCGCTCGACCAGGCAGTGCCAGAACAGCGCTGCCATCTCGGCCAGCCGCAGCTCGCCCGCGCCGGCGCGCGCGACGAGTGCGAACAGCGGCCCCAGCTCCGCCTCGGCGGCGCACAGCGCGGCGAAGCTGGGGCGCAGCAGGCGCCGGGTGCCGGCGATCGCCAGCTCCGCCTCGCCGCGCAGGGGATTCGCCGTGCTCATGCCGGCGAGACCTGGCCCGAGCTTTCGAGCTGGAGCGTGTAGTTGCGCTCGCCATTGAAGTCCCCGGCGTAGTCGAGGCGCTGGACCAGGAAGCGGCCGCGCAGCCTCTCGCCGTCCTCGAAGCTCAGTTCGTAGTCGTCGAGCGTGCCGGCCATCGCATTGGCGCGCACTTGGGCCTCGGCCGCGCTGCCGAGGAAGATTCCCGCCGCACTGACCGACACGGAGCGTACGCCCGCACCCGAGAGCAGCTCGCGCCAGCCGCCGCTGTCCTTGGAAGTGACGACGACGGCGTCGCCGGTCACCGACATCTGGGTGGTCCTGAGGCCGGCGACGGTCTGGTAGCTGGCGGGCGTGCCGCTGGCGATCTTGAGCAGGAAGGCGCTGCCTTTCTGGGCGGTCATGGTTCGGCTCCTTGGTGGTGCGGGACTTCGACAGGCTCAGCCCACGCGGGTTCAACGAAAAGGTGCGGTCCTCCCATTCCGCTCATCCTGAGCTTTTCGAAGTCGCTCATCCTGAGCTTGTCGAAGCCGCTCATCCTGAGCTTGTCGAAGGATGGACCCGCCGGCTTACGTGGCGAGCGCGCGGAAGCGGTATTCCAGCAGCACCGCGCGGGTGTTGGCGGGGCGCTGCTCGGCGTGGGCGCGCAGGAACTGGATGGCGGCGATCCGCAGCGGGCCCTGCGTGCGCGGCAGCGCTTCCACTCGCGCCTCGATGGCGGCGACGAGATCGGCGGCGGCGTCCGGGGCGTCGCCGCGGCAGTGCAGCTCGAGCGCGATGCGCACTTCGCGGCCCGCGGCGGTCTTGCAGCTCCAGTCGGTGCTGGCGCTGGCGGCGACGGCGAGCCAGGGCAGGCTGGTGCGCGCGGGCGCCTCCTCCGCCACGGCGTTGAGGCGGGCGGCGAGCACCGGGTCGGACGCCAGCCAGGCGACGAGCGCGGCGCGCAAGGTCAGTTCCATGGCTTATCCTTTCGCGAAGAGCGGCCACAGGAGCGCGGGGCGGCGCCAGCGGCGCGCGTCGCCGCGTGCGGCGAGAAGGGTGGCGGCGGTGCGGGCGCGCGCGAGCGCTGCGGCGCGGCGCGCGAGGCGGGCGGCGAAGGCGTCGAACCCCACGCGCACCTGGATCGCGCGCCCGCTCATGCCAGCCGCATCCGGCGCCAGGGGCGCCACAGCGCCGCCACCGAAGCGGGGGGCAGCGGCGCCGCGCCCGCGCCCTCGCGCTCGCGGTGCTGGTGCGCGGCGAGGCGGACGATGCCGTGGCGCAGGGCCATGGGCAGCGCGTCCCAGGCGGGGGCGAGGCCGGCGGTGAAGCGCACCGCCACGCGCCCGGCCGCCGCAGTCGGAGCGATGCGGACATGGCCGCCGCCCTCGGCGTCGAGATCGCTGTCCCACGCGCCCGGCGGCAGCGGCGTGCGCGATCCATCGCCGGCCAGCGCCTCGACCGCGATGATGGCGAGCACCGGCCGCGTCGCCAGCCGCCGCCAGCCGCTTGCCGGCGCGAGCACTTCCTCGCACTCGGCCTCGACCGGCAAGGCGCCGGTGAAGCCCTCGCAGGTCTCGGTCGCGGCGGCGATGAGCGCCGCGAGCGGGGCGTCGTCGACCGCGGTGGTGATGCCGAGCCATTGCTTGAGCTCGGCAAGCGCCGGCGACGGCACGGCCGCGGGCGTGAGGATGACCCGGTTCATGGGGAACTCCGATCGAGGGAAGGGCTGGGGAACGCGAAGGTGCCCGCGCCGCCGGAGGGGAGCTACGGCGCGGGCGCCCGGCCGCGTCAGGTCGCGATCTTGAGCAGCTTGATCGCGTCGGAATCGAGCACCTGCCCGCCGATCCGCTTGGTGGCGTAGAAGTGGACGAAGGGCTTGTTGGTGAACGGATCGCGCAGGATCGCGGTCGCGCTGCGCTCGGCGATGAGGTAGCCGGCGCGGAAGTTGCCGAAGGCGATCGGCAGCGCTCCGGCGGCGACGTCGGGCATGTCCTCCGCCTCGACCACCGGATAGCCGAGCAGGCGGTTGGGCTGGCCCTCCATCAGGCCCGGCTGCCACAGGAACGATCCGTCCGCCGCCTTGAGCTTGCGCACCAGCGCCAGCGTCCGGGAGTTCATCACCCAGCTCGCCCCCTGCCGGTGGCCCGCCTTGAGCGCGTGGACGAGGTCGATCAGCTTGATCTCGGGCGCGGTGTCGAAGCCGGTGGCGTGGCCCGAGACGAGGTGCTGCAGCTGACCGAAGGTGCGGGCGGCGTCGCCCGCGGTGCTGGTGGTGCCGGTCAGGAACCCGCGCGGCTGGTTGGTGCCGCTGCCGCCGACGAAGGCCGCCCCCTCGGCGCGCGCGAACTCCATGGCGATCTCGTCCGCCAGCCACGACTGGACGTCGAAGGCGGCATCGTCGAGCATGGCCTGGCTCGCCGCCGGGTTGGCGTAGAGCTCGCCCGAGGGCGGCGCGATCTCGGCGAAGGCGGGCGTCGCGGTCTCCGGGCGCGCCGCGGTCTCGCTCACCCATCCAGAGGCGGTGCCGCTCGTGGTGACGAGCTTGCGGTAGCCGGCGGTGCCGGTCTGCACCACCTGGGCGATCGCGCGGATCGGGCTGATGGCGCGCAGCCGGGCGGAGATCAGCGCGTCGATCTCGCGCGGGACGGCATAGCCGCCGTCCGCCGCCACCGTGCCGGACAGCGACTTGAGCTCGGTTTCGCGCCCGGCGCGCAGGTAGCCCTGGACGAAGCTCTTGACCTCGATGCCGGGCGCGCCGCCCTCGATCACCGGGCGGGCAGCGGCGCGCGAGACGCGGTCGAGCCGGGCCCTCACGTCGTCGACGTCGCCGCGCAGCGCCGCGACCGTGGCGTCGGTCGCATCCTGCCGGGCGACGAGGTCGAACGAGGCGTCCAGCGCCTCGACCGGGGGTGTGGATTCCATGGGGCATTCACCTTTCGGTTGGAGCCGCGCGGGCGCGGCGGGAAGAACGGGCGTCGTGAGAACGGGAAGCGGGCGAAGCGGGACGAGCCCCGGTCAGGCCGGGGGGGGGGGCGCCACCAGGTGGACGCGCGCCTCGTGCTGCATCGGATGGGTGACGAGGCTGACCTCGAGCAGCTCGATGTCGAGCAGCTCGCGCCCCGCCTCGCTGCGGCGGCTGTCACGGGCGCGGAAGCCGAAGGAGAGACCGGTCACGGCGCCCCGCCGCAATGCGAGCCCGGCCGCGCCCTGCGGGTTGTCGATGGTGGCGACCACGCGCAGCCCGCGGGCATCCTCGCGCGCCGCCTCCACCCAGCCGATGCGCAGGTCGGGCCGGTGCTGCCAGTAGAGCGGCAGCGGGTGGCGCCGCTGGGCCAGGGTGCGGGCGAAGGCGCCGCGGCGGATGGTGTCGCGGCCGCAGTCGGGCCGGCCGAACAGCGCGGCGTAGCCGGCGAAGCGCAGCGCCCGCGCGTCCCCGGCCTGTCGAGGGATCACCGCAGCAGCCCGGTGGCGCCGAGGCGCACGGCCAGGCCGAGCAGCAGCAGCGCCAGCGCCCCGCGCACGATCCAGCCGATCGCCGCCGCCCGCGCGCTAGACTTGGCGTCGCGCCAGGCCTGGAGCAGCTCGCGCAGCTCGCTCACGTCCTGGGGCGCGGTCTCGTCGTCCAGGCCGATGCGCGCCAGCATCCGCCGGGCGCCGAGCTCGCTGGCCTCCTCGACGACGGCGCGCAAGGTGACGAGGTCGGCCCCTCCCGATGCCGCCTGCGCGAGCAGGCCGGCCAGCATGTCGTTGGAGTTCATGGTTTGTTCTCCGGTTCAAGCCCCAGAAGCGCACGCTTCTCGGCAGGCTGCAGGAAATCGGCGGCGCTCACCTGCGCCCAGAGCCGCTCGCGGTCCTCGGACAGCGCGGGCACGCGATCGAGGTCGATGGCCAGCGCCGCCTCGGGGAACCAGGGCGCCAGCCCCTCGCCGAGAGCGGCGAAGATCTTGGCCGCCAGCGGCAGCAGCGTCAGCCGCCAGAGCGCGCGATTGGCCTCGCGGTAGTTGGCGTAAGTGGAATCGCCCGGCAGCCCGAGCAGCATCGGCGGCACCCCGAAGGCCAGCGCGATGTCGCGCGCGGCGGCGGCCTTGAGCGTGGCGAAGTCCATGTCCGCCGGCGTCATCGCCATCGCCTGCCAGGTGAGCCCGCCTTCCAGCAGCATCGGCCGCCCGGCGTTGGCCGAGCCGGCATAGGCGCCGGTCAGCTCGGCCTTGAGCCGGTCGAACTGCTCGCCGGTCAGCGCCGCGCCGTCGCCCGCGCCGTAGACCAGCGCGCCGGAGGGCCGCGCCGCGTTCTCCAGCAGCTGCCGGTTCCAGGCGGAGGCGGCGTTGTGGGTGGCGATCGCCTCGTCCGCGGCGCACAGGCAGCCGGCGCCGTAGTGGTCGTCGCCGGGGTGGAAATGGCGGATATGGACGAGGTTGGGCGCGGCGTCCTCGTCGAGCACGGCGATCGACAGGCGACGCCCGGCGACCTCGTAGGCGTAGGCGGCGGGCCAGCCGTCCTCCCCCGCCACCACGCTCACCCGCTCGGGCCTGAGCGCGAAGAGCTCGACCGGCACCCCGCGCGCGTCCTTCATCACCTGCACGTAGGCGTTGCCGTGGAGCAGCAGGTGCGCGGCGAGCGTCTCCAGCAGCGGCTGCCCGCCGCTGGTCTCGGCCACCAGCGCCGCCAGCCGCGGATCGACGGGCCGCAGCGGCGCGCCGCCGATCCCCTCGGCCACCAACCGCACCGCGCGCTGGGCGACCGGGTTCTCCAGGTAGGCGCGGCGCACCGCACGCCCGTACTCGAATGGGGCACGCCCGTCGCCGGCATCGGTGAAGAACCAGGGCGATGCCGCACCGCGGGCGAGCGGGGGGCGGTCACTTGCGCCCTTGAAGGCGGCGACGAGCGTCTCGATGAAGGACATGCCAAGACCTTTCCGTCCAGAAATGGGGTCCCGGGCGGCCGGGACCTCGGTGTTCTCCCCTCCCGGTCCGGGAGAGCGCGTGCCGGCTCAGGCCACGCGGATCTTCGGTTCCGCGGCCCTGCCCAACATCAGCTCGGTCAGGGCCCAGACCAGCGCATCGGCGCGGTCCGGAGAGCGGCCCGGGCCCTGGTAGGTTCCGCCCGCGATCATCCCGCAGAGCTCGTCCTCCAGCGCCGGGAAAGTCCCGGCGTGGCGCACCCGCCCGGCCTCGTAGAGCGCCGCCACCGGCTCGGCGCGGGCGACCTTGCCGCGGCTGGCATGGACCAGGCGGAGCGGCAGCGAGAGCCGGGCCGCGCGCAGGACCGAAGCCACCATGGCGCCGCCCTGGTTCGCCTCGGCGACGACGCGGTCCGCGTTCCACGCCTCGGCGGTGGCGGCGACGGCACGGGCCCAGCGCTCGGGCCCGGCCTTCTCGACCGAGGCGTCGGCCAGCACGTGCGCCATCCCGTCCACACCGGTCCCGGCTACGACGATACCGCAGGCGTCCCCTCCCGCCGAGGCGGGCGGATCGACGGCCACGACGATCCGCGCAAGCTCCGGAATGGAGTCGGCCCGGCAGGCCTCCAGCAGCCCGCGCGTCCACAGCGCGCCTTCGATGTCGGCGATCAGTTCGCCGTCGAGTTCCTGGCGGGCGAGCAGCGAGGTGCCGAAGCTGCGGCGGATGTCGGACAGGAAGCGCGCCGGCAGGTGGGCGCAGTTGTCCTCCGTCCGGCCGCGGGTGACGGCGAGGTCGCCGGCGGGCTCGGCCAGCAGGCGCTGCACCAGCGGCACCGCGCGCGGCGTGGTGGTGGCGACGACCCGGGGCTTCTCGCCCAGGCGCAGGCCCAGCAGCAGGTTGTCCCAGGAGCGGGTCGCCCGCGCCGCGGCATTGTCCCACTTCGCCACCTCGTCGCACCAGGCGTGGCTGTGCTGCGGGCCGCGCAGCGTCTCGGGCTCCAGCGCGGAGTAGAGCATCGCCTGCGCGCCGTTGGGCCAGGTCACCCGCCGCAGCGAGGGTTCGAACTGCGGGCGGCTGCGCTCGGGCGAGACGCCCAGCACGCCGCTGTCCCCCTCCACCATCACCGCGCGTGCTTCGGGCAGCGTGGCGCCGACCAGGGCGATCCGCGCTGCGGGATCGGCTTCGGCGACCGCGCGGACCCATTCGGCGCCGGCGCGGGTCTTGCCGAAGCCGCGGCCGGCCATCACCAGCCAGGTGCGCCAGTCGCCGGGCGGGGGCAGCTGCTCGGGCCGGGCCCAGAGCTTCCAGTGGGTGAGCAGCTCCTCCTGCTCCTTCTCGTTGAAGACCCGCATCGCCCGGCGGCGTTCCGCGGCCGGGATCGCTTCGAGGATGCGCAGGTGCTCACTCGCCATCGCCGGCGCCTCGCGGGGCGGGGGTGGGCTGGGGGGCGGCCTGGTGGACGGCCTGGGGCGCGGCCCCGGGAAGCGACAGCGCGGCGCGGCGTTCGCGCATCTTCTCGATCTTGGCGTTGATGACGTCGAGGATGGCCTCGGAATTGCGGTTCTCGACGACGGCGCGCTGGCGGGCGGCGGTCTCGCGGTGCGCCACCAGCAGGCGCAGCGCGGTCGCGTTGTCGAACACGCGCACGCCGCGCTTGGCGCCGGCGGCGGGCTTGATCTCGCCTTCACGCAGCCGGTGGAGGAGGTTCATCTCCAGCAGGTCGTACCCTTCGCAGAGCGCTTCCTGCCATTCGCGGTAGAACACCGGATCGTTGCGGCGGGCCTCGTAGGCGCGGGCGGTGGTGACCTCGGCCGCGCGGGCCGAGGCGGCGACGTTCGAGGTGGCGGCCAGTTCGGCCAGGAACACGCGGCGCCAGTTGCACTTGGGCGTGGGCGTGTCTGCCCGGGGCGCGGGGGCGCTCCGGCGGGAAGGACTCTGGTCCGCCATCTTCGGTTCCGTTCGTGCTGGGTCGGGGAGGGCCGCGACCCGCGAAGGTCCGAGCCCGTCGATGTTCACGGTATGTACCGAAACGACCTGCTTCTGTCAAGGAGAAAGTGCCAGATGGGTTATGCTTTCGGCGGCGCTTGCCGCAATGCAGCGCCGGCCCTAAGCAGGGCCGCGACCTGCCGGGGGAAATTCGATGCTGCGCCGCCTCTACGACTGGACGATGGAGAAGGCGGCGCACCGCCATGCCGAATGGTGGCTCGCCGCCTTCGCGTTCATGGAAGCCAGCTTCTTCCCGGTGCCGCCGCACCCGCTGCTCGGCCTGATGTGCCTGGCCGAGCCGAAGAAGGCGATTCGCTTCGCGGTGATCGCCACGCTGGGCTCGGTCGCGGGCGGCCTGCTCGGCTATGCGATCGGCCACTTCGCCTATGCCGCCTTCGGCGAGGCGCTGCTCCAGGCGCTGGGCCTGGCGGAGAGCTTCCCCAAGGCCGCGTGCTATCTTCGCATCTACGGCGCGGAGATCATCATCGTGAAGGGCGCCACGCCGATCCCCTTCAAGCTGCTGACGATCACCGCCGGGTTCATCGGCATGAGCCTGCCGGTCTTCATCGGCGCCTCGCTCGTCTCGCGCTCGATCAGCTTCATGATCGTGGGCGTGCTGTTCCGCCTGTTCGGCGCGCCGATCAAGGCCGCGATCGACAGGCACCTGGGCAAGGTGACCGCCGCCTTCGCCGTGCTGGTGGTCGCCGGGTTCCTCGCCGTCACGCTGCTCGGCGGCGGGGCCAAGGAGACCAACGAGAAGTGCGCCTCGGCTGTGGCGGCAAAAACCGCCTGAGCGACTTTACCCCGGGCGCCGCGACGCCTTAGCCTGCCGCCCGAAAACCACGATTTTCGGGAGAGCCAAGCACCGTGCCGTCATTCACCACCCGTCCGCTCCAGGAAGGGCTGCCCTTCGGCGTCCGCATCGGCGGGCTCACGCTCGGCGCGCTGCAGGACAAGGCCCTGCGCGACGAGATCGACGCGCTGTTCGTGCGCCACGGCATGATCGTGTTCGAGGAGGTCGAGCAGACCGACGCGATGCAGCTGGCGATCAGCAGCTGCTTCGGCCCGCTCAAGGAGCACCCGGTCAAGGCCGTCGGCCGCGTCGATTCGGACCGCATGCCGGGCGTGATCGAGATCCGCAGCCGGCGCGGCCGCGGCACCGTGGAGGTGGACGGCAAGCTGCTCTCGCACTGGCTGCCCTGGCATTTCGACCACTGCTACAACGACGAGCTCAACCGCGCGGGCGTGCTGCGCTCGGTCGAGCGGGTGGCGGAGGGCGGCGTCACCGGCTTCCTCGACGGCGTGGCGCTCTACCAGGCCTTCCCCGAGGACCTGCGGCGGCGGATCGAGGGTGCGGAGGTCATCTACACGCTCAGCACCCAGTACGACGAGCTGAAGTTCGGCCGCCCGAAGCAGTACCGCATGATTGAGCCCAAGCCGTCCAGCCCCGAGTTCAAGGCGCAGGCCGCCGCCATGCCGCGCGCCATCCACCCCGCCGTCTGGACCCGCCCCACCGGCGAGAAGGTGCTCCACGTCTCCGCCTACATGGCGCAGGGCCTCGTCGGCGACGAGACGCCGGCGGGCGACGCGCTGCTCGAGGAGGTGTGCCAGGAGATCAACCGACTGGGCGAAGGCTGCAGCTACCACCACAGGTGGAGCGAGGG
Source organism: Novosphingobium soli (assembly GCF_042432915.1). Lineage (NCBI taxonomy): Bacteria > Pseudomonadati > Pseudomonadota > Alphaproteobacteria > Sphingomonadales > Sphingomonadaceae > Novosphingobium > Novosphingobium soli. Next base: position 116,158 of record NZ_JBHLWK010000007.1, read on the forward strand.
CGACATGGCGATCTGGGACAACCTGCGCATGCTCCACTGCGTCTCGGGCAACCACCCGGACGAGGAGCGCCTGATGTACCGCACCACCATCGCCGGCGACTACGGCCTCGGCCGCTGGGAAACCGAGCCGAAGGTGGCGCTGGACGCCGACGCGATGGCTTGAGGGGGGCTGCGGGGTCGACCCTTCGACAAGCTCGGGCTGAGCTTGTCGAAGCCACAAGAGCCCCACGGCCCACCAGACCCAGCACGAAAGACCCAGGGAGAGACGATGGCGAAGATCGAGGTGAACGGGCTCACGCTCGATTACGCGCTGATCGGGGACCCCGGCGCGCCGCCGCTGGTGCTGACCCCGGGCGGGCGCTACGCGCGCGACACCGCGGGGGTGCCGGAACTGGGCGCCAGGCTGGCCGAAGGCGGCTTTCGCGTCCTGCTCTGGGACCGGCCCGGCTGCGGCGCGTCCGACATCGCCTTCACCGCGCCCAGCGAATCGGTGATGAACTGCGAGGCGCTTGTCGGCCTGGTGGAGGCGCTCGGGCTGAGGAAGGTGACGCTGGTGGGCGGCTCGGCCGGCTCGCGCATCGCGCTGATGGCGGCGGCGCGCATGCCCGAAAAGGTGCGCAAGATCGCGATCTGGTGGATCAGCGGCGGGCCGGTGGGCCTGGCCGGCCTCGCCTGGTTCTACTGCGGCGACCAGATCGCCGCGGCCAGCAAGGGCGGCATGGAGGCGGTCGCCGCGCTGCCGAGCTGGGCCGACCAGATCGCCCGCAACCTTCGGATCCGCGACATCCTGCTGGCGCAGGACCCGGACGCCTACATCGCCACCATGCAGCGCTGGGGCCAGGCCTTCGCCTATTCCGACGATTCGCCCGTGCCCGGCATGACCGAGGCCGACTTCGCGCGGCTGACGATGCCGGTGCTGACCTTCCGCTCGGGCAAGAGCGACATGGCCCACACCCGCGCGACGTCCGAGTGGGTCCACCGCCTGCTGCCGAACTCGACGCTGGTCGAGCCGCCCTGGGGCGACCAGGAGTGGAACGAGGTCTCGACCTTCCCGGTCGATCCCGCCAATCGCCGCGGCCGATTCGAGCGCTGGCCGCTGCTCGCGCCGATGCTGCTCGACTGGCTGTAGGACTGAGCCCATGGACCTCGCCGAACTCATCGACCGTCACCAGATCCACCAGGTCCTGCTGCGCTACGCGCGCGGGCTGGACCGGCTGGACAACGCACTCGCCCGCTCGTGCTACTGGGACGACGCGATCGAGGACCACGGCCACTTCGTCGGCACCCCCGACGCCTTCGTGACCTGGGCGGACGGCACCACGCTGATGTTCGAGGCGACGCAGCACGCCATCCTCAACCACGTCTGCGACCTCCAGGGCGACGAGGCGTTCTGCGAGACCTACTACCACTTCTCGGGCGTGACGGTCGAGGGGCCCAACTTCATGTCCACCGGCCGCTACGTCGATCACTTCCGCAAGCGCGGCGGCGAATGGCGCATCGCCAACCGGGTGACCCTCGTCGAAGGCACCTACGACGTGCCCAAGGCCGCGCTCGCGCCCTCGCCGCAGAGCGCCTACACCGCCGAGGCGCCCTGCCAGGCGGCGCGCGACCGCAGCGACGTCAGCTACCACCGCCCGCCGGTGCCCCGCCGCCCGGCCTAGCGGCGCGCCGGCCGGCCCGGCGCAAACCGTCTTCCCCCGGACACCGAATGCGGCGATGCTGCCCGTGCATTCAGCAGCACGGAGCTTTCCATGTCCCAGATCGCCGTCGTCGTCGGCAGCCTGCGCGCCGAATCCTACAACCGCCGGCTGGCCGAGGCGCTCACCCGCCTGCCCGCGGCGCAAGGCCATGACTTCACCTTCGCCGAGATCGGCACGCTGCCGCTCTACGACCAGGACGACGATGCCGACCAGGCGGACAGCGTCAAGGCGCTGAAGGCGCTGATCGCAGGTTCGGACGGGGTGATCTTCGTGACGCCCGAGTATAACCGCTCGATCCCCGGCGTGCTCAAGAACGCCATCGACCACGCCTCGCGCCCCTACGGGCAGAGCGCGTGGAGCGGCAAGCCGGCGGGCGTGATCGGCGTCTCCATCGGCGCGATCGGCACCGCCATGGCGCAGCAGCACCTGCGCAACGTGCTCGCCTACCTCGACATGCCGACGCTGGGCGCGCCCGAGGCGTTCCTGCAATGGAAGGAGGGCCTGATCGCCGAGGACGGCACCGTCGGGGCGCAGTCGGCCGACTTCCTGAACGGCTGGATGCAGGCCTTCGTGAACTACGTGGCGGTCCACCAGGCCTGAGCGGTTCTGCTTGCAGGGCGGTGCCGGAAAGGGCGCCGCCCGCAAAAAGGAGTCAGCCCAGGATCCCGACCGCCTGGCCGGCGCGGGTGAACATGCCGATGATCTGCTGGACCTGCTCGGCCGAGTGCTCGGCGCAGAGCGAGCAGCGCAGCAGCGTCATGTTCGCCGGGGTCGCTGGGGGGCGGGCCAGGTTCACGTAGAGCCCCTCGTGCAGCAGCGCTTCCCACATCGCGGCACCGCGCTCCAGGTCGGGCATGATGACCGAGATGATCGCGCTCTGCGGCGTCTCGGTGCCGAGCTGGAAGCCCGCCTCGCGAAGTCCCTGGTGCAGCGTGCGCGAGTTCTCCCACAGGTGCGTGCGCTTGTCGGCCGCGTCCATCAGCTTGCGGATCGAGGTGGTGGCGGTGGCGACCACGCTGGGCGGCAGGCTGGCGGTGAACACGTAGGGGCGGCAGACCAGGCGCATGATCTCGAACTTCGGGTGGTTCGAGACACAGAAGCCGCCGACGGTGCCGACCGACTTGGAGAAGGTGCCGATCACGAAGTCGACGTCGTCGAGGCAGCCCTGGTCCTCGGCCACGCCGCGCCCGTTGGGGCCGATGAAGCCCATCGAGTGCGCTTCGTCCACCAGCACCATGGCGCCGTACTTGCGGGCGACCGCGATCATCTCCTTGAGCGGGGCGATGTCGCCCAGCATCGAGTAGACGCCTTCCAGCACCACCAGCTTGCCCGCGCCTTCGGGAATGCGGCGCAGGCGCTTTTCCATCGCCTCGATGTCGTTGTGCTTGAAGGGCACCACTTCGGCGTCGCCCATCTTGCAGCCGTCCCAGATCGAGGCGTGGCTGTCGATGTCGAGGACGATGTAGTCGCCCTTGCCGGCGATGGTGGAGATGATGCCGAGGTTGGCCTGGTAGCCAGTGGAGAAGACCATCGCGTGCTTCATGTCGTAGAAGTCGCATAGCGCCTCCTCGACCGCCTTGTGCCCGGCGTAGGTGCCGTTGAGCACGCGGCTGCCGGTGGTGCCCGATCCGAAGTCGTCGAGCGCCTGCTTGCCCGCCGCGATGACGTCGGGGTCGAAGGTCATGCCCATGTAGTTGTAGGTGCCCAGCAGGATCGTCTCGCGCCCGTTGCAGATCGCGACGGTGGGGGAGACGACGCGCTCCATGACGAGCCCGAACGGATCGGTCACGCCGGTGGAGAGCAGGTCCGCGCGCATCTGGATCAGCGGGTCGAACTTGCTGAACAGGTCCTTCTCGCCGCCCACGAGAGTTTCGGGCTGGTCGGGCTGGCTCACGGCTTCGGTCATCTCGAAATCAGCCCTGCAGCTTGACGACGGCGTCGACGAGCTGGCCGTAGGTCTCGATCTCGGCCTGCTGGTTCATCGAGATGATGATGTCGAACTCGTCCTCGATGGCGGCGACGAAGTCCATCACCGTCAGGCTGTCGAATTCGAGGTCGTCGGTGAAGCGAGTGGCATCGGTGATCGCCACGCCCTTCTTGTTGAAGGGTTCGATCAGGCCGGCGATGCGGGCCGAGGTTTCTGCGCGGTCCATAGGGTGTCTCCGAAGGTGTCGGCGGCGCTCTGGCCGGGGATTGCGGCGCAAAAGCGGCGCGGGCGTATCATGTCAAGCGGGGACGGGGGTGAACGCGATGAAGTGGCGAGCGTGAACCTGCCGCTTCAGCGAAGCAGCTCCGTCACCAGCGAAGGCTTTTTCGCGATCATCGCGAGAAGCACCTGGGCAGGGCCCGTCGGGCGACGGCGGCCGTGCTCCCAGTTGAGCAAGGTGCCTTTCGCCACGCCGATGCTGCGCGCGAACGCGCCCTGTGACAACCCGGTGCTGGCCCGGATTGCGGCCACGTCGACGACGGGCACTTCGATCTGGTGGATCTGCGCATCGGTCTGCCCGTCACGCGCGAAATCCAGGGCTTCGGCCAGACCTTGCCGGATGCTTTCGTAGGCACTCAAGACGAACCTCCGTAATGCGCGAGTCTTGGCGAAGACCGTGACCAGGAACGGGGCGTGCCTGCCGCCAAACACGTAGATCGTGCGATAGCCGCCGCTCTTGCCGGCACCCGGCCGGGCAAACCGCAGTTTGCGCAGGCCGCCGCCAAGTGAAATCCCCGCCTCCGGAGTGCCTGCGACGAAATTCACCAGCGCCATGCGTTCCTCGTCGGACATGATCGCCTTTGCGCGGCTGAGGAACTCCGGCAGTTCGACGACTGTCTGCAGCACCGATATCGCCTCATCTATGCGTCAGCGGCTTATATGTCAACGACGGACGCAGCACACGGCGTCCGCTCACAACAACGCCCGCACCGCCGCCATGAACGGCCCGATCGAGACCGGCTTGGCGAGGTAGCCCTCGGCCCCCGCCTCGCGGATGCGGTCCTCGTCGCCCTTGCCGGCGTAGGCGGTCACCGCCAGCACCGGGATCGCGCGCAGCACGGGATCCTTCTTGGCCGCCTCGATCAGGTCGAGCCCGGAGACGTTCGGGAGCTGGATGTCCATGATGACGAGGTTCGGCACGAACTGGCGCGCGCGCTCCAGCGCATCGAGCCCGTCGGCGACCGGCTCCACCGCGTAGCCCTGGCTGCGAAGCACGTCGCAAAACAGCTTCCGGTTGAGATCGTTGTCCTCGACAACGAGGATTCGCTTTGCCATTCGACGCCCTGATGACCATCTGGGGGTTGGACCCTGACAGGGGTTCGCCTTTCCCTCTATTGCACCCGAGCGAGGCTGACAATTCTTCGAGAGCCGCCATCCCCATCGTCCGGATCCGACCCGCAGGCGCTGGCGCTGAACGCGCTCGGCTGGGTGCTCGGCGATTCGTCCCGCGCGGAGCGGTTCCTCGCGCTCACCGGGCTGACCCCGGACGCGCTGCGCGCCTCGCTGGCCAGCCCCGGCACGCAAGCGGCGGTGCTCGATTTCCTCTGCGCGCACGAGCCGGACCTGATCGCCGCGGCCGATGCGCTGGGCGTGGCGCCGGCGACGCTGGTCGCCGCGCGGGCGGAGCTGGAGGCATGAGCCGGCCGCTGCTCATCACCGACTGCGACGAAGTGCTGCTGCACATGATCAAGCACTTCCGCGACTGGCTGGCCGAGGACGAGGGCGTCGCCTTCGACCTGACGGGCGGCGAGTTCTACAAGTCGATGCGCCGCATCGGCAGCGAGGCTCCGCTGGAGCAGGCGGAAATGTGGGCGCTGCTCAACCGCTTCTTCGACACGCAGATGCACCGCCAGACCCCGATCGAGGGCGCGGTCGCGGCGATCGCCGCGATCCGCGAGCATGCCGACGTGGTGGTGCTGACCAACCTGCTCGATTTCCGCCGCGAGGCGCGCGGTCTTCATCGACGACCTGTCGCAGCACCACGGCTCGGTCTTCGAGGTTTCGCCTCACGTTCGCCGGCTGCACTTGTGCGGCGAGCCGCAGATCGCGCCGAGCATCGCCTGCGCGCTCCGGCTCGGCCATGCCCATGCCCGCATCGACGACTGGGCCGGTGCGCTCCCCTGGCTGCTGGACAGCCTGACCCGCGAAGAAGAGGATCTCCATGACTGACATCGCCGCCCGCCTCTCCGAACTCGGCCTGACCCTGCCCGCGCCCGCAGCGCCGGTCGCGGCCTACGTCCCGGTCGTCGTCGCGGGCGGGCTCGCCCATGTCTCGGGCCAGCTGCCGTTCGTCGACGGCAAGCTCGTCACCGGGCGGCTGGGCGAGGACGTCGCGCTGGAGGCCGGGATCGAGGCGGCGCAGGCCTGCGCGGTGATGATCCTGGCGCAGCTGCAGGCAGCGCTCGGCTCGCTCGACCGGGTGGAGCGGATCGTCAAGCTGGGCGCCTTCGTCAACTCGACCGGGACCTTCACCGACCAGCCCAAGGTCGCCAACGGCGCCTCGGAGCTGATGGTGGCGGTGTTCGGGGAGGCGGGCCGGCACGCCCGCAGCGCCGTCGGCGTGCCGGTCCTGCCGCTGGGCGCCGCCGTCGAAGTGGACGCCATCGTTGCCGTTCGCCCTGCTTGACCGCTGGGCGTCGCCGGCCCCCGATCCGCGCAAGGTGGCGTGGATCGGGGCGCAGGACTATGCCCACCGTGGGCTCCACGGATCGGGGCCGGGAGGCGTCATCCCCGAGAATTCGCGCGCGGCCTTCGCGGCCGCGGTGGAGCAGGGCTACGGCGTCGAGTTCGACGTGCAGCGCTCCGGCGACGGCCAGCCGGTCGTCTTCCATGACGACACGCTCGACCGGCTGACGCTGGAGAGCGGCCCGGTGCGCCGGCGCAGCGCCGCCCAGCTGGGCGCGGTCTGCCTGGACGGCACCGACGAGACGATCCCCACGCTGCGGCAGGTGCTGGACCAGGTGGCCGGGCGGCAGCCGGTGCTGATCGAGGTCAAGTCCCGGCGCGGCGACCGCATCGCCGCGCTGTGCCTGGCGGTGCGGCGGGTGCTCGAAGGCTACGTCGGCCAGCATGCGGTGATGAGCTTCGACCCGCGCGTGGCGCACTGGTACCGCGTCCACTCGCCGCACACCGTGCGCGGGCTGATCGTTTCCGAAGGGGACGACCGCGCGCTGCCCGGCCGGATCCGCCGCCGCCTGGCGCTGTGGCATGCGCGGCCGGACTTCCTCGCCTACGACATCCGCGACCTGCCGAGCCGCTTCGCCGCCGCCCAGCGCCGCCGGGGCCTGCCGCTGGCGACCTGGACGGTGCGCGACCCGGAGCACGACGCCCGCGCCCAGGCGCTCGCCGACGCCGCCATCTTCGAGGTCCCCTCGGGAAGCGATCCGCGCCGGTGAGCGCGCCCGGCTTCACCGCGAGGGTCCTGGGCGGCGTGGGCGAGCTGCCGGCGGACCAGTGGGACGCGCTGACCGACGGGGGCAATCCCTTCGTCGGCCACGCCTTCCTGACCGCCATGGAGCAGTCGCGCAGCGTCGGCGGGCGCAGCGGCTGGACGCCCCTGCCGATCGTGATCGACGGGCCCGACGGGCGCCTCGCCGCGGCGCTGCCCGCCTACCTCAAGGACCATTCCCAGGGCGAGTACGTGTTCGACCATGCCTGGGCGGATGCCTGGCACCGTGCGGGCGGCGCGTACTATCCCAAGCTGCAGATCGCGGTGCCCTTCACGCCGGCCACCGGGCCGCGGCTGCTGACCCCGCATCCCGAGCTCGCACCGGTGCTGTTGCGCGCGGCCGAGACGCTGTGCCGCGACAACGGGCTGTCCTCCGCCCACGCCACCTTCATCGAGCCGGAGCAGGTGCCGGTGTTCGAGAAGGCCGGCTGGCTCCTGCGCGAAGACATCCAGTTCCATTGGGAGAACCGCGGCTACGCCAGCTTCGACGATTTCCTCGCCGTGCTCTCGTCGCGCAAGCGCAAGGACTTGCGCAAGGAGCGGGCGCGGGCGCAGGAGGGCGTGGAGATCCGCGCGCTGCAGGGGGCAGACATCGCGCCGGAGCACTGGGACGCGTTCTGGGCGTTCTACCAGGACACCGGCGCGCGGAAGTGGGGGCGGCCCTATCTCACGCGCGAGGCGTTCCGGCTGCTGGGCGAGACGATGGCCGAGCGGATCCTGCTGGTGCTCGCCTTCGATGGGGGGACGCCGATCGCCGGCGCGCTCAACTTCATCGGTAACCGCGCGCTGTATGGGCGCTATTGGGGCGCTACGGTCGACAAGCCGTTCCTCCATTTCGAGCTGTGTTACTACCAGGCGATCGACGCCGCGATCCGCCTCGGCCTCTCGCGGGTGGAGGCCGGCGCCCAGGGCGGGCACAAGCTGGCCCGCGGCTACGAGCCGGTGCGCACCGTCTCGGCCCACTACATCGTCCACGAAGGCCTGCGCGCCGCCATCGCCGAGTTCCTGGAGCAGGAGCGCGCCGGCATCGCCAGCGACCAGCTCGTGCTGGGCGGCCGCACACCGTTCCGCAGGAAGGACTAGCCCCGCCTCAGCCGCCCGGCGAGCTGCGACCAGCGCCGGGGCGATGGGCCTGTCGCGCATAAGGCCGGCCGCTGGAGCGAGGTGGCGCGATCGTGGAGAATCCGGATTGCTTCCATGGCAGGTCTGCGTGCCTTTCCAGCGAGCTGGCGCTGCACCGGAACCGTGGCCTTTCAGCGGCTTGCGTTGCGCCCGAACAGCTCCGGCTTCGCCAAGACAGGATTGGCCCCGACTGCGCGAATTTTCTTCGGCAGGCCTTGGAAAGCGCGGGTTCGGCCGCGGCCAGAAATTTGTGGACGCCCGCGGTTATCGGCTTGTGCCCGCAAATGTGGGGACTTATAGGCGCCACCAACCAAGGACCGTCTTGATGGTCGCCGGAAAAGTCCGGGGCTGCAGGGCGTTGGCGGTCCGAGGAGACACCTGCGGAGTTCTCTGGATGGCAACGGCCCTAGCTGACGAAATCGATGTCCTTGCAAAGGCGAAGCGCGCAATCGGCGGCGCCTACATTCCCGACCCCAACGAATCCTACATGAGCGAAGCGCAGCAGGATTATTTCCGCAAGCTGCTGCTGGCCTGGAAAAGGTCGATCCTCGACGCCTCGGCCGGCACGCTGCAGCAGCTCCAGGACGGGCCGATCCGCGACGCCGACCTCAACGACCGCGCCTCGAGCGAGACCGACTGGGGTATCGAACTCCGCACTCGCGACCGCCAGCGCAAGCTGATCGCCAAGATCGATTCGGCGCTGCGCCGGATCGAAGAGGGCGAGTACGGCTACTGCGAGGTGACGGGCGATCCCATCGGCCTGGGCCGGCTGGAAGCCCGCCCCATCGCCACGATGACGGTGGAAGCGCAGGAAGCGCACGAGCGCCGCGAGAAAGTCTCGCGCGAGGACTGAGCTTTGCTGCGGCGCGGCGGCCCCGGTGGGGTCGCCCAGCTGCGTCGTTAAGCGTTTGTTTGCCATTCGCGGCTAGGGATACGCGAGGCGCGCTGCGTTCCCGTGCGTCCGGCGCACCCCGACCGCAGCACCACGACGACCAGTTTGGCAAGGCCCCGGACCCGAAGCGCATGAACGAACGTGACAATCGGCAGATCGCGCGCGACAGCCTGTTCCTCATGGCGGACTTGCGCGTGGAAGGCCAGGGCGGCGAGTTCCGCATCAAGGTCCGCAACCTGTCCGCCGGCGGGATGATGGGCGAGGGCCTGGTCCGCGTCGTGCGCGGCACCGTGGTGCAGGTCAACATCCGCAACATCGGCTGGGTCCAGGGATCGGTCGCCTGGGTCCAGGACACCCGCTTCGGCGTCGCCTTCGGCGAGGACATCGACCCGCGCCTCGCCCGCGAGCCGGTGGGCGGCACCGCCGACGCCGCGCCCGATTACCTGCGCAACCACCAGGCGCCGGGCGAGACAGGCCCGCGGGGCACCGTCCTGCGCAAGATCTGAGAGTCCGGCCGGAAAATTCGGCGGTGCCATTTGCGCCCCGGGTAAAATGGACTACTCGGGTGGGCATGCTGTCCAAGCGCCAAGCCTCTTCGTGCGCGCTCGCCCTGGCCATGCTCGCGCTTGCCTCCTGCAGCCGCTACGACAACTCGGCGCTGGGCGTCGCGGTGGTCGCCACCGGCGCGGCCGAGGGGACGGCTGCGGGACAGGCCGGCCAGCTGGTGCGCGCCGCCACCGTCGAGGGACTTGTCGCGTTCGACGATGCCGGCCGGGTCATCCCGGCGCTGGCGGAGCGCTGGATCGTGACCGACGACGGCCAGAGCTACATCTTCCGCCTGCGCGAAGGGGTGTGGACCAACGGCGATCCGATCACCGCCGCCTCCGCGCGGCGCGCGATCAACGCGGCGCTGCGGCGCGTGCGCGACACCCCGCTGGGGCTCGACCTCGTCGGGCTGGACGAGGTGCGCGTCATGGCCGGCCGCGTCATCGAGATCCGGCTGGAACGACCGATGCCCTACCTGCTGCAGCTGCTCGCACAGCCCGAGCTGGGCATGGTCCACGAGGGCGTGGGCGCGGGCCCGATGAGCGTGACCCCGGCGGAAGGGCTGGCGGTGCTGGCGCCGATGGAGCCGTCTCGCCTGGGCCTGCCGGCCATCCAGGACTGGGCCGAGCGCACGCGCCAGGTGCAGCTGCGTGCGCTGCCCGGGCCTGCCGCGGTGGCCGCGTTCAATGACGGGACGGTGGATCTCGTGCTCGGCGGGCGGATCGAGGACTTCCTCCTGACCCGATCGGTGGGCATCCTGCGCGGGACGATCCAGCTCGATCCGGTGGCCGGCCTGTTCGGCCTTCACGTGATGAACGACCGCGGCTTCCTGGCCGAGCCGGGCAATCGCGAGGCGCTGGCCATGGCGATCGACCGCGATGCGCTGATCGCGCCCTTCGGTGTCGGCGGCTGGGTGCCGACGAGCCGCATCGTGACCCCCAGCCTCGACGGCGACCTCGGCACGGCGGGGGAGCGCTGGGCCGACCAGACGCTGGCGGATCGCCGCGCGGCGGCGGCGGCGCGGGTGCGCAGCTGGCGCGCCGCTGCCGGGACGACGGCGTCGGACGACGGGCAAGGGCCCTCCGCCTCGGAGCCGGTGCGGCTCAAGGTCTGGTTGCCGGCCGGCGGGGGCTCGCAGGTCCTGTTCAACCGGCTCGCGGCCGACTTCGCGACGATCTCCGTCCAGGTCGAGCGGGTGGATGACCCGGACGGAGCCGACCTCGCTCTCGTCGACGATGTCGCGCGCTATCCGCGGGTTGCATGGTTCCTCAATCGCCTCTCGTGCCGCGCTGGGCAGGGCCTGTGCTCCGCCGCGGCCGACGCCGCGGTGGCGGTGGCAGCCAAGGCAGCCACGCCCGCCGAGCGTGCCGCCCTGTTGAAGCAGGCCGAGGGCGAACTGACCGCCAGCAACGTGTTCATCCCCTTCGGAACGCCGATCCGCTGGTCGCTGGTGCGCGGCAGCGTGGACGGCTTCGCCACCAATGCCTGGGGATGGCATCCCTTGATGCCCCTCTCGTGGCTTCCCAAATGAGGAGTGCGGCCGCGTGGCCGCGCTTGCGACGAGAGGCTGAGAGTGGCGACAGGACCCGAGTCCGTGCGGCGGCTGCAACCGGATCTGCCGCTGGGAAGTGATCCGGCGGCGGTGCGCCGGCGGGTGGAGGCGCTGGAACGCGTGATGGAGCGCGCATTCGCGGTGCCGGGGCTGGGCCGCAAGGTCGGCCTCGATGCGGTGGTGGGGCTGGTGCCCGTCGCCGGCGATGTCGTGACCGCTGCGATCGGGCTCTACCTGGTATGGGAAGCGCGCAATCTCGGGATGTCGAAGTGGCAGCTCGCCCGCATGACCGCCAACGTCGGCATCGACACGGCGGTGGGCGCGATTCCGGTGGCGGGCGACCTTTTCGACTTCGTGTTCCGCTCCAACAGCCGCAACCTGCGGATGATCCGGCGGCACCTCGACAAGCACCATCCCCACACGCGCATCATCGAGGGATGAAGCTGGCGCCGGCCTGGAATGTGTCGATGAGGGCGGCCGGTCTGGTCTTGGCTCCGCTGGCGGTGGGGGCCTGTTCCCCGTCCGAGGACGCGTCCGGCCCGGGCGGCGTCACCACCGGGGAAGCGCGCGCGCTGGATGAAGCGGCGGCGATGCTGGACGAGCGGCGCCCGGCCGAGACGGCGGGGGGGGAGCCGAGCGCGGCGGCGCGGTAGATCGCGCCTCTCCGACGCTCGGGATCAGTCGAAGCTCACCTTGCCGCGGCCGGCCTTGACCGAGCCGCGCAGCTTCTTGCCCTTGAGCCGCTGCTCCTTGCCGACCCGGTTGAGGCGGCTCTTGGCGCGCTTTTCGGGCAGCTTGTGCGCCTCTTCGAGCAGCTCGGCGAGCCGCTCGCGCGCGTCGGCGCGGTTGGCCTCCTGGGTGCGGAAGCGGCGCGCGGTCAGGACCAGTTCCCCGCGTGAGGTCATGCGGCTGCCCGCCAGCTCCCGCAGCCGCGCGAAGACCGGCGGCGACAGGCGCAGCGGATAGCAATCCAGGCGCAATTGCACCGCTGTTGCCACCTTGTTGACGTTCTGCCCGCCCGGGCCGGCTGAGGCTATGAAGCTCTCGCTCGCCAGCGCCTGCGCGCGTGCGAGGATCTCATGCATCCGGCTCGGCGCCCGGCGTCTCGGGCAGCGCGAAGCCCAGGGCGCGGAAATCCGCGGGCGGCGGGCAGTGCGCCACTACCGGCGGCTTCTCCCCGCGCGGGACGGTGAGAGCGGCGGCGTGCAGCATCGTGCGCCCGGCGCCGCGCGCGCGGTCCGGCCCGGCGCCATAGACCGGGTCTCCCAGCAGCGCGGCGCCCAGCCCCGAGGCCGCGTGGACGCGGATCTGGTGGGTGCGGCCCGTCTCCGGCCGGAACTCGACGAGCGTCAGGCCGTCGCGCGCGTCGAGCTTGCGCCAGTGGGTCACCGCCGGCTTGCCCTTGCGCGCCGGGATCATGCGCCAGCCGTCCCGGGCCGTGCTGACCTTGGAGAGCGAGAGCGCGATCGTGCCCTCGTCCCCCTCCACCGCGCCGGCGACGATGCCGAGGTAGACCTTCTCCACCGCGCGTTCCTCGAAGGCCGCGGCGAAGCGCTTGAGCGCCTTCGGGTTGCGCGCCAGGAGCAGGCAGCCCGAAGTGTCGCGATCGAGCCGGTGGACGGGGGCGGGCTCGCGCTGGAAGCCCAGCTTCAGCTCGTCGAGGCGGTCCTCCAGGCTCGGCCCGCCGGCGCGCGGGCGATCGAGCGGAAGCCCGCCCGGCTTGTCGATGACCAGCGCCTCGCCGTCCTCAAAGAGGATTTCCAGTTCCATGACCGTCCGTGTTCCCATGCTGTCGACCGGCCTTGCCGGGATGCCGGCGATACTGCAGCGGCGGCCTTGCGGCTAGCCCGCGTTCACCCGCCGTCCGCTGCGACGGCTTGGGCGATCCGGCGGCAGGCCTCGGTCAGCTTGGCCTCGTCGGCGGCGAAGCTGATGCGGAAGCCGTCACGCCCGCCGAAGGCGGAGGCGGGCACGATCGCCACGCCATGCTCCAGCAGGTGCAGCGCGAGCGCCGCGTCGTCGCCGAAGCGCGCCATGAGCGGCGCGGCGTCGACCATGCAGTAGAAGGCGCCGTCGGGGGTGGGCGCGGACAGCCCGGGGATGGCGTTGATCGCCGCCACCACCAGATCGCGCCGGGCGCGAAAGCGCGCGCACCAGTCGCTGAGGAAATCCTGCGGGCCCTCCAGCGCCGCCACCGCCGCGGCCTGGCTGATCGAGCAGGGGTTGCCCGAGGAATGCGACTGCAACCGCTCCATCGCCCGGATGAGCCATTCGGGACCGGCGGCCAGGCCGATCCGGAAGCCCGTCATCGCATGGCTCTTGGAGACGCCGGAGATGGTCAGGATGCGGTCCGCCAGATCGGGGCAGAGGTTCGCCAGCGTGGCGTGGCGGGTGCCGGTATAGTTGATCGGCGCGTAGATGTCGTCGCTCAGCACCATGACGCGTGGATGGCGGCGGAGCACCGCGCCGATGCCCAGCAGCGTCTCCGCCGGCAGGCACGCGCCGGTGGGATTGCCCGGGCTATTGAGCAGCAGCCACAGCGTGCGCGGGCCGATCCGGGCCTCCAGCTCGGCGGGCGTAAAGCGGAAACCGTTCTGCGCCTCCGTGTGCAGTGGCACCACCTCGCCGCCGGCGAAGCGGACGACCTCGGGGTAGCTGACCCACCAGGGGGAGGGCACGACCACCTCGTCGTCGGCGCCCACGGTCGCAAGCATGGCGTGGAAGATCGCCTGCTTCCCCCCGGCGCTGACCGTCACCTGCGAGGGCGTGACGGCGATCCCCAGGTCGCGTGCGAAGTGCAGCGCAGCGGCCTGCTTCAGCCGCGAGGTGCCCCCCACCGGGGTGTACTTGGTCTCCCCGCGGTCCAGCGCGGCCTTGGCGGCTTCGACGACATGCGCCGGGGTGGCGAAATCCGGCTCGCCGACCGAGAGCGAGATGATGTCGCGTCCTGCCTCGCGCAGCTGCGTGGCGCGGTCGGTCATGGCGGTCGTCTGGGATGGGGCGATGCGGGCCAGCGCGGCGGAGAGCGGCATCAGGCGAGCAACCGGGCGGGCATCAGGCCGCGCAGGGCGTTGCCGATGAGGAAGCCGCCCGCCAGATCGTCCAGCGTCAGCTCCGCCTCCACGGCGCGGCCGCTGTCGAGCAGCGAGCGGCGCAGGACTCCGGGCAGCAGGCCGAGGCGGGCCGCAGGCGTCAGCAGCACGCCCTCGCGTTCGACGAAGACGTTGGTGAAGCAGCCTTCGGTGACGAGGCCGTCGTCGCGCAGCATGATCGCCTCGTCGGCGCCGCTGGCCCGTGCGAGCGCGAGGCCCTTGTCGTAGAAGCCGCGGTCGCTGGTCTTGTGGGCGAGCCGCCAGTCGCCGCTGTCAACCGGCAGGCGCAGCACCGCGACCCGCGCCGGATCGGGCAGGGCGGCGGGCATGGCCGCGAGCTCCAGCGAGAAGGCGCCGCTGCGGCCGAGCACGAGGCGCAGCTTTGCCGCCCCGTCCGAATCGAAGCACAGCGCCTGGATGGCGTTGCGCACCGCGTGCCGGTCGAACCCGAAGCCCAGCGTCGCCGCGCTGGTGCCGATCCGTTCGAGATGGAGTTCGAGGAGCGCGATCCCCTCCTCGGCGGTGAAGCACATCGTCTCGATGAGATCGAAGCTCGCGGGCGAGGCTGCCCCACCGGCGACCCGAACGTCCGACTCTCGCACGAAACCCCCTTTGACCAGGCACTCCCGCCACTCGGGAAGAGCCGAAGAATCGGCGACGATCGCCGATCCCACCCCCAGGATCGCCTGCCCGCCGCCGTCCGCGCCCGGGCCGGCCTTGCCGCTGACGAGGCGCAGGGTGCGGATTGCCACATTGAACGTCGCATCGCCAGAGGGTTCGACGCAGCCGATCGCACCGCAATAGGGGCCGCGCGGCCAGCGCTCGACCTCGGCGATCAGCTCCATGGCGCGGATCTTCGGGGCGCCGGTGATCGAACCGCAGGGGAACAGCGCCCGCAGCAGGTCCACCGCGCCGATGTCCTCGGCCACCCGGGCGTGGACCGTCGAGACCATCTGGTGGACGGTGGGGTAGCTCTCCACCTGAAACGGCGCTTCCACCGTCACGCTGCCCGGCCGGGCGACGCGGGAAATGTCATTGCGCATCAGGTCGAGGATCATCAGGTTCTCGGCCCGATCCTTGGGCGCGCTCGCCAGGTCGGCGCGCAGCTGCGCGTCCTCCTTGGCGCTGCGTCCGCGCGGGCGCGTGCCCTTCATCGGCCGCGCCGTGACGCGCCCGCCCTCCAGCGCGAAGAACAGCTCGGGCGAGAAGCTGAGGTGCCAGTGCGCGCCGTCGTGGACCACCGCGCCATAGCCCGCGGCGGCGCGGGGCCGGATCGCGGCGTAGAGCGCCAGCGGGTCGCCGCGCCATGGCCCGGCGAGCGGGATGGTGAGGTTGGCCTGGTAGATGTCTCCGGCCGCGATCGCGCCGTGCAGCCGGGCGAAGGCCTGCGCGTATTCGCCGAAGTCCACTTGCGGCTCCAACGGGCCGATGGCGGGCACGCCGGGACCGCAATGGGCTGCGAGCCAATCCGGGACCTCGGCGGCGGGAATCGCTTCGCACTGCGCGAAGGCGCCGAACCAGACCAGCGGCCCACCGGCGCCCGCCGCGTCCTGGCGCACCGTACCGAGCCGCGGCTCAAGCGCCAGCCCGGCCTCGTAGGACAGGTATCCTGCCAGGTGGAGCCCCTGGCGCGACAGCGCCTCGACCCGCGCCAGCGCCTCGGACACCTCCTCCAGCCGCATCGCCGAGACGATCTCGCGCGGGGCACGGTAGAGCCGGGCATCGGCTGCGCCCATGGTCCGGGCATCATCGAGGAGGACGAAGGGTTCTGTCATGGCGCTGCTTCCGCCCGGCCCCTTAGCGGGCGCCGCCGCGGCTGGCAAAATCCTCTCGCACCGCGAGGGGGTGAGCCGTACACCCGGAGTTGCGCGCCAGTCGGAGGTCATGAAGGACGGATGAGCGAGAGTGTCCCGGGATGCGGCGGCCAGGGTGCGTGACAATCCGCCGGGAGGCCGATGCGCTAGACGGATGGCGCTGCGCCCGGTCCTTCTCCTCCTGCTCCTTGTCGCGGCCTGGCGGGCGATGGTGCCGACCGTCGCGCGCGGGCAGGAGCCCATCGTCGTCGCTGCGCCCGCCTCGGGCCAGCTCGGGGACGCGGTCCGCCCGCGGGCCTACCGCCTCGACCTGACGGTCGATCCGGCGCGGCCGCGGTTCGGCGGGCATGTCGAGATCGACGTGCTCCTGGTCGGCGATGCGGTCTCCCTCGACCTCCACGGCCGGAGCCTGTCGGTCGCGCGCGTGGAGGCGGTCTCGGGCAACCTGCGCGTGCCCGGGTCGTGGCAGCAGCTCGACGCCGAGGGCGCGGCGCGGGTGATCTTCGCGCAGGCGCTGCCCGCAGGACCGGTGACGCTGGCGTTCGACTACGACGCGCCTTTCGCCGATGGGCCCTCGGGCATGTTCAGGGTCGCGGTGGAGGGCGCCTGGTACAGCTGGACGCACTTCCAGCCGATCGACGCGCGGGCCGCCTTCCCCTGCTTCGACGAGCCGGGCTTCAAGACGCCTTTCGTGCTCACCCTGCGCACGCCGCCCGGACTGCTCGCGATCGGCAATTCTCCCGAGGTGGGGCTTGCGGCTCTGGAGCAGGGCATGGCCGTCCACCGCTTCGCGCCCACGCCGCCTCTGCCGACCTACCTGGTGGCGATGATGGTCGGCCCCTTCGCCACGCTCGAGGGCGATGCACCGCCGCGGGGCGCGCGCCGGACAGTGCTGCCCGTGCGCCTCGTCTCCACCCGCCAGAACGCCGCCCGGCTGCAGTACGCGCTCGACGGCTCGCGCCAGATCGTGGGCCTGCTCGAGGACTACTTCGGCGAGTCCTTCCCGTTCCCGAAGCTGGACCAGGTGACGTCCCCGGTACTGCCGGGCGCGATGGAGAACGCGGCGGCGAGTCTCTACCGGGACGACATCCTGGTGCTCGACCCTGCCTCACCGGTGGCGCAGCAGCGCATGTTCGCCACGGTCGTGGCGCACGAGCTGGGGCACCAGTGGTTCGGCGATCTCGTCACCCCGCGCTGGTGGGACGATCTGTGGCTCAACGAGAGCTTCGCCAACTGGATCGGCTATCGCATCGGCCATGCCTGGCGCCCTGACCTCGGCATCGAGGGGGAGGCGCTCGGCGCCGGCTACGAGGCGATGGAGACAGACGCGCTGCTGGCCGGGCGGCCGGTGCGCCAGCCGATCGCACGCAGCAGCGACATCGATTCCGCCTTCGACGTCATCACCTACGGCAAGGGCGGCCATGTGGTGGGCATGGTGGCCGCGTGGCTGGGGGAGGAGACCTTCCGCGAGGCGGTGCGCCGCCACATCGCCGCGCACCGCTTCGGCACCGCGAACAGCGAGGAGTTCTTCGCCGCCATCGCGAGCGTGGCCGACAACCCGAAGCTCGTTCCCGCGCTGCGCAGCTTCGTCGAGCAGCCGGGCGTGCCTTTGCTCGCCCTGCGCCGCGACGGCGACCGCGTGATCGTGACGCAGCTGCGCTACACCACCGCCGGAGTGGCCCCGCCGCCCGGGCGCTGGATCATACCCTTGTGCCTGCGGCGCGGCGGAACGCGCGCGTGCTTCATCATGGACCAGCACACGCAGAGCTTCTCGATCCCTGGCGAGGGGCCGGTGTTCCCGAACGCCGGGGGAACCGGCTACTACCGCTTCGAACTGACCGCCGGCCACTGGCGGGACCTGATCGAAACGGCCGACCGCCTGCCGGCCGGGGAGGCGCTGGCGCTCGTCGATTCGCTCTGGGGCTCGATCCGGGCGGGGCGCGGCACGATCGGGGAAATGGCGCGCCTGGCCCACAAGCTGATCCGCCATCCCGACCCGCGCGCCGCCGACGCGGCGGACCGCGCGCTCGCACGCTTCGTGCGCGAGAACATCGTCGGGGCCCGGGGGCGGCGCGGGCAGCGCCTGCTGCGCGAGAAGCTCTACCTGCCGCTGCTGCGCGAATATGGCTTCGATCCCCGCGCCGGGATCTACGCGCAGGAGCCCGCCGCGCGCGCGCAGCGGCGGGTCCACGTCGTTAACGCGGTGGTCGGCACCGGCGGCGGTCGCAAGGTGCGGCGCGCGCTGGCCGCGGCAGCCGCGGCCTACCTGGCCGGAGACCGCGCCGCGCTCGATCCGGCCTGGTTCGACCATGCCTTCGACATCCACCTCTACGAGGGCGGCAGCGAGGCGGTTCCCGGGCTGTTGGAGCGGGCGCTCTCGTCCGAGGACCCGGTGTTCCGCCCGGCGGCGCTGGGAGCGCTGGCGCGTACGGGCGAGCCGCAGATGGCGGCCTCGCTGCTGGCGCTCGCCGATCCGCGCCTGCGCGAGAGCGAGCGGCGCGACCTGCTCGACGGCATCATGTCGCGCAGCGCGACGCGGGAATACGGCTACGCCTGGGCTCTGTCGCATGTGGCCGCGCTGCTGGCGGGCGGGGAGGGGCAGGCGTTCTCGACCCGGCTGCCGCAGATCATCGGGCGGTTCTGCTCGGTCACCTGGGCGAACCGCATCGCGCACGACTTCCGCGGGGCGTTTGCCGGAACGCCGGGCGCGCTCGAGCTGGAGCGCGCGGTCGAGCGGGTCCGCAACTGCGGCCTGCTCGACGACATGATGGGTCCCCAGATCGACGCGGAGTTCGCGGCGCTGCGCTAGAGCGTGATCATCTTAGGCTGAAGCATAGCCGC
>NZ_JBHLWK010000008.1:0-173201 GCF_042432915.1 Novosphingobium soli
CGATCTTGCCCAACGGGGGTCGTCCACACATGAATCATCAAGTTTATAGGCAGTTGATCGAGGCTTTGCGTTTCTGATTGCGATGTCGGTAAGTGGCATAGGACGGCGCCCTTTCCACTCGGAGACCCCAGCGCGGCGGTCTCCCTCATCCTTCCAAACGCCAAAACCCCAAAGTACCCCCAGAAATGTCTGGATGCGGGTGGAAAGAGCGGTCAGGGACAGACGAACGGGGACGGAAAAGTCGCCGTTTTCTGAGGTTTTACACCATTTTCAGGGCAATTTTAGAAGGACGGCTGGAGCGGGTAGCGGGAATCGAACCCGCATAGCCAGCTTGGAAGGCTGGAGCTTTACCACTAAGCTATACCCGCTCGTGCAGCCGCGAG
The DNA here is from genome assembly GCF_042432915.1 of Novosphingobium soli. Classification (NCBI taxonomy): domain Bacteria; kingdom Pseudomonadati; phylum Pseudomonadota; class Alphaproteobacteria; order Sphingomonadales; family Sphingomonadaceae; genus Novosphingobium; species Novosphingobium soli. The sequence continues at coordinate 384 of NZ_JBHLWK010000008.1, forward strand.
GCCGCGCGGCCTGGCCGCGTTGTGCAGGGGCGCTTGCCACGGTCGGGTCGCTTTCGTCAACGACTCTCTGTATCGAAGCCTCGTTCGGGGGACCTTGATGGCGGATCGCCGGGGCGGCTTCTGCCTGGCGGGACCTGCAGAATGGCGGCTGTAGGCCATTTTCGCGCCGCACTGGGGCGTGCGAGGGCCTCGCACGTATTCTCTGCGAGTGCGAGCGATGGTAGCCTCGCCATGCCAGTTGAGGACGAGGACATCATGAACACTTCGCGGACGCGCACGGCTTCCGAGGTTCCGGCCACCGCACGGCGGCGCAATCCGCTGGACCTGCTGATGAACTCGGGTCTCGGCAAGCTGCTGCGCGGCATCGGCGTCGCGCCCCGGCAGGACAGCGGCGAAAGCCTGCTCGATCTCGCGGATGCGCTGCTCTCGCTGCGCGGGCGGGCGTCCGGGCCGGCGCTGGCCTCCGCCTTCTTCGACCTCTACGAGGCGAGCGACCCGGAAGCGCGGCAGGAATTCCTCGCCAAGGTCCACGACCTGCACCCGGCCGATGCCAAGGCGATCGACAAGGCGATCGCCCGGTGGAACGAGAAGCGCGACGAGGGCTCCGCCCTGGCGCTGAACGCCGCCAGCGAATCGCCGATGCGGCGCCTCATTACGCAGCTCAACCTGGCGCCGCAGGGCACGCCGCGGCTGATCGACTTGCGCGAGGATCTGCTGGCGGTGCCGAAGGCCGCCTCCACGCCGGGGCTGGCCGCGCTCGACCGCGAGCTGGAGAGCGCGTTCACCGCCTGGTTCAACGCCGGGTTCCTGGAACTGCGGCGGATCGGGTGGGACAGCTCGGCCCAGCTGCTCGAACGGATCATCCGCTACGAGGCGGTCCACCAGATCCAGGGGTGGGACGACCTGCGCCGCCGCGTCGAGCCGCTCGACCGGCGCTGCTACGGCTTCTTCCACCCGCAGATGCGTGACGATCCGCTGATCTTCGTCGAAGTGGCGCTGACGCCGCAGATTCCCGGCGCGATCCACCAGGTCATCGCCGAGGAGCGCGCGGTGACGCCGCCGAGCGAGGCGAACTGCGCGATCTTCTACTCGATCAGCAACTGCCAGGTCGGCCTCAAGGGCATCCCCTTCGGCAACCACCTGATCAAGCGCGTGGTCGGGCTGCTCAAGGAGGAACTGCCCCACCTGACCACCTTCGCCACGCTCTCGCCGGTGCCGGGCTTCGCCAAGTGGCTCGCCAAGGAACAGGGCGCAGAGGCGGCCGTCCCGGGCGCCAGGGAACTGCGCCACCTGGCCGCCCGCTATCTGTGCGAGGCGAAGGGCAAGGGCAACCAGCCGCTCGACCCGGTGGCGCGCTTCCACCTCGGCAACGGCGCGAGGCTCGAGGCGGTGCACGCCAATGCCGACCTCTCCGCAAACGGGCAGAAGCAGTCGCACGGCGTCATGGTGAACTACCTCTACGAACTTGCCGATATCGAGGCGAACTTCTTCGCGCTAACCGAGCTGGGCACGGTCGCCACCTCCAAGGCGGTGCAGGCGCTGGTCGAGGAGCCGGAGGGCGCGAGGAAGGCGGGCGGAAAGAAGACGAAGGACGCGGACGCGGTGCCGGCCTGAACGTAGCGCCCGCTCCAGGGCGTGTTCCCGCCCCAGCCCCGGGCCGGGCTGCGCCCTCAGCCCGCCAGCATGCGGGCGAACAGGAATTCGGCGTCGCGCTGCTCGCCGACCATGAAGTGGATGTCCGCCGCTTTGGCGAAGCCGTAGCGGGCATAGAACTTCTGCGCGCCGGGGTTGTCGGCATAGACCGAGAGCTGGATCTCGTCCGCGCCGAAGCGGACGGCCTCGGCCATGGCCCAGTCCATCAGCTGCGCACCGATGCCGCGGCCGGTCGCGGATGGGTCGGTGTAGAGCTGCTTGAGCTCGATCGTGTTGCCGCCGCGAGCGTGCTCGGGCCAGCCGCAGGCCATGACCAGCTTGCAGAAGCCGAGCAGTTGCCCGTCCTCCTCCGCGAGCATGACGCGCATCGTCGGATCGGCGATCTCGCGCGCGACCTTCTCCTCCGTGTGCGCCCCGGCCAGGAAGGTCTGCAGGTCGGCCGGGCGATAGAGATGGCCGAACTTGGCCACGAAACTGGTGGCTCCCAGCGCCGCAAGCGTGGCGGCATCGGCAGCAGCGGCCTGGCGCAAATCCATCACAGCGCCCGCGTCATGCACATCGAGAAGTCGTCCGACACGTAGTCGCCGAACGGCGCGCACTCGGCGAAGCCATGCGCGCGGTAGAGCCGCTGCGCCGGTGCGAACGGCTCGGGCCGGCCGGTCTCGAGGCTCACGCGCGCATAGCCCCGCGCGCGCGCTTCCTCGATCAGCCGCAGCAGGATCGCCTTGCCGACGCCGCGGTTGCGATAGGCGGGCGCGGCGCGCATGGACTTGAGTTCGCCGTGCCCGTCATCGAGATGCTTGATGGCGCCGCAGCCGGCGACCGTCCCCCCGTCCCAGGCCGAGAAGAAGGCGACATCGGGCTGGCGCAGGCGCTCGGCCGGCATGGCATGGACGCTCTCGGGCGGGGACCAGCGGTGCATCTCGTCGAGATGGAACTGGAGCAGCCCCAGCACCGCTTCGCCGGTGAGGTCGTCGGGGACGATGCGCAGTGTCTCGATCGGGGTGTGGGGCATGAGCTCAGGAATCCGCGTGCTTGTCGGCCTTGCGCCGCCCCATGCGCATGCCCGCTTCCAGCCGTGCCCGCAACTGCGCGTAGTAGTCGGCGAGGAAGCGCCGCTCATCGCCCCAGCCGTCGTTGCGCCCCATCTTGCCCGAGATCGTCGCGTAGACCGCCTCGATCGAATCCTGCCGGTCTTCGCGCAGGACGCGCTCCAGCGCCTTCAGCTCGAACTCGCCGTAGAGCGCGAGGTCGTCGTCGCCGAAGCGGTAGGCGCTCGCCTCCGGCGCTGCAGGGCCGCCGGCGGTCATCGCCGCCTCCAGCTTCTGGCGCGGCCGCTCGAGCACCCAGCTTCCCGCGATCACGTCCCCGGCGCGCAGGTGATCGCGGTTGAACAGGGGAAAGAGCATGAAGATCAGGAACCAGGCAGTGGCCGCCAGCCAGGCGATGCCGTTCTGCGCCCCTGCCATCATGACCAAAGGGATCGGCAGGAACAGCTCGATGTCGCGCAGCAGGTTGCGGGCGATCACCATCTCCGCGGTCAGCCGTCCGCCGTCGCGCGCGGCGATGCGGATGCCGGTGAGCCGCTTGCCCGGCGTGGCGCCGCGCGGGCCCAGCTCGAAGAACAGGAAATAGGCGTTGCGGAACAGGAACATCACGATGATCCACACGATCACCAGGAACTGCCGCGCCTGCCCTGCCGCTCCCTCCGCGCGAGCGGCCTGATCGAGCGTGCCCAGCCCTCCCGCGATCCGCGTCAGCGCAAGGGTAGAGCCGATCATCAGCACCAGGATGAAGAGGAGGTCGAGGATCAGCGCACCGGCCCTTGCGCTGCGCCCGGCGACCGTGACCGGCAGTGCGATGCCCTCAGGCGTGACCAGCACGCGCCGCCGGTCGGCAGCGGCGGCACGGGGCCTGCGGCGGGAGGCGGCGCTCACCGGGCGCTCCGGCGCGAGCGCGGCCCGGCGTTGCCGCGGAAGGCGAAGAAGTAGGCGCACCACAGCAGCAGCATGAAGCCACCGACGAGGAAGCGGCCTGCGGTCTGGTCCACCAGCTGGCGCGCGAAGCCTTCCAGCAGCGCCGCGACCACCAGCATGAGCACGACGCCGGTCATCACCAGCGCCGCCCGTCGGCCCGCCGCCGCGGTCGCCTCCAGCACCGGGCGTTCGCCGGGGAAGGCGACGGCGCGGCCGATGTGCAGGCCCGCGGCGCCCGAGAGCAGGATCGCGAAGAGCTCGGTCGTGCCATGGACGCAGATCCATCCGGCGAAGTCGAGCAGCAGGCCCTTGCCATGATAGAGCCAGCCCATCGCCCCCAGCAGCGCCAGGTTGTGGACCAGCAGCAGCAGCGAGGGGATGCCGAGCGCGAAGCCGAGCGCGAAGGCGAGGATCGAGACCTGCGCGTTGTTGCTGAACAGCTGCGCCGCGAAGCGGCTCATGCCGTCGCGCTCGGCATGACCGAACAGCGTCGCGCGCAGCACTTCGGCGCTCGCCCCGGGCACGCGCTCGCCCGCCATCGGCCGGGAGATCAGCGCGAAGTACCATTCGGGATCGTGCGCCACGAGCAGCCAGCCCACGACCACTCCCGCCACCATGACGGCCAGCGCCACCAGCACGTCGAGCCAGATCGCGCGCACGGCCGCGCTCCAGCCGCCGCCGAGGAACGCGCGCAGCCATTCCCACAGCGAGGAGCGGGGCCCGTAGACGACGAACCAGGCACGCTGCACCAGCGCTTCCAGGTAGGCGAGCGTGGCGCCGTCGAGCGAGGTCTCCCGCGCGATCGACAAGCTGGAGGCGACCGTGCGGTAGAGCTGGGGCAGGTCGAGCAGGTCCTCGTCCGCGATGCCGCGCAGGCGCCCCTTCTCCATGCGCGCGACGATGGCCTCCAGGCGCTGCCAGTCGCCCTCCCGCTCCAGGCGGAAGCGGTCGGAGCGCAGCGCGGCGGTCTCGATGGCGCTGGTCGCGGCAATGGCTGTCATCCGATCGCTCCTGATCGCTTGATGGCGAGATAGGCGTCCAGCAGGCGCGTACCCATCTGGTGCCAGGGTGCCTCGATCACGTCCACGCCGATCTGGCGCAGCCGCCGCACCACCAGCGCGCGCTGGCGCAGCAGCCCGTCGGCCGAGACCGCCATCGACAGCGCCTCGAGGTCGTCCGGGGCCGCTCCGGACAGATCCTCCAGTTCGTCGTCGGCCAGGGTGACGAAGAGCACGACATGGCGCGAGATGAGCCGGCCGATGCTCTCGATCATCAGCTCGGCGCTGGTCGGGTCGGTGAAGTCGGAAAACACCACGATCAAGGAGCGGCGCTGCAGGCGCGAGGCCAGCGTCGCCAGCGCGAGCGTGAAGTTCGGCCCCTCGGAGCGGTACTCCAGCCCGGCGGCGGCGCGCTGCAGCCGGTGGAACTCGGCGCTCGCGGCAATGAAGGGAGTGGAGACCTCGGGCCGGGCGGCGAAGCCGAACAGCGCCACGCGATCCCCGCCCTTGAGCCCGACGTAGGCCGTCGCCAGCGCTGCCGACACTGCGCGGTCCAGCCGCGGCATGCCGGCGATCGGCTCGCACATCGCCTGCCCGCAGTCGAAGGCGAAGACGATCTGGTTGTTGCGCTCGGTCTCGTATTCCTTGGCGTAGAGATGGACGTGGCGGGCCGAGCTCTTCCAGTCGATGCGGCGCCGGTCCATGCCGGGCTGGTACTCCGCCAGCGATTCGAACTGGCTCCCCTCGCCGCGGATGCGCCGGGCAAGCAGGCCGTACTGCGCATCCTTGAGGAAGGTCTGCAGCGCCGGCGAGCGGACCGCGGCGATGTTGGGCCAGACGCGCACACCCTCGTCCAGCGGACCCGAGAGCTGCCGCGCGCCGAGGCCGAGCGGGCCGGTCCAGCGCAGCCAGGCGCGGGCGACCGCGCCGGTCCCGCGACGGGCCGGGGTGAAGCCGCCGCTGCCGCTCCAGCCCTCCTCGCCCGGTGCCAGGGGAAACACCAGTCGCCCGCCGGCGGCGAGCCGGGGATCGCATTCGAGCGCCATCTCCACGCGCGAGGGGCGGCCGCGGAACGCGACCCGCGCCGTCATCGCGGCGGGGGCGCCGACCTCTACGTCGGCCGGCACCACCACGCGCAGGTCGCGCGTCCCGCCCGCCAGCAGCGCATCGACGAAGACCAGCCCCAGCACCACCAGCCCGAGCACGGGCGCGACGATCCACAAGGCCGGGCTGGCCGCGGCGATCACCAGCGCCACCGGCGCGCAGGCCGCCAGCACGATCGCGGCCCGGGCGGTGGGGACGATCGGCGCTTGGCCCGCGCCAGGCCGGCCGGGGGAAGAGGGGGCTGCCGGCACCGGGATCAGCGCGGCGCTTCGGTCTGCTCGACGAGCTGGTGGACGAGCTCCTCCACTTGCTTGCCTTCGATCTCGGCCGCGGGGCTAAGCAGGAGGCGGTGGCGCAGCACCGCGCCGGCCAGCGCCTTGACATCGTCGGGCACCACGTAGTCGCGCCCGTCCAGCGCGGCGCGGGCGCGCGCGGCGCCCGCCAGCAGCACCGCCGAGCGGGGCGAGGCTCCGGAGGCGAGATCCGCGCTTTCGCGGGTGGCGCGCACGAGGCGCACCACGTAGTCGACGACGCTGTCGGCCAGCTTTACCGAGGCGACCGCCCGGCTCGCCGCTTCCAGCTGGGCCGGGCTGGCGACGGAGACGATGCCGACTTCCGCGGGGGTCGGAGCCCCTCGGTTCTCGCCGTAGCGGGCAACGATGCGCCGCTCCTCCTCGACGCTGGGATAATCGACCAGCAGCTTGAAGAGGAAGCGGTCGAGCTGCGCCTCGGGCAGCGGGTAGACGCCCTGGCTCTCGATCGGGTTCTGCGTCGCGACAACGGTGAAGTGCGCAGGCAGCGGGTGGGCGGTCCCGTCCAGCGTCACCCGGCGCTCCTGCATCGCCTCCAGCAGCGCCGCCTGCGTCTTGGGCGGGGTGCGGTTGATCTCGTCCGCGAGCAGCAGGTCGCAGAAGATCGGGCCGTGGGTCAGCGTGAACTGGCTGGTCTGGAAGTTGAAGAGGTTGGAGCCGAGGATGTCGCCCGGCATCAGGTCCGGCGTGAACTGGATGCGCCCGAAGTCCAGCCCCAGGCTGGCCGCGAAGCACTGCGCCAGGAAGGTCTTGGCCGTGCCCGGGGGACCTTCAAGCAGGACGTGGCCCCGCGCCATGAGGGCGATCAGCAAGTGGTCGATGGTCTCGGCCTGGCCGACCACGCCCTTGGCCACTTCCGCCCGGATCGCATCCGCCAGAGCGCCCACCGCGCCGATGTCGGGCGTGATTTCGGGAGCCATCTCGGGAGCGTCCTCGACTGGGGATTCGGTCGCGGGAAGGTCGGTCATCGGATGAGTATCCTTTCGAGCGCGTGGAGGTCGCGCGCTGCCTCGATCAGGTCATGGGGACGGCGCGCCGCGCGCAGGCGGGCGGCGACGACAGAGAAGGGCTGCGCCGCGTGCCCGCGTGCAGCCAGGGCGCGATCGATCGCCGCCTCGGCAGCGGCGGCATCGAGCGTGCGGGGCAGCGCCAGGGCCTGAACCAGCCGCTCGCGGGTCCGCTCGGCGTAGGGCGCGGCGATCAGGTGCAGCCGACCGGAGCGGCGCACCAGCCCGGCGGCGTTGGCGACGAGCGCGCGCTTGCCGAAGGCGATCGCCCGGCCCGGGACCAGCGGCGGCCCGAAGCGCAGGAAGGCCCGCCAGCCCACCGCCAGCGCCGCCAGCAGGAGGCACAGCGTCGCGGCCAGGAACGGCGGCGTGAAAGCCAGCGTCAGCAGGTTCTGCGCGCGGGCATAGCCGTTGAGCGTCATGTCGAACATCACCGGCGCACCGGGTGCCACCCCGCTCGCGCGGACCAGCGCCTCGGCCAGGCGGGCGTTCGCGAGGCGGGCCATGCCGTAGTTGTCGAGAAGGTCGGGCTCGAACACCAGGATCAGCGGATGGAGCCCCGCGGTCTCGCCCGAATGGAGCACGCGGTCCTGCGCGATCGCCTCCAGGCCCGGATAGGCGCCGCCATCGTCCAGGTAGCCGGCGAGCGTCAGCCGACCGTCGCGGCTCCCCACGATCCGCACCAGCCCGGTCCCCCCGCCCGAGAGCACCTGCCGGTGATCGGGAAGCCTCCCGCTGAGCCCGGCCCCTGCCCAGGCCGCCCGGCGCGGGGGTAGCGGCGCGATGCTGACGGAAAGCTGGTCGAGGAACCCGCGCCACTCGGGCGGCATCGGCCCGCCGAGCCGGACCCAGCCCTGCTTCGCCTGCGCCTGCTGCTGCCGGCCAGGGCGAACCGCCAGCCACTTGGGCGTGACGACCAGCGTCGGCCCGATGCGCCGGCGGCGGGCGACGATCTTCTGGATCTCCTCGCCGTCGGCGAAGGCGGGCGGCGTCAGCACCAGCAGCCCGGGCCGCTCCAGCGCGCCGGGATTGCGCACCATGCCCACGGCATAGCCCCTACGCTCGAGATAGCGGGCCATCGCCGCATAGCCGTTGAGCCCCCGACCCTCGCCATGCGCCTGCCCGTCGTTGGCAGAGCCCATGCCGGTGCCGGTGGCGATCATCCACAGCAGCGCCACGAAGAGCAGCGTGCCGAGCAGCACGATGGCGAGCACCGCCCAGCGCGAGAAGGGGTTGGTGCCCACCGTCACCGGGGGGCTGACGCCGGGCGCAGCGCTCATGCCCGCAGCGCGATCTGCGCGAACTCGGCATAGGCGCCGCGCGCCGCCTGCCAGTCCTGCGCGTCGAGCGGGCGCAGCGCGAAAATGGCGCGCTCCACCCGGCCGGCGATTACCCCGAAGGCGCGGCGCCCTGCCGTGGGCAGCATCGGCAGCGCGGCGATCTCGCGCGCGGTGCTCGCGGCGGTCAGCCACTCGGGCCGGGCCTCGGAGATCTGGCGCACGCTGCGGTGGAGCAGGAGCTGCGCCGCCTCGCCGTAGCGGCCCTGCGCCGCCAGCCGGTCCGCGTCTTCCAGCAGCACCTCCGCCTCCGCCCGGCTGGGGACCCAATGGACCTCCTGAGCCGGCCGGCGATTGCGGCGCGCTTCCAGCAGGGGCTCGAGCACCAGGCGCCACAGCAGGAACAGCGCGAGCAGCACGGCCAGGCCGAGCAGGACGTACTGGAACACAGGCCAGGACAATCCGAGCAGCCGCCCGATCGGCTCGAAGATCGCCTCCAGCAGCCGGCCCAGCGCCCTCAGCCACCAGGGCACATCCGGAGTGGGCGGAGCCTTGGGTTCGGGCAGCGGTGTATACTGGAGGTCGGCGGCGGCACGCACGGCGCGCCAGTCTTCCGCCGCTTCCGCGGCCGGTCCCGCGCCCTGGCCCCTGCCGATCGTCACATGGGCCACGATTGCACGCCCCGGCAGGCGGTGCAAGGGGGCGTGCGCGGCAAGCCGGGAGCGACCGGCGCGCCCACCGGATCAGCCGCGGGGTCGGGCCTGGAGGTAGGTCCCCAGCGGACGCACGTACTTGCAGTGGAACGCCAGCTCCTGCAGCGCGGAATCCACGCGGGGGTCGCCCGGCGCGCCCTCGATGTCGGCGTAGAAGGTCGTCGCGGCGAAGCTGGCGCCGATCTGGTAGCTTTCCAGCTTGGTCATGTTCACGCCGTTGGTGGCGAAGCCGCCGAGCGCCTTGTAGAGCGCCGCCGCGATGTTCTTCACCTCGAAGATGAAGGTGGTCATCGCCGGCCGGCCCTGCAGCTCGAAGGGGTCGAGCGGCTCGCGCGCCAGCACGACGAAGCGGGTGGTGTTGTCGGCCGCGTCCTCGACGTTGTCCTCGACGACGTCCAGGCCGTAGAGCTCGGCTGCCAGCCGCGGGGCGATGGCGCAGGCCGCGGGATCGCCCTGCTCGCGCACCAGCGCGGCGGCGCCGGCGGTGTCGGCATAGGCCATCGGCACGATGCCGCGGTCCCTCAGGTAGTGGCGCGACTGGCCGAGCGCCTGCGGATGGCTGTAGGCGGCCGAGAACGGCCCGGTCGCGCCGGGCAGCGCCATCAGCGCGTGGTGGATCGGCGTGAAGTGCTCGCCCACGATCGACAGGCCGCTCTCCGGCAGGAGGAAGTGGATGTCGGCCACCCGGCCGTGCTGGGAGTTCTCGATCGGGATGATCGCCCGCTCGGCCCGGCCGTCCTTCACCGCGTCGAGCGCGTCCTCGAACGAGAAGCAGGGCAGCGGCAGGCAGCCGGCGTCGTACTCGTTCGCGGCCCGGTGGCCGTTGCAGCCGGGCGCCCCCTGAAGGGCCACCGCGCGGGCGGGCTGCGCCGCCGCGGCGGCTTCCATTTCGGCCACAAGGGCCAGCGCGGGTTCGGGATAGGCATGCATGACGAACGCGCGATTAGGCGGCCACGGCGATATCCGCAATGGCTCTTGCGCTGGCTCCAGCCGGAGATTAGAGCCCCAAGCCAACAGGATGAGCTAATAATCACCCGCGGGGCATGCTGAATGGACGATCGTTTCAATACAATCGCCGGTTGGACTCTGTTCTCAGGCATCGTCGGCCTGGGACTGAGCATCGCCAGCTCGATGTACTTCCAGGCTGACAAGCACCACGCGCCCGAGACCGCGGGCTATGCCGTCGAAGGCGTGGCCGAGGAAGGCGAAGGCGGCGGCGACGTGCCAATCGCCACGCTGCTGGCCGCAGCCGATGTCGCCAAGGGCGAGGCCACTTTCGCCAAGTGCACCTCGTGCCACACGATCAACGCCGGCGGCGCCAACGGCATCGGCCCCAACCTCCACGGCGTCGTGGGCGAAGGGATCGGCACCGGCGCGGGCGGCTTCGCCTTCTCGGATGCGCTCAAGAGCAAGGGCGGCACCTGGACCTTCGACGCGCTGAACGAATGGCTCAAGAGCCCCAAGGCCTTCGCGCCGGGCACCAAGATGACCTTCGCCGGCCTCTCCAAGCCGGAAGACCGCGCCAACGTCATCGCCTACCTGAACTCGCAGGGCTCCAACCTGCCGCTGCCCGCGGCCCCGGCACCCGGCGCCGCCCCGGCCGAAGGCGCTGAGGCCGACGCCGTCGCCGCGCCCGAAGGCGAGCCGACCGGCGTGCCCGCAGGGCCGGCGGGCGTCGCCGACCGCGCCGTCGGCGCGGTGTCGGAGACGCAGGCCAAGGTCGGCTCCAGCGAGCCCTGATCCTGCGCGAATCCTGCCCGGTGCATCCGCCCGGGTCGGTTGAAAACGGTCCGCCAGCGTCGCCGAGTCGCTTGCGGGCCGTTTTCGTCGCAAGACGGGCAAACGGCGGTGCCACGCCGCTCCACAAGGGGAGCTAGCCCGGGCACAGCGAGACGCCCGCCGGCGAGCGCGGGATAACGCCAAGGGAAACACGCGGAGCGAAGCGAACATCGGACCGGCGTCGGGGCGCCCGAAACGTGGGGGCGCGGGAGGGGTGCTGCGCGTGCGAATGGCCGGGTAGCAGCAGGAACAGCCCGGCTCGGCCCTGGGATCGGACTCGGTCGGGACGGCGGAGCGGGCTCGCAGTCTGCGCGCGTCCCGGTGAGCACCCGCGCCTCGGCGGGGTCGTGACCGGTCCGGGTCAGGCGCTGAGGCGAGGACCTCGGCTTTCCACCGCACCCCTGCCCGACGACACCGGCCCGATACACCGCGACGGACGTGGCCACGCCCGCTTCGGATGGCGGGACTTATAACCTATAAGGTTCAAAGCGTCAAGCATTTTCGCTCTGCGGTCCGGATCAGCGGCCCTTGAACCCCTTGGCGATGACGTACCACTCCGAGGAATCCTTGCGGCTCGCCGGCGGCTTGGCGTGCTTGACGCTGGCGAAATGCCGCTTGAGCAGTGCCAGCAGCGCGGTGTCGGTCCCGCCCGCCAGCACCTTGGCGACGAAGGTCCCGCCGGGCGCCAGCGTCGCGATCGCGAAGTCGGCCGCCGTCTCCACCAGTCCCATCGTGCGCAAGTGGTCGGTCTGCTTGTGGCCCACCGTGTTGGCCGCCATGTCCGACAGCACGAGGTCGGGCGCGCCGTCCAGCGCGCCTTCCAGCGCGGCGGGGGCCTCGTCGGCCATGAAGTCCATCTGGAAGATGGTCACCCCTTCGATCGGGTCGGTGGGCAACAGATCGATGCCCACCACGCGCGCCTTGGGGGACCTGAGCCGCAGCACCTGGCTCCACCCGCCGGGTGCGATGCCGAGGTCGACCGCCCGCTCGATGCCCTTGAGCAGGCCGAACTTCTCGTCCAGTTCGATCAGCTTGTAGGCGGCGCGGCTGCGATAGCCGTCGGCCTTGGCCTTCTTGACGTAGGGATCGTTGAGCTGGCGCGTCAGCCAGCGCGCCGAGCTGGTCGAGCGCTTCTTGGCGGTGCGCAGCCGCTCGCCGGGATCGCGACCGGAGCGGCTCATCGCGCGTTCACCGCGTTGCGCACCGCGTCCTGCGCCGCGCGGCTGGCGGGCGCATGGCCGAGCTCGGCGCCGCGGGCGAGGCCGCTTCCCGGGCTGTGCGAAGCGATCAGGCTGCGCAGGATGCCCTCGCGGATGCCCCGGTCGGCCACCCCGAGCCGGGCCGCCGGCCAGAGGTCCAGGATCGCCTCCAGGATGGCGCAACCGGCGACCACCAGGTCCGCCCGCTCGCGCCCGATGCAGGCGAGCTCACGGCGGTCCTCGATCGCCATCGACGACAGCCGCGCGGAGATTTCGCGCATCGATTCGGCCGGCACGATCAGGCCGTCGACCATGCGGCGGTCGTACTGCGGCAGCTCCAGGTGCAGGCTGGCGAGCGTGGTCACGGTGCCGCTGGTCCCCAGCAGGCGCAGCGGCCCGTCCTGGCCGGCGCTGGCGCGTGCGGGTGCGACGCGCTTGGAAAAGGCGGCAAAGCTTTCCGCCACCAGGCTGTGCATGTGGCGGTAGCGAGCGAGCCGCTCCTCCTGCGTGGTCCCTTCGGGCCCGCAGCTCTCGGTCAGCGAGACGACGCCCCAGGGCACGCTCTGCCAGTCGAGGATGCGCGGCACGGTGCCGGTGCTCTCGATCAGCACCAGTTCGGTCGAGCCGCCGCCGATGTCGAAGATCATCGCCGGGCCGAAGCCGTGCTCCAGCAGCACGTGGCAGCCCAGCACCGCCAGGCGCGCTTCCTCGCGCGCGCTGATGATGTCGAGCGCGATGCCGGTCTCGCGCCGCACGCGCTCGATGAACTCCGGTCCGTTGACGGCGCGGCGGCAGGCTTCGGTCGCCACCGAGCGGGCGAGGAAGACGTTGCGGCGCATCAGCTTGTCCGCGCAGACCCGCAGCGCGGCCAGCGTGCGCTCCATCGCCGCGTCGGAAAGCCGGCCCGACTGCGCGATCCCCTCCCCCAGCCGCACCACGCGGCTGAAGGCGTCGATCACGGTAAAGTTCTCGCCAGAGGGTCGCGCGATGAGGAGCCGGCAGTTGTTCGTGCCGAGGTCGATTGCGGCGTAGGATTGGCGGCCGAGCGGCTGCGCCAGCACCGCGGCGCGGGCCGGCGGCGGGGCAAGCTGCTCCACGGTCTGCCGGGCCGGCTGCGAAGACGCCTCCGCGCGCGCACCGCCCGCCGAGCGGCCCTCCTGGGCCGACGCGGCCATCGGCGTCTCGGCCCGCCGGGCCTTCCCCGCGCTGCCGCTCGCCTTTCCCCGCGCCGCTGCGCCGGGATTCACCTTCGCCTTGGCTGTGCCGGCAGTCTGAGGGCCGGTCGGCGAGCCCGCCTTCGCCCTGCGACCCTTGCGCCGCCGTCCCGGGCGGCCCGACACATCGACTTTCGCTGCCGGCGGATCTTGCTCCGCCATGTATCGTACTCGTTCCAATGTCTTCCCGCCCTTGCGGCGGGCACCTGGCGCCAATGCTAACGCCCTGCAAGGCCTGCGGCAAGTGCCCCTGCATGAACCCGCGATCAGGCGCTTGACGCGAATCGCGAGCCCCTCTAGAGGGGCGCCCTCCGGTGCCCCGTCGTCTAATGGTAAGACTACGGATTCTGATTCCGTCTATCGAGGTTCGAATCCTCGCGGGGCATCCAACACTTCCCCTCACAGCATTGCTCTCGACACCGGCGCGGGCCGTTCGCCCTCCCGAGTGACGCCCGCACGACGTCGCGCCGTGCGTTGGAGTGCCGGCGTTCGATCGTCGAGAGTGGGGCCCTGCATAGCTGCGTCTTCGCCGGGAGGGCCTGCCTCGCTGGCGAAGAGCACAACCGCCCCGGGCGGGTCAGGCGGTGAAGCGGCGCTCGCCCCAGCGGACGGCGCGGGCCTCGCTCGTCACGCCGGAGATGCCCTGGCTAGCGATCGTCGGCACGAAATGCCATTCGCCCCTCACCGCCTCGGGCGTGACCTGCATCGACACGTAGCCGCGGCGGCTGGTATCGACAAAGGACAGGCCGGGGTTGGCCGCCTGCATCGCCTTGCCGAGATCGGCCGGCGCCACCGCGGGCAGGTAGTCCTCGTAGCCGGGCGAGGTCACCGATTGGCCTGCATATTCGACACCCACCGGGCGCCCTTCGAGCGCGAGGTCGTTGCCCCAGGCATTGTGGCTGTCGCCGGACAGGACCACGAGGTTGCAGTCCGCCTCGGCCGCGGCGCGCAGCAGGCGCTCGCGCGCGGCGGGATAGCCGTCCCACGAGTCCATGTTGAACGGCAACCCGGCCCTCGACGCGGCGCCGATCGCCATGAGCGCGGCGGCGACCTTGGGGTCGCCCCCGCTGGTGGCGAGCTCGGCGATCTGCGGCGGCGCCTTGAGCGAGCCCATGACCACCTGCTGCGCCAGCACCTGCCACCGCGTGCCGGCCTTGGCCGAGGCCGCCATGTCCTTGTAGAGCCGGCTCTCCTGCGCCGCGCCCATCAGCGTGCGGTCGGCCGCCATCCACGGGCCATCGCGGAAGGCGGCGAGGGCCTTCATGAGGTCGCCCCCCTGGTTCCCGGCGCCCTTGAGCGCCACGCCGATGTCGAGCTGCTCGGTGCGGCCGGTCAGCCGGGTCTCGGGGCGGAAGATCGTCGCGAGCGCGCCGATCTGGTAGCTTTCGTAGCTCTTTTCGGAGACGGGCATCCACTCGCGGTAGGCTTTCTGCGCGGCGGCCTTTCGCACCGACCAGGGGCCTTCCTGGCCGGGCGTGTGGTTCTCGGCGCCGTCCCGGTATGCATCGTTGGCGCTCTCGTGGTCGTCCCACTGCGCCACCATCGGGAACGCGCGGTGCAGCGCGCGCAGGTCCGGGTCGAGCCGGTAGCTGGCGAGGCGCAGGCGATAGTCGGCCAGCGTCAGCGTCTCGTTCAGAGGCTCGATCCTGCGGCCCGGCATCGGGTGCTCCGGATAGTGCCCGTACTCGTATTCGTAGAAGTAGTCGCCGACATGGACCACGAGGTCGAGGTCGTCGCGCCGGGCGGCGTGGGCATAGGCGTTGAACCAGCCGAACGGCAGGTTGGCGCAGGAGAACAGGGCGATGCCGAAGCGACCGACCTCGCCCACCGGCAGGGTTCGCGTGCGGCCGACCTCGCTCATCGAGCCATCGGGCGCGACGAAGCGGTAGAAGTACCACGTGCCCGGTACGAGGCCGGTGACGGTCAGCTTGGCGCAGCAGTCGTGCGCGGGAGAGGCGGTCACCTCGCCGCCGCCCGCGACCTTGCGAAAGGCCTCGTCTTCGGCGACCTCGCAGCGCAGCTTCGTCTCGCCGCTGCCGACGTAGCGGGTCCATAGCAGGACCGAGCGGGCGGCCGGCTCGCCGCTAGCCACGCCATGGGTGAAGCCGCGCGCGGTGAGGATCTGCGCGACGCCCGGGGTGGAGAGCGCGGCCAGGCCGAAAGTTCCGGCCTTGAGCAGCAGGCGGCGGTCGAGAACGAGCGTCATGGGTCTGTCCTGTCCTGGTGTGCCGCCCGCCGGGAGAGTCGCTCGCGGCGGGCGCCGGAGATCGGGGCCGTCAGTACCGTGCGGTCAGCTCGATACCGTAGGTGCGCGGTTCGGCGGGGATGAAGGTGGGGTAGCCGAAGGAGCCGCCGGTGTTGCCGGCGTCGAGCAGGTAGTGCCGGTCGGTCAGGTTGCGGGCATAGCCGGCGACCTCGAGCCGGCCATCCATCAGCGCCACGCCGCCGCGCAGGTTGACGAGCGTGACCGCGTCCTGGCTGATGTTCTGCGAGTTCGGGATCTCGAAGTAGATCTTGCTGCGGTAGGTGACGCTGGGGGACAGGAACAGGCTGGCGGTCTCGGACAGCGGGGCGTTCAGGTTGAAGCCCGCCGCCCACTGCCACTTGGGCTGGAGCCGGAACTGGTCGCCGGCGTAGGCCCCGTTCTCCGCCTTGTCGTCGATCCCGCCGCTGATGAAGCCGACGTTGCCGAAGGCGCTCAGCCAGGAGGTGAAGCGCGCTTCCAGCTCGGCCTCGACGCCGAGGTTGGATGCCGAGCCGGCGCTGCGCGTGACCGACTGGCCGTTCTCGACCACCGAGACCTGGAAGTCGTCATACTTGTTGTAGTAGACGCCCAGCGAGCCCGAGACCATGCCGGCCGAGCCCTTGATGCCGACCTCGTAGTTCCACACCGTCTCGGATCGGATCAGGTCGAGGTCGGGCACGCCTCCCGCCGCCGCCGACAGCTGGACCACCGGCGAGCGACGGCCTTCCGAGATCGTGGCGTAGAGGTTGAGCGAAGGGTTGAGGTGATAGAGCAGGTTCACGCGCGGCAGCACCGCGGCGTAGGACTTGCGCGCGCGGAAGGTCTCGCCGCCGGTGTCGAAGAGCGGCAGCAGCGGGCGGCCGTAGACCGGGGCGTTGGGCTGGAAGGCGGCATAGCCCGAACGGCGCGTCTCGATCAGCACGCGGGCGCCGCCGGTTACCTCCAGCTCGGGAACGGGCTTCCAGGTGACGTCGCCGAACATCGACCAGGTCTGGTTGCGACCCTCGTTGCGATACCAGCTGGTGTAAGGCACCGCGGTGAACGCGCCGCCGGTCAGCAGCGCCGTGGCGCGGGAGGCCGGGACCGTGTTGTCGGCCGCGACGCAGCCCAGCCCCGGGATCAGGTTGGCGCTGCACTGCAGGTATGTGCCGAGCTCGGAGGACAGCGGCACGTACTGCGAGGAGTCCTCGATGAAGTAGTTCCACCCGAACGAGGCGCGCCACTGGTCGTCGCTGTAGGTGAAGCGGCCTTCGTGGCTGGCCTGCCATCCCTTCGCGCGTTCGGCGAACTCCAGGTACCATGCGGCCGAGCCGTCGGCGTCGAACACCTCGAGCGCGTCGAAGTCGCGGTAGCCGTTGACGGTCGTGAAGTTCCAGCCCTCCGCGAAGTCCCAGCTCAGCGTCAGGTTGGCATCGTAGACGTCGCGGTCGAGGCCCAGCTTCTCGGCGCCCAGCACTTGCGCCGACACAGGCGATCCGCCGAGGTAGGCCGCATCGTAGAGCCCCTCGACCGCGGTCGAGCCCAGGTTGCGCGAGAGGAACGGCGTGCCCGAATTGCGCTGCCGGTCATAGGTGAACACGAAGTCGGCGGTGAAATCGGTGGTGGGCGCGAAGCGCAGCGAGCCGCGCAGGCCGAGCTGGTCCTGAGCGTAGAGGTCGTCCTGGCCCGGCGCGAGGTTCTCGATGTAGCCGTCGCGCTTCTTCCACTGGCCGGCAATGCGCGCGGCAAAGACCTCGTTGCCCATGTTGACGAAGCCCTCGACGCGGGTCGCGTCGAGGTTGCCGTAGGCGCCCGTCAGCGCGGCCGAAGTGCCGGCCTCGGGCTTGGCCGAGACGAAGCTGATCGCGCCGATGGTGGCGGCGGTGCCGAACAGCGTCGCCTGCGGCCCCTTGGCCACTTCGACGCGGTCGAGATCGTAGACACCCTGATAGGCGCCGCGCGAGCGCGAGATATCGACCCCGTTGTAGTAGAGCGTGACACGCGGGCCCTGCTGGGCCGAGCCGCTGTCCGAGGTGATGCCGCGAATGACGAAGCCCGGGTTGTTGGCGCTCTGGACCTGGACATTGAGCCCGGGAACATAGTTGGACAGCTCGCCGATGTCGGTGACGCCGAGTTTGCGCATGCGCTCGCCGCTCTGCACCGAGAGGGTGATCGGCACGTCGACGGCGCGCTGCTCCACCTTCTGCGTGGTGACGACGATCTGGTTGGCATCGCCGTTGGCACCCGCCTCGTCGCCCTCGTCGGCCACGGCGGGGCTACCGGCCAGCGCCGTGCACGCCAGCAGCGAAGAAGCGTAAACGCCGAATTTCATGGACAATCCCCTGGAGTCTGTTGCCAGCGCTGCGACTATATCGGCCATGTGAATGTTTCGTGGCGGGTTCGGGCAGATATCACCGGCCGGATGCACTCGTGCCCTATCGGCTTGCGTCCTGCGTGACACCCATCAGCCATTCCGAGAACGTCCGCATCGCGCCGGTCACCGGCCGCGAGGACAGGCGCGTGAGCCAGTAGCTGCCGCGATCGACCGCCAGGTCGAAGGGCGCGACCAACGATCCGCTCTCGCGCTCGCGCCTGAACATGGGGAGCGGCAGCAATCCCACGCCGAGCCCCCGCGCGGCGGCGGCGGCGATGAGGTGCGATGCGTCGAAGACGGGCCCGCTGGCGACGACGCCGCGCACCTGCGCGGCGCCCAGCCAGGCCGTCCAGTCGTGCAGCCGGTACGAGCGCAACAGCGAAAAGCGCGCCAGGTCGCCGGGGCGCGCGATCTGCTCGGCGACGCCAGCACTGCACATCGGGGCGAGAGGCGCGGGCATCAGCAGCTCGGCGGCAACCCCGTGCCAGGACCCGTCGCCGAAGCGGATCGCGAGGTCGAGGCTCTCGGTCCACAGGTCGACCGCGTTGTTGTTGGTCAACAGCCGCACCGCCACGCCGGGATGCGCCGCCTCGAACTCGGGCAGCCGTTCCATGAGGATGCCGAGCGCGAACGTGCCGACCGCGCCGACGGTCAGGACCTCGCGAACCCCCTCGCCCGCCACGACGGACAGCGCCGCGTTAACCCGGCCGAGGGCATCGGACACGACGGGGGCCAGCACGTTGCCCTCGTCGCTGAGCACCAGCCCCCGGGTCGTGCGCCGGAACAGGGCCTTGCCGACATGGCTCTCCAACATCTTCACCTGCTGGCTGACCGCCGCCTGCGTGACGCACAGCTCGTCCGCCGCCCGGGTGAAGTTGAGATGCCGCGCCGAGGCCTCGAAGGCACGCAAGGTGTTGAGCGACAGGGTCCTGATATCCACGCCCGTTCCTAGATTTCCTGGGGACGGAGCGTAGAAACCACCGTTTGCCTCTGCTGGCAATGCTGGTGGAGATTGCCCCTGAAAGGTCCAACCAAGGGGAGAAAACTTCATGTTCGACAGGCGCAGCATCATGGCAGGGGCGATCGCCGCATTCGCGGCAGGCTGCGGGCAGGTGCATCCCGTCATGAGCAAAACTGAAGACGGCTCGGCGGGAGCACGGGGACTGGAGCGGATCGAGCGGGCTGCCGGCGGCCGGCTGGGCGCTTTCGTCCTCGATCCGACCAGCGGCGCCAGCTTCGGCTGGCGAGAGGACGAGCGCTTCGCCCACTGCAGTTCGTTCAAGCTCTCGCT
Source organism: Novosphingobium soli (assembly GCF_042432915.1). Lineage (NCBI taxonomy): Bacteria > Pseudomonadati > Pseudomonadota > Alphaproteobacteria > Sphingomonadales > Sphingomonadaceae > Novosphingobium > Novosphingobium soli. The sequence goes on from NZ_JBHLWK010000008.1 coordinate 19,504, forward strand.
GGCGGCCATGCTGCTCGCCCGCGCGGATCGGGGCGAGGTCGATCTCGACGAAGTGCTGCAATGGTCGCAGGCGGACGTGCTCTCGGTCAGCCCGGTGACCGCGCCGCACCTCGCGGACGGGCTGCCGGTGCGCGCGCTTGCCCGGGGCACGCTGGTGACCAGCGACAACACCGCCGCCAATGTCCTGCTGCGCCGCTTCGGCGGTCCGGCGGCGCTGACGCGGTTCTGGCGGGAGACCGGCGACCCCGTGAGCCGTCTCGACCGCTACGAGCCCGAGCTCAACAGCACTCCGCCCGGCACGCAGCTGGACACGACCACACCGGCCGCGATGGCCCGGACTCTGGCGAACCTGGTCACGGGCCCCGTCCTCGCACCCGGCAGCCGCGCGACCCTGCGCGAGTGGATGACCGCGGTGGCGACCGGGCGAGACCGCATCCGCGCCGGCTTCCCGGCCGACTGGATCTCGGGCGACAAGACCGGCACCGGCATCACCGAGACCCGCCACACCTATGTCGACCTGGCCTTCGGCGGTGCGCCGGGCACGCCCCCGATCATCGTCGCGGCCTATTTCGAGCCGGCGCGCCTGGTCGAACCGATGGATCCGGCCTCGACCGGCGTGCTCGCCGCGGTGGGGCGCCTCGCAGCCGCCACGCTGCGAGGCTTGGGACAAGGCCGCTGACCGTGCGCGCCGTGCAGGCTACTTCGGCGGGGTGACGCCGCGGCGTTCGAGGAAGCCGAAGATCGTGTTCCACACGTGGACGCTGATCTTCGGCCCGCGCACCGCATGGGTCTGGCCCGGGTAGAGCATCATCTCGAACGGCGCCGCCTCGGCCTGCAGGCGGGCCACCAGGGTACTGCTGTTCTCGAACACCACGTTGTCGTCCGCCATGCCGTGGATCAGCAACAGCGGGTCGGCGATCTTGCCCGCGTCCTCCAGCGTGCCGGACTTGCGGTAGGCCTCCACCACCTGGCGCGGGTCGCCCATGTAGCGTTCGGTGTAGTGCGTGTCGTAGAGCTCCCAGCGCGTCACCGGCGCGCCGGCAACGCCCGCGGCGTAGAGGCCCTGGTCCGCCTCCAGCATCTTGAGCGTCATGTAGCCGCCATAGGACCAGCCGTAGGTTGCGATCTTGGCGGGATCGACGAAGTCCAGCGTCTTCAGGTACTGCGCCCCGGCACGCTGGTCGGCCACTTCGACCGTACCCATCGCCTGGCGGATCTGCGATTCGAAGGCCACGCCGCGGTTGGCGCTGCCGCGGTTGTCGATCGCGAAGTAGATGTAGCCCTTATCGACGATGGCCTGCGCCAGAGCGCCCTTCCAGCCGCGCGTGACCGTCTGCACGTGCGGGCCGCCATAGTGCTCGAAGAACACCGGATAGCGCTTGCCCGGCTCCAGCGGCGGGGTGATCATCATCCAGTGCAGGTCCGACCCGTCGGCCGCCTTAATCATGCCGAAGCGGGTGGGACGATGGCTGGCCACGTAGGGGGCGTAGGGGTGCGTAGCGTCCAGCTTGTTCTCCTCCACCCAGGCGAGCCGCTTGCCGTTCCCGTCGGCGACGTAGGTCTGCGAGGGCTGGGTGGTGGAGGAGCGGGTGACGATCACGGTCGAGCCGTCGCGGCTGGCGACCGCCGCGTTCGACCAGCCGGCCTCGGTCAGCTGTTCAGGCGCGGCGGGCCGCGCGAGGTCGACGGCGTAGAGCTGGGGCGCCAGCACGTCGTCGCGGTTGCCGGTGAAGAGGACGCGGCCCCTGGCCTCGTCCACCGCGACGAGCTTGTCGACCACCCACGAACCCGAGGTGAGCTGCCGCCAGCGCCCGTCGCGGAAGTGGTAGAGGTGGCCGAAGCCGTCCCGCTCGGACCACCAGACGAGGCTGCCGTCCTTGAGCAGGCGGTAGTTGTCGGTGAGGTTGACCCAGCTTCCGGCGCGGGCCTCCTCGGTGAACAGCACCCGGCTCCTGCCGGTCGCGGGGTCCACCGCCAACATGTCGAGCCGGGTCTGGGCCCGGTTCTGGCGCTGGACGTAGAGCGTGCGCCCGTCGCGCGACCAGTCCACCCGCGCGAGGTAGATGTCGGGGTCGGAGCCGAGGTCCACGGCGACCGCGGCGCTGCCATCGGGTTTCATCACGTGGAGAGAGACGCGCACGTTGGGCGTGCCCGCCGCGGGATAGCGCTGCTCGTAGGTGCGGGTGCCGTCCGCGCCGATCGCGGCCCGGGTGACCACGCCGACCGGTGCCTCGTCGTAGCGCTCGACGGCGATGTGCGCGTCGTCGGGCGACCACCAGTAGCCCTTCATCCGCGCCATTTCCTCCTGCGCGACGAACTCGGCCTCGCCCCAGTGGACGGTGTCCGCGCTTTCCTGCGGGGTGATCGGCCGGTGCTCGGTTCCCGTGAGCGGGCCGACGAAGAGCCGCCCCTCGCGCACGAAGGAGACGAAGGCGCCCTTGGGGCTGAGCGCGGCGTTCAGCTCGTCCTGGGGCGAATCGGTGAGGCGCCGCACCGTGCCGTCGAGGCCGGCGAGGTAGAGATCGCCGTCGAGCGGCACGAGGATGGCGCGGCCGTCCTCGGTCCATTCGTAGGAGATGATGCCCTTGAGGCTGCCGACGCGCTGGCGCTCGCGCTGCATCTTCTCCGCCTCGCTCAAAGCCCGGCCCGAGCCGAGACGGAGCGAATCGACGAGCATGCGCCACTCGCCGCTGCGCCGGTCGAACGCCCACAGGTCGTAGCGCTCGCGGTCGTCGGCGCGGTTGCGCAGCACCGTGAGGTAACGGCCGTCGGGAGAGACCTTCGCGCCCCGCGGCTGCTGCCCGTCGAGCGAGGGGCTGGCGAACACGCGGTCGAAGGTGAGGGTACCGGCGGTCTGGGGCATGGCGGCGCTCCGGTGGGCGGCCGGTGCGGCCTGGGCGGCCCGGGCGGCAAGGCAGGTGGCGGGGAGGAAGGAGGCGGCGGGCAGCGCCGCCAGCAGGCCGGCGCTCAGCAATCGGGATCGGTTCATGCCCTCGTTCCTAGAACAGGATCGCCGCGATTTGAAACCTCATTGCAGCCGCGACGGGCGTATCGTCCACCGCCGCGCCGCGCCGGGCGCTCCCGCCTACCAGAGCACGCCGTGGCGGTCGGGCTGGAGCGGCTCGGGCGCCTCCTCGCCGATCGCCTGGAGCAGGTCGATCTCGATCGTGCGGCACATGGCGTTGAGCGGCAGGTCGTGCACGTCGTTGGCAAAGGGATCGACCAGTTCGTCGCCGATGGTCAGCACCGCCAGGAACATGAGCCCGGCGATGGTCGAGCCGAGCGGCGTCGCGAACTGCAGCGTCTCGACCAGGCCGATCGGCAGCAGCACGCAGAACAGGTGGGTGAACAGCACCGGCAGGAATCGGTACTGGAACGGCAGCGGCGTGTTCTTGAGGCGCTCCATCCCGCCTTGCGCATTGGCGATGTCGACCAGCACCGCCTCCATCTGCGTCTGCTGGATGGTGTCTATCCAGCCCTTGCGCCGCGCTTCGTCGATCCGCCGGCCCGTGCCGTCGAGGATGCCGTTGGCGACGTTCACCCGGCCCAGCGCCAGGTCCGCCTCGTGGCGCGGGAGCAGGCGGATCACCTCCTCGTCGGGGGGCAGCCGGCGCAATTGGCAGCGCAGCGCGTTGACGTAGGCGATCTGGCGATAGACGATCCGCCGCTTGAGGTCCGACGCCTCCGGATCGGGCATGAAGTTGCGCGCGGAACGGGCGATGTTGCGGCTGGCGTTGATCATCAGCCCCCACAGCCCGCGCCCTTCCCACCAGCGCTGATAGGCCGAGTTGCTGCGGAAGCCGAGGAACAGCGCCAGCGCCGAGCCGAACAGCGTCACCGGCAGTTCCGGCGCGTCGAAAGGCAGCACATAGTACGTGAGGGTGACGATGACGTCCCACACGAAGAGCAGGGTCAGCGGCTTCCAGATCTCCCGCGCGAGGCGCTTGGGATTGGGTATCTTGCTAACGATCATCGGGGCAGAGCGATCTCCGGTCGGCGCGCCTGGTCCGCAGCGTGCCGGGCGGCAGCCTCGGTGGAACGGGCCATGGCGATCGAGGTTCCGGTCGCCGGGCGGATCGCGAACCAGTCCAGGCGGTCCACCGCCACCAGGAACGCCAGCACTCCGCAGCCGAACAGGAGCAGCAGGCCGTTGCCCACCAGGGCGTCGCGAAGGCGGGTGCGTTCCGCCTGCGTCATGTTACGCATGGTCAATCTCCGTCGATCAGGTTGCAGCGCCTAAGCTGGGCACCTGTGATTTCGATTGCATCTGCGTTCTGCGACAAAATTTTGCTGCGGCGCAACATCCCGGTGTGCAGTGCAACAGACGAGACAAGATGCGGCCGCATCCGCATCTTCATATTGATCCGATTGGAAAATCAGGCGCTCGGGAAAGCGCGGCCCGAATCAGAACGGCAGCGCGTCACGGGCGAGGATGAGCGCGAGTGCGCAGCCGCCCACAATGAAGGGACGCAGCCGCTCGGCGCGCGAGACGTGGCGCGAAGATCGTGTGAAAGCCAGGATGCGACCCATGGGGCCGTCCATGCACCGGCCTGCGTTTCCAAACGATTAAGCGAGCCCTACGGGAGAGCAGAAGGCGCTCAGAGGCGGGCGGGCATCTGCTGGCTGGAGCAGTGGAACGAGCCGCCCCCGGCCAGCACGGCGTCGGCTATCACGCCCACTGTCTCACGGTCCGGGAACAGCGCGGCGATTGCGGCGACCCCGTCCGCATCGTGAGGGGTGCCGTAGATCGGCACGACCACCAGGCGCGAGGTGACCGCGAAGTTCATGTAGCTCGCTGGCTCGATCCGACCCTCCGTCTCGACCCGTCCGGGCGAAGGCACCTCGGCAACGGCCACGCCCATCGCCTCGGCCCGCGCCCGCGCATCGGCGTAGATCGCCGCGTTGGGATCGTTCGAGCCCGTCGCGCGGGGCAGCGCGAGCACGCCAGGCGCCACGAACCGCGCCAGATTGTCCACGTGCCCATCGGTGTGATCGTTGATGAGCCCCTCGCCCAGCCACAACACGCGGTCGTAGCCGAGGTCGCGCTGCAACCGCATCTCGAGGTCGGCGCGCGTCAGGTGCGGGTTGCGGTTGGGATTGAGCAGGCACTGCTCGGTCGTCGCCACCAATCCGGTGCCGTCCCCATCCAGCGCGCCGCCTTCCAGGACCCAGTCGGAGGTCTCCACCTCCAGCCCCGCCTCGCGGGCCAGCTCCTCGCCGATTTCCTGGTCGCCCTCCATCAGGTACTTGCCGCCCCAGCCGTTGAAGCCGAAGCGCATCGCCTTGCGCCCGCCCCTGCCGTCGGCGACGACCAGCGGCCCGGTGTCGCGCAGCCACACGTCGCCGTAGCGACGAGTCTCCAGCTGAACCTTGGCCGAGACGAGCTCCATCGCCCGCGCCCGGTTCGCCTCGTCCCGCACCAGCAGGCGCACGTCCTGCCCGCTCTCCGCCACGGCATTGGCGAAGGCCGCCATCTGCTCCTGCGCCGCGGCGAGGAAGCCGGGCCATTCGACCGGATCGTGCGGGAAGCCGATCCAGATCCAGTCCTGCGGGTGCCATTCGGGTGGAAGGGTGTAGTGCGCCATGGTCCTGCTTCGCGTGTCCTGCCGATGTCGCGCCGGCATCCCGGCGCCGGCACACCCTTCGACCACAAGGCGATGAACTGCAACGCCGAAAGCCGCTGGGATGCGACCGCCATGGGCCGCGGCGCCATGCTGCAGGGCGTTGTGCGCAGCAGGCGTATGCTCGGTTCGGCGCAAGGCACGCTCCAATCACCGGAGCAACCTACCTACTCCGCAGCAACGTTCATCAACCCGCAAGGTTGGCCTGAACACCCAGGAGATCCCTGGCGTCCCGGAGCGGTTCCCCACCGCAGTCCGCGCCGCCGGCGGGAGGGGGTTCCGGCAGCCGGACACGCCGACGGGCGGGAAGGCGGCCGGACGAAAAGCTGCAGCCCGCAGGCCCGACAGGTCGAGTTTGAAGGAGTAGCGCAATGAGTGTCATGTCCAAGAGCCCGCAGGGCCTCCTGTTGCTTGCCACGCTTGCCGTCGCGGCGCCCGCCGGACTGTCCGCGCAGACGCAGGAGCCGCCGGAGGCGGACGTTTCCGCGACGGTCTATGGCGCGCGTCCGGAGCCAGTGGCGATGACCGAGGGCCCCGAGGTGGAGGGCATCATCTCCGCTCGCAGCGGCGACAGGATGCAGGTCACCGCCCAAGACGGCACCCGTTCCGTCATCACCATCGACGACAACACCCGCATCACCGCCAAGAAGGGCCTGTTCGGCCTCGGCAAGGACAAGCTCGCGGCCACCTCGCTGCTCAACGGCCTGCCCGTCACGGTGAAGACCATGCAGTCGGGCGACGGGCTGGTGGCGAGCCGGATCCAGCTGCAGAGCAAGGACCTGCGGACCGCCTCGATGATCCACAACGGCACCGACCAGCGCTTCGCCGAGCAGACCGCGGCGACCGAGGCGCTGCGCGGCCGCATGGGCGACATCGACCAGTACAACGTCAAGAGCACGACCAACGTGAACTTCGACACCGGCAAGGCGGCGCTCTCGCCCCAGGCCAAGAACGACCTGTGCGCCACGGCGGCCTCGGCACAGGACATGGACAACGCACTGCTGCTCGTCGTCGGGTACACCGATTCGACCGGTAGCCCCGAGTACAACCAGGTGCTCAGCGAGAAGCGGGCCGGCAGCGTGGTCAACTATCTCCAGCAGGCCTGCGGCTGGAAGCCCTACCGCATGCTCACCCCGACCGGCATGTCGGAAGCCGATCCTCTGGCGGACAACACCACCGTCGAGGGCAAGGCGCAGAACCGCCGCGTCGCCGTCAACATCCTGGTCAGCAAGGGCCTGGACGGCCTGTAAGGCGCGCGGGGCGGGCTCGCTACCGCCCCCTGCCGCGGCCCGGCTTCTGGCCGCGCGCGGCGCGCCTCAGCGCGCGCCGCTGCAGCCGCCCCGCGCCGCGGCGCAGGACGCGTCGCGGATGGCGCGAAACTCGTCGCCCGGGCGCCAGTTGGGCCAGGCCGCGCTGTCGGCCAGCTCGCGGCCCAGCGCATAGTAGAGCGACACGTCCTGGGCGATGCCCGACCAGTCCCAGTCCTCGGCATATTCGTCCGCCGGGGCGTGGTAGCGGTTGTCGGTATAGTCCTGCGAGGCCTTCTCGCCCGCCGCGGTGCCGCCGGTGGCGAGATCGTTGCTGCGCTCCACGTTGAACATCGGCACCCCGCGCTTGGCGAGGCTGAAGTGATCCGAACGGTAGTAGCTGCCGCGCTCGGGGTGATCCTCCGCCACGTCGGTCAGTCCGCGCGCGGCGAGCGTCTGGCGGTAGATGTCGCCCAGCTCGGACTTGTCCCCGCCGACCATCGTGTAGGAGCGTGCGGGGCCGACCGGCAGCAGTGCGTCCATGTTCACGCCGCCGACGGTGTGGTCGAGCGGGTAGAGCGGGTTCACGCCGTAGTATTCCGAGCCGAGCAGGCCGGACTCCTCCAGCGTCAGCGCCACGAAGACCTGGCTGCGCGCCGCGGGGCCGGCGTCGGCGTTCATCTTGGCGATGGCCGTCATCGCCGCCACGCCGGTGGCGTTGTCGACCGCGCCGTTGCAGATGTCGTCGCCGGTCGCGTCGGGCGTGCAGCGGCCGAGGTGGTCCCAGTGCGCCGAGTACAGCACGTACTCGTCGGGGTGCGTGCGCCCGGGCAGGATGCCCACCACGTTGTTCGAGGTGGAGCGGCGGATCGCGTTGTCGAAGCCGAAGCTGGCCTTGAGCCCCAGCGGTACGGCGCGGAAGCCCTTCTGCTGCGCGGCGCGCGTCAGCGTGGCGAGGTCCTTGCCGGCGGCGGCGAGGATCGCCTCGGCCACGGGCTTCTGGACCCAGCCGTTGGCGACCGTCTGGTCCATGCCGTCACCCGGCTTCTGGACGTAGTACTGCGCGCCGGTCCAGCTGGAGTTGACGACGTTCCAGCCATAGGCGGCGGGGAAGGTATCGTGCACGATCAGCGCGGCGGTGGCGCCCTGCCGCGCGGCTTCCTCGAACTTGTAGGTCCAGCGGCCGTAGTAGGTCATCCGCCGGCCCTTGAACGGCCCTTCCTCGCCTTCCATGGCATAGTCCGGGTCGTTGACCAGGATGACGGCGGTCTTCCCCTTCATGTCGACGCCGGCGTAGTCGTTCCAGCCCAGTTCGGGCGCGTTGATGCCATATCCCACGAAGACCAGCTCGCTGTCCGCCACCCGGGTGCGCGGCGTCACGCGGTAGCTGGCGGCGACGTAGTCCTCCCCGAACTTGAACGAAAGCTGCGCGGCGGGTCCGGAGACCGCGAGCGGGCGGTAGCCACTGCCGGTGATCTCCACCGTCGGCACCGGCTGCAGCCACTGGCCGGCGTTGCCCGGCTGCAGCCCGGCCTTGCGGAACTGCTCGACGATGTAGGCGAGCACCCGCGGCTCGGCCGGGGTGCTGGGCGCGCGCCCCTCGAAGTCGTCGGCCGAGAGGCTTCGGGTGATCTCCTGCATCAGCGCCACCGGTTCGTCCGGCGTGGCGCCCGCGTCGGGCGGCGGCGGCAGGGCGGTGCCCTTGGGCAGCGAGGCGCCTTGCGTCCCGCCCGTGTTCGGAGCGGTGGCGCAGGCGCCGAGCAGGAGCGCGGCGGCAATGGGCAGGAAGCGCGTCATCGGGGATCCCCTCTGCTGGAACCGGCCACAGGTGCCAGACCGGCCTCCAACGCACAAGGCGCCGCACAAGACGCCGCGCGCCGCGCGAACAGGGCCCTTGCCCGGCGCCGCGGCGGAAGGCAGGAAGCGGCATGACCGCCGATCCGAGCCACGCCGACTGGACAGGCGCCCTTGCCCGTGCGCGGGCCCACGCCCCGTACCTCGCCGGCGCGCTCGACCGCCTTCCCGCGCTGGCCGAGCGGCTGGCGGCGGGGGACGGCGCCGGCGCCCTTGCCCTCGCCCGCGCGGCAGGAGCCGGCGCTCCCAACCCCGGCTCGGCGCTGCGGCGAGAGAAGCAGGCGCTTTCGCTCGCGCTCGCGATCGGCGATCTCGCCGGCGCCTTTCCCCTGCTGGAGGTGACCGGCACCCTTTCCGCCTTCGCCGACCGCGCGCTCGATGCCGCCATCGTCGAGGGCATCCGCCGCCGCGTGCCGGACTTCGACCCCGCGGCGGCCGCCACCGGCTTCCTGGCCCTCGCGCTCGGCAAGCACGGCGCGGGCGAGCTCAACTACAGCTCGGACATCGACCCGATCCTGCTGTTCGACCCCGCGCTGCTCCCCCGGCGCGAGCGCGACGAGCCCGGAGAGGCGGCGCAGCGGGTGGCGCGCGCGGTGGTCGAGACGCTCTCGCGCGTGGACCACGAAGGCTACGTCTTCCGCGTCGACCTGCGGCTGCGCCCTGCTTCCGAAGTCAGCCCGCTGGCGATCTCGGTGGGGGCCGCGCTCACACACTACGAATCCTCCGCGCTCGCGTGGGAGCGCGCCGCCTTCATCCGCGCCCGCGCCTGCGCCGGGGACATCGCCGCGGGAGAGGCCTTCCTGGCCGCCATCCGCCCCTTCGTCTGGCGTCGCAGCCTGGACTTCGGCGCCATCGCCGAGATCGGCCGCCTCACTGCGCAGATCCGCGCCAGCGCCCGCGGCGGTCCGGTCGTCGGGCCCGGGTTCGACCTCAAGAAAGGGCGCGGCGGCATCCGCGAGGTGGAGTTCTACGCCCAGACGCACCAGCTCATCCACGGCGGCCGCAACCCGGCGCTGCGCCTGCGCGGCACCCGCGCGACGCTCGACGCGCTCGCCGCCGCCGGGCTGGTCGCCGCCGAGGACGCGGCGCTGCTGGGCGCAAGCTACGACCGCCTGCGCACCGTCGAGCACCGGCTGCAGATGATCCAGGACCAGCAGACCCACAGTCTGCCGCGAACGCCCGAGGGGATCGACGCCGTGGCCCGGCTCGACGGCTTGCCGGACGGGCAGGCGCTGCTGGACGAGCTGGCGACGATCACCGAGGCCGTCGGGGCGCGCTACGACGCGCTCATCATGGCCAACACCCCGCTCGGCAGCGTGCCGGTGGCCCTGCCCGACCAGTCGTCGCTGGTGGAAAAGCTGGAGCGCCTCGGCTTCGCGGACCCGCCGGCGCTGGCCGCGCGGATCGAGGGCTGGCTGGGCGGCAAGGTCCGCGCCCTGCGCTCGGACGCGGCGCGCAACGCTTTCGCTGCGATCAGCCCCGACCTCCTCGCCGCCTTCGCCGCCGCGCCCGAGCCGGAGCGCGCGCTGGCCCGGTGGGAGCAGCTGCTGGACAACCTGCCGAGCGCGATCAACCTGTTCAACCTGCTGGAGGCCCGCCCGGCGCTGCTGGGACTGCTCGCGCGTATCCTCGGCCTGGCCCCGCCGCTCGCAGACGCGCTGGCCCGGCGCGCCGACCTGCTCGACCCGCTGATCGACGCCAGCGCCTTCGAGCTGCCGGGTGCGGTCGACCGGATCGTCGCCGAGCTCACCCGCTACGAGGTCGGCGACGACTACGAGCGCAAGCTCGACGCGGTGCGCCGCAAGGTCGGCGAGCTGCGCTTCAAGCTCGGCGTGCAGCTGATCGAGGGCGCCCACGACGCGATCGAGATCGGCCATGCCCTAGCCCGCATCGCCGAAGCGGCGCTCTCGGTGCTGACCGCGGCGACCGAGGAGGAGTTCCGCCGGGCCCATGGCACCGTCCCCGCCAGCGAGATGCTCATCCTGGGCCTCGGCCGGATGGGTGGCGGGGTGCTGACCCACGCCTCCGACCTCGACCTGGTGTTCCTGTTCAGCGGGGATTTCACCGCCGAGTCCGACGGCCGCCGACCGCTGGGCGCGACACACTACTACAACCGCCTTTCGCAGCGAATCATCTCCGCGCTTTCGGTGCCGACCGCGCAGGGCGCGCTGTTCGAGGTGGACACGCGGCTGCGGCCCTCGGGCGATCAGGGCCCGCCGGCCGCCAGCCTCGACAGCTTCGAGCGCTACCAGCGCGAGCAGGCCTGGACCTGGGAGCACATGGCCCTGTGCCGCGCCCGCGCGCTCCACGGCTCGGCCGCCGGGTGCGCCGAGCTCGACGCGATTGTCGCGGGAGTGCTGCGCGCGCCGCGCGATCCGGGCAAGCTGCGGGCCGACGTGCTCGAGATGCGTGCCACGATAGCCCGCCACAAGCCCGCCAAGGGCCCGCTCGACGTCAAGCTGCTGCGCGGCGGGCTCGTCGACCTGGAGTTCATCGTCCACTTCGTCCAGCTGCGCGAGCACGGCCCCGGGCTCGACCCCGACCTCGGCGAGGCGGTCCGCGCGCTCGCCGCGCTGGGACTGGTGCCGGCCTCGCTCGTGGAGGCGCACGACGCGCTCACCCGCCTGCTGGTCGCCGGCCGGCTGCTCGCGCCCGACGCCCAGGTGCCGGGCCCCGCTGCCTGCATGGCGCTGGAGCGCGCATGCGGCTATGGCGACCGGCAGGCGCTGGAACAGGGCCTCGCCCAGGCCCGCGCGCACGTCGCGCAGGCCTGGGTCGAGGCGTTCGGCGAAGCATTGGAGATCCGCGAATGACCACCCGAGCCGGCGTCGGCGACGCCTTCCCCGACATCGCCCTGGAGACTCCCGAGGGCGGCAGCGTGAAGCCGTCCGACTTCGCAGGGCGCAAGCTGGTGGTGTTCTTCTACCCCAAGGACAGCACGCCGGGCTGCACCACCGAGAACATCGACTTCTCCGCGCTCAAGCCCGAGTTCGACGCCGCCGGCGTGGCGCTGCTGGGCGTGAGCAAGGACCCCGCGAAGAAGCACCTGAGCTTCATCGCTAAGCACGACCTCAAGGCCCCTCTCGCCACCGATGCGGCGGAGAACGGCCTGTCCGACGCGCTCGGGATCTGGACCGAGAAGCAGAACTACGGCCGCACCTACATGGGCATGGTCCGCACGACCTACCTGATCGGTGCCGACGGCCGCATCGCGCGCGTGTGGGACAAGGTGAAGGTCAAGAACCACGCCGCCGACGTGCTGGAAGCCGCGAAGGCGTTGTGAGCGGCAAAACCGTCGCCGGCGCCATCCGCGCCGCGCTGTGCGAGCGCGATGCCCGAAGCAAGGTCATGGCCGCGCGCCGGGTGGCTCGCGACTGGCGGTTGGGTCGGCTCGCCTTCGCCTTCGAGGTCGCCATGCCGGACGCCCCGGGCCGTCCCGAGGCACCCGAGCTCCTGGCCCCCGGCCGCATGCCCAAGCGCGGCAAGGCCGGCTCGGAGCGGGGACGCATCGCCCTGTGGCACGCGCTCGCGCACATCGAGTTCGTCGCCATCGACCTCGCGCTCGACATGGCCGGCCGCTTCGGGGCCGAGATGGGACCGCAGTTCGTCTCGGACTTCCTGGCCGTGGCCGCGGACGAGGCGATGCACTTCGCGCTGCTCGACCGGCATTTGCGCACGCTGGGCAGCCACTACGGAGCGCTGCCGGCGCACGCGGGGCTGTGGAGCGCCGCGCACGACACGCGGCACGATGTCGGCGCGCGGCTGGCGGTCGTACCGATGGTGCTGGAAGCGCGCGGGCTGGACGTCACGCCGGGCACCATAGATCGCGTTCGCGCGGTCGGCGACGAACGCGGTGCCCGGATCCTGGAACGAATCCTTGACGACGAAATCCGCCACGTTCGTTTCGGCGCAAACCATTTCGACGCCTGGGCTGCTCGATTGGGCGCAGACCCTCAAGAACTGTGGAAATCCCTGGTTTTGCGTTACTTCCGCGGCAACCTGAAACCGCCGTTCAACGACTCGGCGCGGCTTGCAGCCGGTTTGTCGCGCGATCTTTATGCAGGGGTTGCTTGCGCCAAATCTAACGGGATAAGTCATGCCTCGCGAGACGGCGGGGGGTTCCGACCATCTCCATAACCGGATGCGTGCCTGACTCTTGCAGGTCGGGTGCGCTGCCAAAAACGTCGAGTCCTCAGCGGATTACGGCGGACAGCAAGGTATTGCGAGTGGTCGTAACGAATTTCTTCGCCAAGTTCCGCGCAGTGACCGGCCTCGTCGTCGCCGCGGGTCTCACCGTCGCCGCCCAGCCCGCGATGGCCAACAGCAGCGCCGCCGCGGCCGACATCTCCGCCCCGCTGCGCACCGCCCAGGCCGCGAACCAGTCGGTCGCCGGCGGAGAGGACGAGCAGTTCCGCCAGCTGTTCAGCTCCTGGCAGAATTACGAGGAGACCGGCCTCGCCGCGGCGAAGCCCAAGGTCCCCGTCTCTGGCGGCATGGCCTCGGTTTCCATCCCTTCGCGCAACCCGCTCACCGCCTCGCGCATGAGCAGCAGCTTCGGCATGCGCGAGCACCCGATCCTCGGCGGTCGCCGCGGCCACAAGGGCGTCGACCTCGCCGCCCCGGTCGGCACCCCGATCTACGCCACCGCCGATGGCACCGTCAGCCGCGCCTCGTGGTTCAGCGGCTACGGCCTGTTCGTCTCGCTCGAGCATGGCGGTGAGATGCAGACCCGCTATGGCCACATGTCGCGCCTCAACGTCGCGGAAGGCCAGCGCGTCCACAAGGGCGACATCATCGGTTTCGTCGGCAGCACCGGCAACTCCACCGGCCCGCACCTGCACTACGAAGTGCGCGTGAGCGGCGAGGCGGTGAACCCCATCCCCTACATGCAGTCCACCATCGCGTCCGCGGAAGGCGAAGCGAAGGGCGGCTGATCCCGGCTTTACGGTTGAGAGGAGGGAAGAGGCGGTCTTCGGGCCGCCTTTTCTTTTGCCTGCGGCCGCGTCGCCTGTTCAGGCCCGCCCTGCCGTCGGACGAAAAAGGGGCGGCCCGTCACGAGGTCGGGCCGCCCATGAGTTGGGGAGAAGCGGTTCGCACCGGGGGTCCGCCAGGGCGGGGGTGGTGCGAGGACCGGCACGACGGTTCTTCGCAGAACCCACCGCAGGCGACATTGATCGTCGTCAAATGGGCAGCCGTCCCCGGATCACACCGCCGAGCTGAAGCGGTGCAGAGCCTGGCGGCGATAGGGATCGAAGCGCGCCGCGATCGAGCGGGCATAGGGCAGCCCCGCCGGCCGGATCACCAGGTCGTTCCCGTCCGCCTCGCAGAGCCCCGCGTCGCAGTAGGGCAGCAGCAGCGGCCACGCCTCCGCCTGAAGGTCCGCATCGACCGCGGCGCGCCCCTGGCACAGCAGCGCCTCGATCACGGCGCCGCGACGGCGATCCTCCGCGCTGCGCCCGATGCCGCGCGTGGCCGTCAGCCGCTCCTGCGAGAGCATCATGCGGTACCGGCCGGTGTTCTTCTCGTTCTGCGCCAGAAGCGCGGGGAAGCTGCTGATCGCCGAGGCGCCGAGGCCGACGAGGACCGGCGCCGTGTCGTCGGTGAAGCCTTGGAAGTTGCGGCGCAGGTGCCCGCTGAGGGTCGCCTGGGCGAGCGGGTCGCCTGGCCGCGCGAAGTGGTCAAACCCCACCTGGACATACCCTTCCCCGACCAGGAACGCATGGCCGAAAGCCGCCATGGCGAAGCGCGCGGCGGCGTCGGGCAGCGCCGCGGCATCGATCCGGCGCTGCCGCGCGATCAGGTGCGGGACGTGGGCATAGCCGAACAGCGCCACCCGGTCCGCCCCCAGCGCGACGGTCCGCCGCAGCGAATCCTCGAGGTCGTGCAAGCTCTGCCCCGGCAGGCCGTACATGAGGTCGAAGTTGAGCGAGCGCACCCCCGCGGCGCGCAGCATGGCGGTGGCGTCCTCGATCATCGCCGCAGGCTGGATGCGGCCGATCGCCTGCTGCAGCGCGGGCGCGAAAGTCTGCACGCCCAGGCTCGCGCGCTCGACGCCGACGGTGCGGATCACGGCTCCCCAATCCTGCCCCAGGGTGCGCGGATCCAGCTCGATCGAGATGACCGGGCACGACGTCGCGAACTTCAGCGTCAGCGCATCGACCAGGCGCACGAAGTCGATCGCCGAGATGCCGTTGGGACTGCCGCCCCCAAAGGCGATGCGCCGCACCCGCGCGGCCCCAGGCAGCCGCTCGGCGACGAGGTCGATCTCGCGGTGCAGCGCGTCGAGGTAGCTGGCGACGCGCGCCGAGCCCCTTCCGGTGCGGTGGACCGCGCTGGTGTTGCAGCCGCAGTACCAGCAGATCTTCTCGCAGAACGGGATGTGCGCGTAGAGCGAGACTTCGCCCGTGGCCCCTTCCAGCGCGGCGCCGAGTTCAGCGGCGCCCGCGCCCTCGCCGAACTCGGCGGCGGTGGGGAAGCTGGTGTAGCGCGGCACGGGCACCGCGAGCAGTTCGGGATGATAGGTCCACATGCCGCGGACCCTGGCTCAGGCGAAGGCGACGATCATTGCGTTCGATCAACCCGCTTGCGCTTGTTGTCGGAATGGCACCCCTTGGCGCAGCAGGGGCCCTGCGGGGGCCCCGGCGGCGCGTCGCGCGGGACGAGGGGGACGAGCGCGGTGCCGCCGCCGCAGAGCGGCGCCGCCAGGGTGCGCGCCTGCGCCTCCAGCGGCCCGACCATCGCGGGCAGCAGCGCCAGCGTGCCGAACAGGGCGAGCAGCCGCGTCATCGCGCCGCGTCGTCGTCGATCAGGATGCGGTTGGCGGCGCCGTCGAGGTCCTCGTACTGGCCGCTGCGCATCGCCCAGAGGAACGCGCCGAGGCCGGCAAGGCCCATTGCCAGCGCCAGCGGGATCATGAAGCCCAGGATCGTCATGTCGCGCTCCTCACCTCTGCGCCCACCAGGTCCTTGCCCGCCGCGCGCGCCAGCCGCAGCGAATTGCCCACGACCAGCAGCGAGCTGCCCGACATCGCCAGCGCCGCCAGCAGCGGCGTCACGAAGCCGGCGATCGCCAGCGGCACCGCAAGGACGTTGTAGGCCACCGCCATCGCGAAGTTCTCCCGTACCACGCGCATGGTGGCGCGCGCCACCCTGACCGCAAGCCCCACGGGCATCAGCCGCTCGCCGACGAAGACCGCGTCGGCCGCCTGCTGCGACACGTCGCTCGCCCCGCCCGGCGCGAGGCTGACGTGGGCGCCGGCCAATGCCGGCCCGTCGTTGAGCCCGTCGCCCACCATCAGCACGCGGTGCCCCACCGCGGCCCGGCGCTCCAGCAGCGCGAGCTTGTCCGCCGGACGCATCATGGCGGTGGCGAAGAGCCCCAGCGCGCGCGCCACGTCGCCGACGGGGCCGGTGCGGTCGCCCGAGGCGATCGCAACCGGCAGGCCCAGCCCTGCCAGCGCCGCCAGCGTCTCGCGCACGTCGGGGCGCATCGGGTCGGCGAAGGCGATCCGCGTTCGCGCACTGCCGATCGCGAGGTCGACCGCGAGCCCGCCGGTCTCGACCTCGGGACGGAGCAGCGCGACGGGCAGGCCCTGCCAGTGGCCGCTCATGCCGCTGCCCGCGGTCTCCGCCACGCCTTCGATCGCGGCGGGCTCCACGCCGGCGTCGTACAGCGCACGGGCGAGGCCGCGGCTGAGCGGGTGGCGGCTCGCCTGGGCCAGGCTCAGCGCGACGGCGCGCTGCTGCGGATCGAGCGCCTCGAGCCCGGCGGGGCGCGGCTCGCCCAGCGTCAGGGTGCCGGTCTTGTCGAGCAGCACCTCGTCGACCTCCGCCAGCCGTTCCAGCGCCGAGCCGTCCTTGATGAGCAGCCCGCGCCGCATCAGCGCGCCTGCCGCCACCACCTGCGCCGCCGGCACCGCCAGCCCGAGCGCGCAGGGGCAGGTGATGATGAGCACGGCGGTGGCGATCGTCAGCGCCTTGTAGACGCCCGCGCCTGCCAGCATCCAGCCGCAGAAGCTGAGGAACGCGAGCGTGTGGACGGCGGGTGCGTAGAGCCGCGCCGCACGGTCCGCCACGCGCACGTAGCGCGAACGGGACTGCCCCGCCTCGTCCATCAGCCGCGCGATGTCGGCCAACGCGGTGTCCTGCGCCGCGGCGGTGACGCGCACGCGCACCGGGTTGCCGAGGTTGATCATGCCGGCATGGACGAGGTCGCCCGGCGCGGCCGGTCGCGGGTCGCTCTCGCCCGTCAGCATCGAGGCGTCGATGGTGGTGCGCCCCTCGACGATCTCGCCGTCCGCCGCCAGCGCCTCGCCCGCCGCGACCAGCATCAGCATGCCCGGCGCCAACGCCTCGGCGGCCAGGTAGTGCGCGGCGCCGTCCTCGCCGACCACGTGCGCGCCCCGGCCCATGCGTCCGAGCAGCGCGGCGATCCCCGAGCGGGCGCGGCCCCGCATCATCGCATCGAGCGTGCGGCCGGCGAGCAGGAAGAACAGCAGCATCACGGCGCCGTCGAAGTAGGCGTGCTCCCCGCCGGTGACGGTCTCGTAAAGGCTCATGCCCGTCGCCAGCACCACGCCGATCGAGATCGGCACGTCCATGTTGGTGCGGCCATGGCGCAGCGCCATCGCCGCCGAGGCGAAGAACGGCCGCCCCGAGTAGGCGATCACCGGCAGCGCGATCAGCGCGCTGATCCAGTGGAACATCCCGCGCGTCGCGACGTCGGCTCCCGACCACACCGAGACGGAGAACAGCATGACGTTCATCATGCCGAAGCCCGCCACTCCCAGCGCGCGCACCAGTCGGCGCATCTCCCCGTCGTCGCGCGCCAGCGGGTTGTCGGCGGCGCGCTCGGCCTCGAAGCCCAGCCGGCGCAGCGCCGCGATCAACGCCTCGGCGTCGAGCGAGGGCGCGTGCCGGACGGCCACGCGCCGGGCCGAGAAGTTGACCCGCGCGGCGGCGACGCCCGGCAGTTCGGCCAGCCCGCGCTCGATCTTGCCGATGCACCCCGCGCAGCGCATGCCCGGCACGGTGAGGCGGGTGTCGCTCAGCGTCTCCGCGACAGGCGCGGCCGGCGCGAGCGCAGTCATGCCCCGATCTCCCGCTCGGCGCGCCACCGGGAACCCTGCCCCGCGACTTCGAAGCGCAGGACCCAGCGGGCGGGTGGCAAGGCCTGCTCGCTCACCCAGCGCTCCCCTTCGCGGCGAAAGGTGAGCGCGACGTCGGGCAGGCGGCCGAGGGGATGGCGGGCCACGGCGGTCAGCGTGGCGGGGGCTGCGGGGGCTTCGACAAGCTCAGCCTGAGCGGGTCGGGGAGGGATTGGTCCTTCGCGGGCCGGTGCGAAGGCGCGCCCGCCCTCGGCCTGCGGCGCCCCCCGCTCATCCTGAGCCTGTCGAAGGGCCTGACCGTGTCGAAGGGCAAGATCCACCACCACCACACCCCCGCTTCCACGCCGCGCGTCGAGGTGCCAGCCCAGCGCCTTCTCGCGCGCCGCCTCGTCGAGCCAGCGGTTGAAGTCCTGGCTGGCGACATAGGAGTTCTCCACCACCGCGCCGCCGAAGGTGGTGCTGGCCAGCGTCGCCATCGCGACGTTGACGCCGATCACCACGCCGAAGCCGGCGACGAGGATGGCGGTCATGTGCCGGCCAGTGAACCGGGCAGGCGCGGTCTTGCGGATCGGGACGGTCATGGGGTCGCCTCCTGCGGCGTGTCGAAGCGGGCTGCGGAACGATCGGTCTCGCGCGCCTCGCCGCGGGCCTGGATGCGGAACGCGAAGTCCTGCGCGGGCGTGGTGGCGGGTGCGACGACGTAGACGCGCACGGCCCGGGTGGCGTCGGCGGGAACGGTGCGGGTGAGCACGCGGGCGGCCTGGGATCGCGAGGACTCGTCGGTCCACATGCGCGCGCCGGGCAGGCCCTCGATTGCGATCTCCATCGCGCGCGGGCGGCTCTGCATGTTGCGCAGGCGCAGCGTGTAGGCGTTGCGGACTGCGCCGTCGCTCATCAGGATGTAGGGCGGGTTGCGGTCCTTGGCGAGCGTCAGCCCGGTGTGGACGCGCGTGCCCAGCAGGAACAGGAGGGCCAGGCCGATCCCCGCCCACACGGCGAAGTAGGCGATGGTGCGCGGGCGCCAGATCAGCTTGAGGTGGCGGGTCGGCGGGCGCCCGGCCTTCTCGGCCTCGGCGTCCTCCAGCGTCGCGTAATCGATCAGCCCACGGGGGCGGCCGGTCTCGGCCATCACCCGGTCGCAGGCGTCGATGCACAGCGCGCAGGTGATGCAGCCGACCTGGGGCCCTTCGCGGATGTCGATGCCGGTGGGGCAGACCGCGACGCACTGGTTGCAGTCGATGCAGTCGCCGAACTGGCCGGGGTTCTTCTGCGCCTTCTTGAGGCTGCCGCGCGGCTCGCCGCGCCAGTCCTTGTAGGTGACGGTGAGCGACTTCTCGTCGGTCATCGCGGTCTGGATCCGCGGCCAGGGGCACATGTAGATGCACACCTGCTCGCGCATGAACCCGCCGAGCACGAAGGTCGTGGCGGTCAGCACCGCGACGGTGGCGTAGGCCACCGGATCGGCAGTGCCGGTCCAGAACGTGCGCTGCAGCGTCGGCGCGTCGGCGAAGTAGAAGATCCAGGCGCCCCCGGTGGCGAAGCTGATGACGAGGTAGATCGTCCACTTGAGCAAGCGCCGCGCGATCTTGGCGGGACCCCACGGCGCCTTGTGGAGCCGGAAGCGCGCGTTGCGGTCGCCGTCGATCAGGCGGTCGACGTGCTGGAACAGGTCGGTCCAGACCGTCTGCGGGCAGGCATAGCCGCACCACGCGCGGCCCACCGCGCTGGTCACCAGGAACAGGCCGATGCCGGCCATGATGAGTAGCCCGGCGACGAAGTAGAACTCGTGCGGCCAGATCTCGATGCCGAACATGTAGAAGCGCCGGCGGGCGAGATCGACCAGCACCGCCTGGTCGGGCGCGTAGGCGCCGCGGTCCCAGCGCAGCCAGGGCGTGCCCCAGTAGACCGCCAGGCACAGCGCCATGACCGTCCACTTGAGGCGGCGGAACTTGCCGTCGATGCGGCGATTGAAGACCGGCTCGCGCTTCGCATAGAGCGAGGGGGGCGGCGTGCCGGGCTTGCGGGCGAGTTGCTGATCCTGTGTCATGGTGTGATTGTCCGTTGGGACGCGGGCCGGGAGCGCCGGCCCCGTCCGCCTCAGCGTGCCTCCGTGGGGGTGGGGCTCGGCTGGCCTTGCGGGGCCGCGCGGGCGCCCTGCTCCGCCGGCTCGCGCGTCGCATCGGGCACGGCCGCGAAGCGCTCGCCGCCGCCCAGCGAGTGGACGTAGGCGGCCAGCATCTTGATCGTCACAGGGTCCAGCCGCCCGCCCCACGCCGGCATCACGCCCAGGTGCGGGCGGTCGATCTGCGCCGCCACGTCCTCGTGGCTGGCGCCGTCGAGCCAGATCGCGTCGGTGAGGTTCGGCGCGCCGAACTGGCGGCTCCCCTTGCCCGCCGGCCCGTGGCAGACCGCGCAGTTGTCGGCGAAGATCCGCGCGCCCGCGGCGTTCGGCCGCGCCTTGCCGGAGAACGAGCGGACGTGGCTCGCCACCTGGTCGATCTGCTCGGGCGTCAGCAGGCCATCGGCGCCGAAGGCGGGCATGATCGACTGGCGGGTCTTGTCGTCGCCCGGCTGGCGGATGCCGTGGATCAGCGTCTGCTCGATGGCCGCGAGGTCACCGCCCCACAGCCAGTCGTCGTCGTTGAGGTTGGGGAAGCCCTTCGAGCCCGCTGCGCCGGCGCCGTGGCACTGCACGCAGTTGACCTTGAAGGCCGCCGCCCCGCCCGCCACCGCCGCCCGCATCAGCTCGGGCTTGCCGGGCAGCGACTGGATCGGCGTGATCGCCAGCTCCGCCACCAGCCGCGAGCGTTCCTGCTGCTGCTGCGCCAGGTCTCCCGCCAGCTCGCTCCGGCTCGACCAGCCGAGCACGCCGTCGCTCGCCTTGGAGAGCATCGGCCAGGCCGGGTAGGCCACCGAGTAGCCCAGCGCAAAGACGATCGTCGCGTAGAAGGTCCAGAGCCACCAGCGCGGCAGCGGCGTGTTCAGTTCCTCGATCCCGTCCCACTCGTGGCCGACGGTCTCGGTCTGCGTGGCTTCGTCGAGACGTCCCTTGGGCTCAGACATCGTTCTCGTCCTTGAAGATCAGGGTGGCGGCGGCCTTGTTCTTCGCCCGGTGGCCGGGCCGGAAGGGCCAGGCGACCAGCACCAGGAACACCCCCAGCATCGCCAGCAGGCCCCAGCTGTCGGCGATGTGCCGCAGCATGTCGTAGGTGGAGTGCGCGCTCGCGGTCATCGGCCCTTCTCCGAGGCCAGCTCCTCCTGCGCGGCGGCGCTGTCGACGTCGACCATGGTGCCCAACACCTGCAGGTAGGCGACCAGCGCATCCATCTCGGTCACCCGCTTGGGATCGCCGTCGAAGTCGCGGACCTGCGCCTTGGGATAGCGCTTGGCGAGATCGCCCGCGTCCGCCTCGGGATCGGCCTGGGCGTTGAGGTCGGCCAGCGCGCTTTCGATGTCGCGGTCGGTATAGGGCACGCCCACGCGGCGCAGCGCGGTGAGGCTGGCTGCGGGATCGGGCACCTGGAGGTCGCGCTCGGCGAGGAAGCCGTATTGCGGCATCACCGATTCGGGCACCACGCTCTGCGGGTTCTTCAGGTGCTGGACGTGCCAGCTGTCCGAATAGCGCCCACCCACGCGCGCGAGGTCGGGCCCGGTACGCTTGGAGCCCCACTGGAACGGATGGTCGTACATCGATTCCGCGGCCAGGCTGTAGTGGCCGTAGCGCTCGGTCTCGTCGCGGAACGGACGGATCATCTGGCTGTGGCAGGTGTAGCACCCCTCGCGCACGTAGATGTCGCGGCCCGCCTGCTCGAGCGGGGTGTACGGGCGCACGCCCTCCACCTTCTCGATGGTGTTGTCGATCCAGAATAGCGGCGCGATCTCGACGATGCCGCCTATGGCGACGACGACCAGCGAGCAGATGCCCAGCAGGGTGACGTTCTTCTCGAGCGTCTTGTGGCGTTCGACGATGGTGGTCATGGTGTGTGTCCTTTCGTCGCTCAGGCTGCCGGAGCCGGAAGCGGACGGTCGCGCTCAGCGTCGTAGGCGGCGTCGCGCAGGGGGGCCTCGCGGCGCAGCTTGCCCAGGATCGTCGCCCAGACGTTGACGGTCATGATGACCGCGCCCGAGAGGTAGAGCAGGCCGCCGAAGACGCGCATGATGAACATCGGGTGGATCGCGGCGACGCTGTCGGCGAAGGAGTTCACCAGGTAGCCGTCAGCCCCGTACTCGCGCCACATGAGACCCTGGGTGATACCCGAGACCCACATCGAGGCGGCGTAGAAGACGATCCCCAGCGTCGCGAGCCAGAAGTGCCAGTTCACCATCCGCAGCGAGTAGAGGCGCGTCCGGCCCCACAGCCGCGGCACGAGGTAGTAGATCGCGCCGAAGGTAATCATCCCGTTCCAGCCCAGCGCGCCGGAATGGACGTGGCCGATGGTCCAGTCGGTGTAGTGCGAGAGCGAGTTCACGCTCTTGATCGACATCATCGGGCCTTCGAAGGTGCTCATGCCGTAGAAGGCGAGCGCCATCACCATCATGCGGATGATCGGGTCGGTGCGGACCTTGTCCCAGGCGCCGTTGAGCGTCATCAGCCCGTTGATCATGCCGCCCCAGCTCGGCATCCACAGCATGATCGAGAACACCATGCCCAGCGTCTGCGCCCAGTCCGGAAGCGCGGTGTAGTGGAGGTGGTGCGGGCCCGCCCAGATGTAGAGGAAGATCAGCGACCAGAAGTGGATGATCGAGAGCCGGTAGGAGTAGATCGGGCGCTCGGCCTGCTTGGGCACGAAGTAGTACATCATCGCCAGGAAGCCGGCGGTGAGGAAGAAGCCGACCGCGTTGTGGCCGTACCACCACTGCACCAGCGCGCCCTGCACGCCCGCGAACAGCGAGTAGCTCTTGGAACCGAGCAGGCTGACCGGCAGGTCGAGGTTGTTGACCACGTGCAGCATCGCCACCGTGACGATGAAGCCGAGGTAGAACCAGTTGGCGACGTAGATGTGCGGTTCGCTGCGCTTCACGATCGTGCCGACGAACACCGCAAGGTAGCTCACCCACACCACCGTCAGCCACCAGTCGACGTACCACTCGGGCTCGGCGTATTCCTTGCCCTCGCTGATGCCCAGCAGGTAGCCGGTGGCGGCGAGCACGATGAACAGCTGGTAGCCCCAGAACACGAAGCGGGCGAGGCCGGGGAAGGCCAGCCGCGCGCGGCAGGTGCGCTGGACGACGTAGTAGCTCGTCGCGATCAGGGCGTTGCCGCCGAAGGCGAAGACCACCGCCGAGGTGTGCAGCGGGCGCACCCGCCCGAAGTTCAGGTACGGCTCCAGGTTCAGCCAGGGCCAGGCGAGCTGCGCGGCGATGAACAGGCCCGCGGCGAAGCCCGCCATGCCCCAGAACACCGTCGCGATCACGCCCCAGCGGATCGGGTCGTCGTCATAGCGCCCGGCATCGGGGAAGCGCAGCACGCCGCGCGCGATGCCGTCGTAGTCGGCCCCGCGCAGCGCGAACCAGAGGGCCGCGAACGCCGCGAGCGCGACGATCCCCATGTGGACGGCGAACCCCTGGTCCGCCGCCAGCGCGGAGGCCATCACGGCCAGGAAGAGCACGACAAGCCACACGCCCGCCCGTGCAAGGACCGAAACCATAAGCTGCTCTTTTCGAGATGAGTTGCTGATCGGTCCCGGCCTTGGGCGCTCGGGGCTGGAGTCGCATTGACGGCGATCAAAATTAGGGGCGGAGCTTCGACAGGCTCCGCCTGCGCCGGTCGGCTGGGAGGAGGCGAGACGTTTCGCCCGTGCTTGACGTGAGCTGATCGCCGCTCGCGGCGCCGTGCTCCCTGCTCCCTGCCCCGCTCGGCTGCGCCTGTCGAAGCCCCGCCCCCCTGGGATAGCCCCCGACCCATTTTCCACCAGTTGCGCCCGATCAATTCGCTTCGGCGACCGGGAGCGCAAAGAGCGGGGGCCGCTCAAGAGGGGGGATCCGCAAGGTGCGGCCTCGGCGGCAAGGAAAGACACAGCTATGCGCACGATCACCCTGCTCGCCGCCCTGACCGCCGGCACGGCCGCCACCGCCCTCGCCACGCCGGCGCTGGCCGGAAGCCCGGATGGCAAGCTCCAGGTCAAGGTGCTCGCGACCGGGGTGCTGCCGGACGGCGGGATCGACAAGATCACGTCGATCGATCCCGGGCTTGCCGCGACGCTCGGGACCCTGGGCGTCGGCGACGTCGACGCAAAGGCCAGCGACAACGTCGTGCCGACGCTGGCGGTCGAGTACTTCTTCAGCAAGGCGGTCTCGGTGGAGACCATCTGCTGCTTCACGCAGCACCACGTCAACGGCGCGGCCGACCTGGCCGGCACGCGGCTTGTCGATCACGTGCTGATCCTGCCCGCCACGCTGACCGCCAAGCTGCATCTCGACACCGGCGGCCCGATCAAGCCCTACCTCGGCGCAGGGCCGGCCTGGTTCGTCGTCTTCGACGAGAAGCCGGGCGCCACGGCCGAGGCGCTGGGGGTGGACCGGGTGAAGATGTCCAATTCGCTCGGGTTGGCGCTGCAGGGCGGCGTCGACATCGCGCTGGGCCAGAGCGGCTACGGCATCTCGCTCGATGCCAAGAAGTACTTCGTCAAGCCGACCGCACGGTTCTACGCCGGGGAGGCCAAGGTGCTGGAGACCAAGCACGACCTCGATCCCTGGGTGGTCAGCGCCGGGCTGTCCTACCGCTTCTGACTTGACATATGTAACCACATCGGTTATATGCCCCGACATCCCGAGCCGGCGGTGTACACGTCGGCCCGGGTGTTTCGGGTCGGCGTCGCGGGCCGGGTACGGCGTACAAGTCGTGATCACGCCGCAGCGTCCGACCGGAGCGGTTCATCGGGCAGGGCGGCTTGCGGCCCTCCCCACCCCAGGTTTTCCGCACTTGCCGTGCCTTCTTCGCAAGGTCGGCCGCGGGAGGCCGGATACGGCGCCAGTTTGCGAGCCCGCACCGCCGATCCGAACCGCTTCGACCAGGGCCGAGCCGGGCTGCGCCGACTGCTACCCGGCCGTTCGCACGAGACGGTCTCCCCCCGTGCCCCTGCACGGGCGCCCCGACGCCGGCCCGATGTCATTCTTCGGCTNGCCCCGGCGTAACCCCGCATTCGCCAGCGGGCGCTTTCGCTTGCGTGTCGCGCGCGGGCGCCCTCAAACCTCGTGGAAGTTCAGCGTCGCGTTGAGGATGAACACCAGCGTCCCGGAAAACAGCGACACCAGCACCCGCGCCAACAGGTAATGGGTGTCGAGCGGCCCCGTCAGCAGCGCGAAGCCGCCCAGGATCACCGCCAGCCCGACCAGCGCGTTGACGAGGTAGTAGAAGTAGCCGGTGAAGATCCCGCGGTCGCTCTCGCGGAACACCCAGCTCCGCGCCAGCACGTAGTTGAGCGAGTTGGCCGCAAGGAAGCCCAGCGTCACCGCCACGAACTTGTCGATCCCCAGCTGCGACACCATCAGCCAGATCAGCGCCATGTCGACCGCGAAGCAGAAGCAGGAGGACACCGCGTTGCGCACGAAGAGCACCGCCCCGTGGCGGCTGAACAGCCCGGGATGTCCGGGATGACCGGCGCCCACGGCGGCGCGGCGGCCCGGCGCGATGGGAGAATGGAACATGCCTTGGCGAACTCCGGCGAGCGGTCAAAGTTTCCCGCAGTGCAGCATGCCCTGGCCGCGGCGCGACGGGCCGTTAACCCGCCTCGGCGACCAGCGCCTCATAGTCGAGGATCGTCACTTCGCGGCGGGAGGGCAGGTCGATCACCCCTTCCTGGCGCAGGCGGGTGAACTGGCGGCTCACCGTCTCGATCGTCAGCCCGAGCACGTCGGCGATCTGCTGGCGCGAGAACGGCAGGGTGAGCATGCGCTGGTTGGGCCGGTCGCGGTCGATCCGGCAGCCGGAGCCGGCCAGGCGCTCGACCATCTCGACCAGGAAGCTCGCCATCTTCTCGGCGGCGGACTTGCGCCCCAGCAGCAGCATCCAGCGCCGGGTGCGGTCGAGCTCGCCCAGCGTGCGCTCCAGCAGCTTGTGCTCCAGCGCCGGGTGCTCGCGCGCGAAGGCGTCGAAGTCGCGGCGCGAGAAGACGCAGACCTTGGCCTCGGTCAGCGCGGTGACCCCATGCCCGGTGGTCCCGCCGAAGGGACGACCGATGAAGTCGGAAGGGTAGACCACGCCGACGATCTGCTCGCGCCCGTCCTCGGTGTTGGTGGACAGCTTGAGCACGCCGTCGATCACGTTGGCGACCAGGACCGAATCCTCGCCCTCCCAGATGATCGATTCCCCCGCGTCGAGGTTGCGGGTGCGACCGATCGCATTGAGCGCGGCCAGTTCGCCGGCGTCGAGCGCCGCACAGATCGCCCGGTTACGGACGACGCAAAGGTCACAGCTGGCCATGGATCTCGTTCACCGGGGACATACGCTTCTCATCGAGGCGCATAGCGGAAAGTACGCGGGGTGGGAACCTCGCGCGCCGTCACAGCTGCCGCTTCTCGAGCTTGCGCGCCAGGGTGCGGCGGTGCAGCCCCAGCCGCCGCGCGGTTTCCGAGATGTTGAAGTCGCATTCCACCAGGGTGCGGTGGATGTATTCCCATTCCAGCGTCTTGATCGAGCTGGGGCGGCCTTCGACCGGCACGCTGGCATCGCCGCGCAGGCTGCCGAAGGCGGCCTCGATGTCGTCGGTGTTGGACGGCTTGGCTAGGTAATGCGCCGCGCCCAGCTTGATCGCCTCCACGGCGGTGGCGATGCTGGCGTAGCCGGTCAGCACCACGATCCGCGTGGCCGGCGAGCGCGCGTGCAGCGCCTCCACCACCGCCAGGCCCGAGGCGCCGCCGAGCTTGAGGTCGACCACCGCGAAGTCGAACGCCTGCGCCGCGGTGAGCTCCTCCGCCTCCTCCGGCCCCGCCGCCGAGGCCACGCGGTAGCCGCGCCGCTCGAACGAGCGCCGCAGGGTGCGGGCGAAGGTGGGATCGTCCTCGACGATCAGGAGGCTGGCGCCGGCCGCGGGCGCCTCTGCTGCAGGCTCGCTCATGAGTCCTCCTCGTCGGCGCCTTCGGGGGGCGGGTCCAGCGCCAATGTAGCGAGCGGGATCGTCAGTTGCACCACCGCACCGCCGTCGCGCCGGTTCTCGACCGAGACCGCGCCGCCCAGCTTGCGGATCACGTTGACTACCAGGAACAGGCCGAGGCCGCCGCCGTCCCGACCCTTGGTCGAGGCATAGGGCTGGCCGATCCGCTCCAGCATCTCGGGCGCGAAGCCCGGCCCGCGGTCGCTGACGGTGAGAACGAGCTCGCGCCCGCCGCCCGCGTCCTCCAGCCAGGCCTCGACCACCACCAGCGCGGGAGAGACCTCGACGGCGTTGTCGATGACGTTGCCGATCACCTGCCGCAGGCCCGGGTCGGCGATGATCGGCACGTCCTCGTCCAGCCGGTCGACCAGCCGCAGGTCTCCCGGCATGCGACCGCGCCATTCCTGCGCGATGTCCTCGACGAAGGCGCGCACCCCGGTCACCGCCGGGTCGATCCCGCGCACCTCGCCCGCCGACATCAGGATGCCCGAGACGATGGTCTTGCACCGCTCCAGCTCGCGCCGCACGTCCGCCAGGTCGGCCGCGCGGTCGGCGTCACCGGCGAGCACCGGGTCGCGGCTCCAGTCGCCCAGGATCACCGAGATCGACGACAGCGGCGTGCCCAGTTCGTGCGCCGCCCCCGAGGCGAGCAGGCCCATGCGGATGATGTGGTCCTCCTCCGCCGCCCGCTGGCGCAACGCAGCGAGCTGGGCGTCGCTCTCGCGCCGGTTGCGATCGAGCCGGGCGACGAAGACGATCAGCAGCACCGCCGCCAGCACGAAGCAGAACAGGCTCCCCAGGATGTAGAGCCGGAACGGGTCCGCGGCATAAGGCGCGGGCAGCGCCAGGGGCACGTAGCGGAAGGTCAGCAGCGTCATGCACAGGCAGGCGTTGACCGCCACCAGCCAGCTCCACCGTGCCTCCAGGATGATCGCGCCGATGACGATCTGCAGCAGGAACAGGAACGTGAACGGGTTGGTCGCCCCGCCCGAGTGGTAGAGCTGCCAGCTGAGCGCCACGACGTCGATCATCAGCGCCGAGAACAGCTCGCGCTGCGAGAAGGCCCGGCGGCGCTGCAGCACCCCCGCGACCGACAGGTTGATGACCATCAGCAGCAGCGGGGCCAGCAACAGCGGCGCGAGCGGCAGGCGGACCTTGAGCCCCTGCGAGACCACGACGATGGTCGCCAGCTGCCCGAACACCGCGATCCAGCGCAGCTGCGTCAGCAGGATCACGCTCGACCGGCTGGGCGTGCTGCCCACCACCGCCGGAGGCGCGAACAGCGTGGCCCAGCTGAGGGCCGGGCCCCGCCCGCTCACGCGCGGCGCCAGGCGAAGACGAGGCCGACGGCGCAGAGCAGCGCCATGCCGAACCAGGTCAGCGCATAGACCAGGTGGTTGTCGGCGAACTGGACCTGCGTCAGCCCGGCGACCGGGGCGGATGCCGAATTGCGAGGGCGCGCACCCTGCTCCGCCTGCGCATCGACGAAGGCGGGGGAGACCCGCTCCAGCCCGCGCGCGGCGGCGAGCGCGGCCACGTCGCGCGAATACCAGCGCTCGTCCTCCGGCCGGTTGGCCTGGAGCAGGCTGCCGCCCGGCTCGTTCGCGCGCAGCAGCCCGGTCACCGTGGCCCTGCCGGCGGGGACCGAGGCCTCCGCCACGGCGCGCGTCGTGCCCTGCGGCACATAGCCGCGGTTGATCCAGACGCGCCGGCCATCGTCCAGCCGCAGCGCGGTCATCGCCCAGTAGCCGGTGCCGAGCGCGGTGGCGGCGCGCACCAGCGTGCTCGACCCGGCCTCGTAGGAGCCGGCGACCCGCACCCGCAGGTATTCCAGCGCCTTCGCCTTGTCCCCGGCGAGCCGCGCATCGGGCGGCAGCGCCACCGGCGCGGCATGGACCCGCGCCTCGACCCGCGCGATCAGCGCGTGCTTCCAGTGCAGCCGCTGGACCTGCCAGACGCCGAGCGCGGCGAAGAGCGCGATCGCCGCAAGCAGAAGCGCGGCGAGCCCGATGGGCCGCCGCGCCGTGTTCCCGTGCCGTGACGGATCCTGCGTCAGGGCATCTGCCTCATGTCGTGCGTCATCGGCATCATGTTGTGGTTGAGGTGGTACATGACCCAGAGCGAACCCGAGAGCGCGATCACCACGATCACGATGGTGAAGATCAGCGCCATCACCGTCCAGCCGCTCTCCGACTTGGTGTTCATGTGCAGGAAGTAGATCATGTGGACCACGATCTGCACGATGGCGAAGGCCATGATGACCAGCGCGGTGGTCTGCTTGTCGGGGATCGCCCCGGTCATGACCAGCCAGAACGGGATCGCGGTGAGCACCACCGAGAGCACGAAGCCGACGACGTACTCGCGCAGCGAGCCATGGCCGCCGTGCTCCATCGCCTCGTGAGCGTCGGCCTCCGGGTGGGGGTGCGCGTGCTTCTCGCCGCGGGCGTAGTAGGATTCGGCCATCACAGCATTCCCATGAGGTAGACGAAGGTGAAGACGCCGATCCAGATGACGTCGAGGAAGTGCCAGAACAGCGACAGGCACATCAGGCGCCGCTTGTTGGCGGGGATCAGGCCCTTGGTGCCGACCTGGACCACCAGCGTGAACAGCCAGATCAGGCCGAAGGTGACGTGCAGCCCGTGCGTGCCCACCAGCGAGAAGAACGCGGTGAGGAAGCCCGAGCGCATCGGCGTCGCGCCCTCGTGGATCAGGTGGCTGAACTCGTAGAGCTCGATGCCGAGGAAGGCGGCGCCGAACACCGCGGTGACCAGCAGCCAGAGCTGGGTGCCGCCCTTGCTGCCCTTCTCCATCGCCAGCATGGCGAAGCCGTAGGTGATCGACGAGAACAGCAGCATGGCGGTGTTGAGCGCCACCAGCGGCAGGTCGAACAGGTCCTTCGGCCCGGGGCCGGCGGCCAGGCTGGTGCCCAGCACGCCGTAGGCGGCGAACAGCATCGCGAAGATGAGGCAATCGCTCATCAGGTAGATCCAGAAGCCCAGCATGGTGCTGGCGCCTTCCGGATGGTGGTGCTCCTCCAGCTCGTAGAACGCGGCGCGCAGCTGCTCGGGGCTGAGGTCGTGGGTCGGCTTCACGGTCGTCGCGGTCATGGCTCAGGCTCCCGCTGCTGCGAGCTGGCGGGTACGCGCGGCTTCGGTCTCGGCGACGGTCTCCGCCGGGATGTGGTAGTCGCGGTCGTAGTTGAAGGTATGGAAGATGGCGTAGGCGACGATGCCGAGGAACGACACCGCGGCCAGCCACCAGATGTACCAGATCATCGCGAAGCCGCAGACCGCCGAGAGCGCCGCCAGCACCACGCCGGCGCCGGTACCCTTGGGCATGTGGATCGGGAGGAAGCCCTCGACCGGACGGGTCACGCCGCAGCGCTTCATGTCGTCGTAGGCGTCGACGTCCTGGATGATCGGGGTGAAGGCGAAGTTGTACTCCGGCGGGGGCGAGGAGGTCGCCCACTCGAGCGTGCGGCCACCCCAGGGATCGCCGGTTTCGTCGCGCAGCTCGTGGCGCTTCCAGATCGACACCGCGAACTGGATGAGCATGGCCGCGATGCCGCCCGCGATCATGGCCGCGCCGATGCCGGCGATGACGAACCAGATCTGCAGCGAGGGATCGTCGAAAACTCGCATGCGGCGCGTTACCCCCATCAGGCCCAGGATGTAGAGCGGCATGAAGGCGAACCAGAAGCCGGGCACCCACAGCCAGAAGCTGACCTTGCCCCAGAACTGGTTGAGCTTGAAGCCGAAGGCCTTGGGCCACCAGAAGTTGATCGCCGCGAACAGGCCGAACAGCACGCCGCCGATGATGACGTTGTGGAAGTGCGCGATCAGGAACAGCGAGTTGTGGAGCACGAAGTCCGCGGGCGGGACGGCGAGCAGCACGCCGGTCATGCCTCCGACGGTGAAGGTCAGCATGAAGGCGACGGTCCACATCATCGGCAGCTCGAAGCGGATGCGGCCGCGGTACATCGTGAACAGCCAGTTGAACAGCTTGGCGCCGGTCGGGATCGAGATCACCATGGTGGTGATGCCGAAGAACGAGTTGACGCTGGCGCCCGAGCCCATCGTGAAGAAGTGGTGCAGCCACACGATGTACGACAGGATGGTGATGACCAGCGTGGCGTAGACCATCGAGGAGTAACCGAACAGCCGCTTGCCCGAGAAGGTCGAGGTCACTTCCGAGAACACGCCGAACAGCGGCAGGATCAGGATGTAGACCTCCGGGTGGCCCCAGATCCAGATCAGGTTCACGTACATCATCGGGCTGCCCCCGAAGTCGTTCGTGAAGAAGTTGAAGCCAAGGTAGCGGTCCATCGTCAGCATCGTCATCACCGCCGTCAGCACCGGGAAGGCGGCGACGATCAGGATGTTGGTGCAGAGCGCGGTCCAGGTGAAGATCGGCATGCGCATCATCAGCATGCCGGGGGCACGCATCTTCACGATCGTGACGATCAGGTTCACGCCCGAGAGCAAGGTGCCCACGCCCGCGATCTGCAAGGCCCAGATGTAGTAGTCGACGCCGACCCACGGGCTGTACGAGAGGTTCGACAGCGGTGGGTAGGCCAGCCACCCGGTCTGCGCGAACTCGCCGATGAACAGGCTCATCATGACCAGCACCGCGCCGGCGGTGGTCATCCAGAAGCTGAAGTTGTTGAGGAACGGGAAGCTGACGTCACGCGCGCCGATCTGCAGCGGCACGAGGTAGTTCATGAGCCCGGTGACGAAGGGCATCGCCACGAAGAAGATCATGATGACGCCGTGCGCGGTGAAGATCTGGTCGTAGTGGTGGGCATTGAGGTAGCCCTCGCTGCCGTTGAAGGCGATCGCCTGCTGGATGCGCATCATCACCGCGTCGGCGAAGCCGCGCAGGAACATGACGAGGCCCAGCACCATGTACATGATGCCGATCTTCTTGTGGTCCACGCTGGTGAACCACTCCTTCCACAGGTAGCCCCAGAGCTTGAAGTAGGTGAGCGCACCCAGGACGGCGAGGCCGCCGAGCACCACGACCACGAAGGTCGCGAGCACGATCGGCTCCTGCGGGATGGCGTCCAGCCACAGGCGGCCCAGCAGGGGGCTCCAGTGGGAGTGGTCTACGGCGGCTTCGGTTGCCATTGTCTGTCAGTTCCGGGAAATCAGGGAGACGTGAGCGGGCCGGGCGGCGGAGGGCGCGGGCGCGTCTTCCGCTCCGAGCCCGATCGACTGCGGCGCAGGCATGCCGGCGCCGTTGAGCGCGCGCAGGTCGGTCGGCGCCTTGACGGTGCCGTCGCGGGCCTGGCCGGGCATCTGGGCGCAGAGCGCGCGGACCCAGGCGAGCTCGCGGCGCACCGCGGCGTCGGGGTCGGCGTTCGCCTCGGCGGCGACCTGGCGGCCGTGCTTGTCGTAGGCGAGCATCGCCACGTTGCGGATGCCCGCCTTGCCGAGGCCGCCGCGCGCGTCGATGGCCATCATCTCGCTGTTGCACATCTTGCCGGGCTCGACGCACATGTCGACGATGGCGTCGTAGAGATCGGGCGCGACTGCGGCGTAGCGGATCACCGGCACCTTCTCGCTCGGCTTCTCCAGCTGGAGGTAGGCCGCGCGGTCCAGCGTCCCGCCCATCGGCAGGCCGCGCGGATCGCCCGGAAGCGGGTCGTCGGCGGGCTGGCCGGCGCGGCCGGGCTGCGCCGGGGTCGCCTTCACCCGCGCCACCCACTGCCCGAACTGCGCGTCCGAGACCGCGTGCGTGGCGAAGCGCATGTTGGAGAAGCCCGCGCCCGAGTAGTTGGCGGAGAAGCCGACGAACTTGCCCGGCTCGTTCATCACCGCGTGCAGGCGCGTCTCCATGCCGGGCATCGCGTAGATCTGGCCGGCCATCGCGGGCACGTAGAACGAGTTCATCACGCTCGAGGCGGTGATGCGGAAGCGCAGCGGGCGGCCGGTCGGCACCACCAGCTCGTTGACCGTGGCGATGCCCTGCTCGGGGTAGATGAACAGCCACTTCCAGTCGAGCGCGACCACGTCCACTTCGAGGGGACGGGTGTCGTGGCGCACCTGGGTGCGCGCGTCGATCCGGCCCAGCGAACGGTAGGGGTCGAGCAGGTGGGTGCTGACCCAGGTCACCGCGCCGAGGCAGATGATGATGAGCAGCGGCGCCGACCAGATCAGCAGCTCCAGCTGGGTCGAGTGGTCCCAGTCGGGCTCGTACTTCGCCTCGGTGTTCGACGCGCGGTAG
The DNA here is from genome assembly GCF_042432915.1 of Novosphingobium soli. Lineage (NCBI taxonomy): Bacteria > Pseudomonadati > Pseudomonadota > Alphaproteobacteria > Sphingomonadales > Sphingomonadaceae > Novosphingobium > Novosphingobium soli. The sequence goes on from NZ_JBHLWK010000008.1 coordinate 52,649, forward strand.
CGCCAGGCGAAGACCACCACGGCCAGCATCACCGGCACCACGATCAGCAGCATCAGCACCGTCGCGATGACGACGAGATCGCCCTGCTGGCGCGCAACGTCGCCCGCCGGGTCGAGCACGACCGAATGGCAGGCGGACAGGGCGCCCGCCAGCCCGAGGGCGGACAGCGTGCGCAGGGCTCGGAAGCGACTCGGCGCGGAACGGCCGGGCGGGTTCATGCGTGACTCGGGCGGATGCATGGCGGTGCGCCTAGGCTCGTGCTGCGGATGCGAACATAGGACATTTTGTCCAATCCCCTTGTGCACCGCCAATGACGATAGGGCGGCGAACGTGAAGCCGCGCGCCTGTACGCGCCGGCCCGATTCGTGGAACGCGCGGAGGCATTCCCGCGTTCCACGCGTTAGTAGCAGACGAAGGCCGCGAACCTGCAGATGAGCACGACCACAGCCCATGCCGGCCCTGCCGGCGCTCCGACCCGCGAGGAACTCGGCCTGCCGACCTTCAAGGCGCAGCACACGATCTCGCCGGGAGAGATCGCGATCGGCGTCATCATCGGGCGGACCTCGGAGTTCTTCGACTTCTTCGTCTACGCCATCGCCTCGGTGCTGGTCTTCCCCAAGCTGTTCTTCCCCTTCGTCGACCCGCTGACCGGGACGCTCTACTCCTTCGCGGTCTTCGCGCTGGCCTTCCTGGCGCGGCCGGTGGGTTCGCTGGTGTTCATGGCGATCGACCGCGCCTACGGCCGCGGCGTCAAGCTGACGATCGCGCTGTTCGGGCTCGGCGGATCGACCGCGGCGATCGCCTTCCTGCCCGCCTACGCCGACGCGGGCGTCGCCTCGATCTGGCTGCTGGCGCTGTTCCGGCTGGGGCAGGGTTTCTCGCTCGGCGGCACCTGGGACGGCCTCGCCTCGCTGCTCGCGCTCAACGCGCCGGAAAACCGCCGCGGCTGGTACGCGATGATCCCGCAGCTCGGTGCGCCGTTCGGCCTGATCGTCGCCAGCCTGCTGTTCGCCTTCATGATCGCCACCCTGCCGGCGGCCGACTTCCTCGACTGGGGCTGGCGCTATCCGTTCTTCGTGGCCTTCGCGATCAACGTCGTGGCGCTCTTCGCGCGCCTGCGCATCGTCGTCACCGACGAGTTCGACCATCTCTTCAAGACCCGTGACCTCCAGCCCGTCAGCATCGTCGGCACCGTCCGCGACGAATGGCGCACCATCGTCATCGGCGCCTTCGCCCCCCTCGCCAGCTTCGCGCTGTTCCACATGGTCACCGTGTTCCCGCTCTCGTGGGTCTTCCTCTTCACCCGCGAGGCGCCCACCGGCTTCCTGCTGATCGAGGCGCTGGCCGCAGCCTTCGGCGTCGTCGCCATGGTCCTCTCGGGCCGCCTCGCCGATCGCTACGGCCGCCGCACGCTGCTGGGCGCCTGCGCCGTGGGCATCGCGGTGTTCAGCGGCTTCGCGCCGCAGCTGCTCGATGCCGGGACCGCGGGCGAGATCGTCTTCATGATCGCCGGCTTCGTCCTGCTCGGCCTCGCCTTCGGCCAGTCCTCGGGCGTCGTCTCCTCCGCCTTCGCGACCGAGCACCGCTACACCGGCTCGGCCTTCACCAGCGATCTCGCCTGGCTGTTCGGTGCCGGCTTCGCGCCGCTGGCCGCGCTGCTGCTGTCGATCAACTTCGGGCTGATCGCCTCGGGCGGCTACCTGCTCTCGGGCGCGCTGGCGACGCTGGCAGCCCTGTGGCTGAACAAGGAACTGGCGAGCCGCTGAGGCGCGCCCTTCGAAAAAAGGGCCGCCCTTGCGGGCGGCCCCTTTTTCCGGTGATGCTCTGCTGGGGTGGCGCTCAGCGCTCCAGGAACTCGATCACGTTGCCCGCGCCGTCGCGGATGAACAGGCCGCGGCCGAAGCGCTCGCCCACTTCCAGCACGATCGCGATCCCGCGCGCCACCAGGTCGGCGCGGAAGGCGTCGTAGTCGGCGACGGTGAAGGCCACGTGCTTGTTGCCGGCGGTCTTGAGGTCCTCGCGCGGATCCAGCCGGTCGGCGGGGATCGGCATCGGATCGGCGACCTGGAACAGCTCGATCCGCAGGCCGTCGCGCTCCAGGAACATCGCCTGCGTCCCTCCCGGGATCGGGAAGCGCCGCTCGACGCGGAAGCCGAGCACCTCTTCGTACCAGCGCGCCGCGGCCTCGATGTCGATCACCGACATCGCCGCGTGATGGAAGCCGAGCGCGGCCATCAGGGCGCCGCGGCCGCGATCACGCCCAGCGCGGCCTGGGCGTCGATCACCTCCCCGATCTTGGCGCGGATGTCGAACAGGTTCGCCTCGTGCGGGCGCGGGTCGCGGTCGGCGCAGGCATCCGCCACCACCAGCGGCACGAAGCCGTGGCACAGCGCGTCGAGCGCGCTGGCGCGGATGCAGCCCGAGGTCGAGTAGCCGCAGATCAGCAGGGTATCGACCCGCTCGGCCACCAGCATCGAGGCCAGCGCGGTGCCGAAGAAGGCGGAAGGATAGAACTTGGTCAGCACCCGGTCGCCGGGCTGCGGGGTCAGGCTCTCGGGAAAGGCGCCGAGCGCGGAGCCTTCCATGAAGTTCCTGAGCCCGGGCACCTTGCGGAAGAACATCCCGCCTTCGCTGCCGTCCACGAAGGAAACGTTGGTCAGGATCACCGGCACTCCGGCGGCGCGCGCCGCCTCGGCCAGCCGGACCGCCTGCGCCAGCGCCGCCTCGCCATGGGCGTAGAGCGGCGAGGCGGGGTCGAGGTACGCCATCACCATGTCCACCAGCAGCAGCGCCGGCCGGTGGCCCGGCTCCAGCCCGCCGCCGAAGCCGGCGCTCACGTAGTCGCCGGCAAGGTCGGCCTTCTCAGCAGTCATGCGTGGGTCCTCGTTCTTGCAGGCCGCTCAGCCGAGCTGGCCGGGAATGTGGTCCTCGTGGTTCTCCAGGTACCACGCGGCGATCTCCTCGCGCGTCGCCCACCACACGCCGGGCAGCGACTTGGCGTGCTCGATGAACTCGCGCAGTGCGCGCACGCGGTGGGCGCGGCCCGAGACGTGCGGGTGGAGGCCGACGTTCATGATCCGGCCGCTCTTCGCCCCTTCGGCGTGGAGCACGTCGAGCTCCTCGATCAGCGCATCGCGGAACTGGTCGGTTGTGAAGTTCTTGCGGGTGATAAAGGTGAAGTCGTTGATCTCGTTCGAGTAGGGAACCGAGACGATCGGGCCGTTGGGCGTGCGCAGCAGGAACGGCTGGTCGTCGTTCATGATGTCGCAGTAGAAGGTGCAGCCTTCCGCGGCGAGGATGTCGGCGGTCTGCAGCGTGCCGCGCAGGCTCGACGAGAGCCAGCCCTTGGCCTTGCGGCCGGTGAACTTCTCGAACTGCTCCAGCGAGCGCAGGACGATCTCGCGCTCCTTGGCCGGGTCGCCCGCGAAGCCGGACAGCAGTTCGCCCTGCTCCCAGTTGTGCGCCAGCAGCTCCCAGCCGCGCTCCAGCACGGCGTCGGTCATCGCCTTGCGGCGCTCGAAGGTCACCGCGTTGGTGGTGCAGCTCGCCGGCACGCCCAGCTCGTCGAACAGCTCGAACAGGCGCCAGATGCCCACGCGCTGGCCATATTCGCGCCAGGTGAAGTTCGGGAAGTCGGCCACGTTGCCGGGCAGGATGTCGGGCAGGATCGCCGGCCCACCCGCGTAGTAGGGCTTGTCGGTGTCCTTGGTGAGGTCCCAGGTCTCGAGGTTGAAGGTCAGGATCAGCGCCACCTGCGCGCCATTGGGCCACTTGAGCGGCTTGCGCTGCGGGAGGGGGACGTAATCGTATTCCATGGACTTTACCTCCGGAAGCTTGCGGCCGCACCGGGGCGGGGCCGCGATGCGCATGGGGCGCCTTATGCGGTCCCGACTAGGTCGGCCAGTAGCCCTCGGCCTAGCTGCGAATGACTCTATCCTCGCCTGTCGAGAAGCGCAGGCGCCGGTATCCTGCCCCGGGGACCGTAAGGCGCTAAGCCGGGCTCGCGCCACGCCTTGCCTTGAGATGGCATACCCTGGAGACCCCCTCCCATGACCCGCTCCGCTTCGCTCCCGCTCCTGACGCTGCTGATGGCCTGCGCCGCTCCCGCCATTGCGGCGGCTGCGCCTGCGCCTGCGCCCGTGCCGGCGCCCGCACCTGCGCCCGCCCCCGCGCCGATCGCCGTCACCGACCCCGTCACGATCGTCCAGGGCCCTGCCGGGCGAGCGCTGCTGCTGCGCGTGACCGCGCCGCTCGGCGGCCGCGACCTCCCGGTGCTGGTGCTCAGCCACGGCAATCTGCTGGGTCGCGCCGACTACCCCCCGCTAGTGGAGGCGCTCGCGCGCGACGGCTGGATCGTCATCCAGCCCGACCATCCCGATGCCTCGCGTGAAGGCTTCCCGCCCGCGCCCTACCCGGCCGACACCTGGCGGATCCGCCTCGAACAGGTCGACTGGATCGCCGCCCACCTGGGCCAGGTGCTGGACCGCGTGCCCGGCCTTCGCGCGCGGGCGGACAGCGGGCGCCTCGCGCTGATGGGCCACAGCTTCGGCGGCCACACCGCGGCACTGGCGATGGGGGCGCGGGTCGAAGACCAGGACCAGCCCGCCCCCACCGGACGGTTCCGTGCCGCGGTGCTGCTCTCGCCGCCGGGCAACTGGGAAGGGCTGACCGCGCAGTGGCAGCAGCGCGGCCCGTACATGAAGGTCGACTGGACCGGGCTGCGCGGACCGGTGCTGATGGTCAACGGCACGGCGGACACCACCCCGCTCACCGACCAGGGGCCCGCCTGGCACGACGACGGCTTCCGCCTGGCCCGCGCCGATGCCGATGCCTGCCTGATGCATGTGGAGGGTGCCGGGCACTACCTCGGCGGCATCGACAGCGTGCTGCGCGGTCCGCAGGGCGACGCCACGCCCGAGCGGCGCGCCCGCGTCTTCGCGGCGGTCACGGCGTTCCTCGACGCCGCCGTCTCCCGGCCGACCGGCGCTGCGGCGCAGTGGCCGGCGATCCGCGCCGGGCTCGCCTGCAAGCGCTGAGCGGGCGGGCCGGCCGGGGCGCGGCTCAGCCGGCCTTGAGCGCGACGAGGAGGTTGTCGACGATCTGCCTGCGCCGCGTCTCGAGCCGGGCCTCGGTCTCGGCGTCGGGCTGGTGTGCGTCGATCTCGGCGGCGGTGATGCCGTGGCGGGCCAGCAGCGCCTCGGTGACGATCTGGCGGTCGCAGACCACCCAGAGCTCGCGGGCCAGCGCCAGCACCGCCTCGGCGACGTCGTCGATCCGCGAAGACGGGAGGATCTGGCGCTCGGCCGTGATGTCGCCGCCGTGGGCGGGGAGGTCGATATCGAGGCTCATGCCGGCTTCCGTCCGTAGATGATGTAAGGATCGCGCCCGGGATTGGGCTGCCAGCCGCGCACGTCGACGAACCCGGCGGCGCGCGCCAGCGGCTCCATGTCGAGCCGCGCGGTCGAGCGCCAGAACGGCTCCCCGCCCCAGCGCGCCAGCCAGTCGAAGCGCCAGGCGGTGAGCCGGTCGAGGCTCTGGGTGCGCGCGACGTCGGCCATCACCAGGTCGCCGCCGGGCTCGAGCACGCGGAACGCCTCGGCGAAGATCGCCTCGATCGCCTTGACCGGCATCTCGTGGTGGATGGCATAGGCGGTGACGAGGTCGAAGCTGCCGTCCGCGAACATCGGCATGTCCTCCCCGACGCCGGTGTGAAGGTCCCAGGCAAGGCCCTTCTCGTTGGCGACGCGCTGGGCCTGCTCCAGCATGCGCAGCGACGGGTCGATGCCCGTCAGGTGCGCCTCGGGGAAGACCTCGGCGATCGCGACCGAGTGGTGCCCTGACGAAGTCCCGATCTCCAGGATCCGGCGGTAGTCGTCGCGCGGCAGGCTGCGCAGGACCAGGCGGCGGTTGCCGTAGATGTCGCCCGGGAAGATCTTCGAGACATACTTCTTGTGGACCAGCTCGCCGTGGACGAAGCCGTTCCAGGGCCCGGCGTCCCACCCGCCGCGGGTGCGGTGGAACCACACCTTCGACCAGTAGTGCGGCGCCGTGAAGTCGTGCTCGGTGATCGTGGTGCCGCCCTCGCGCAGCGCCTCCAGCTGGGGCAGCAGCGCCTCCTCGATCTCGGCGAAGGCCTGTTCGGCGGCGCGGCCGTGCTGCTTGGCGCACCATTCGCCGAGCAGGGCACGGGCCTGGTAGGCGGGGGACTGCGCCAGCGCGGCGTCGATCGTACGGTGGCGCTGCTCCATGTCCTCGGGCAGCGTCGCGGCATCGAGCCCCTGCGCGGCGAGCTCTCCTTCCACCTGCTGCTGCAGCCGCGAGGCGGCGAGCCGGGTGGTCACTTCGAAATCCATCAGCGCGCGCCCGCGCTGGCCGAGGCTGAACTGCATCGCTCGTTCTCCTGTTCCTGAGGGGCGATTGCCACGCCCCCGCCGTGCCGGCCAGCCAAGCGCCCCTGCCTGTTCGCAGTGCGACAATCGGCCCGCCAGCCCATTTGGACCCGCCCCGGGCTGTGACAGCTAGGGCGCATCAGATCAACGCCGGCCGCCAAAAGCCGTATAAGCCCGCATGGGGGGAAACTCGAATGAATACCAAGTGGAAGGCCGCTTCGGCCGCAGCAATCGCGCTCGCCGCCGGCCTTGCCTGGCCGGCCATGGCCCAGGAGACCGGCGCCTCCACCGACAGCGCCGGCGGCGACATCATCGTCACGGCCCGCAAGCGCGAGGAGAGCATCCAGTCGATCCCCGCCGCGGTCGCGGCGGTGACGCAGGAGACGCTGACCCGCTCGGGCGCGCAGTCGCTCGACGACGTGGTTCGCCTGACGCCGGGCGTCACCTTCAACTCGGGCAACGCCGGCGGCCTCGCCGCGCCGGCCATGCGCGGCATCACCAACATCACCACCACCACCTTCGACAACAACGTCGGCGTGTTCCTCGACGGCGTCTACCTCTCGGCCAAGTCGAACCTCGACATCGACCTGTTCAACCTCGCCCGCGTCGAGGTCATCAAGGGCCCGCAGAGCGCCCTCTACGGCAACAACGCCTTCGCCGGCGCCATCAACTATGTGCTGGACCGCCCCGGCGACAGCCTGGACGGCCGCATCAAGGCCTCGGTCGGCACCGACGACCTCTACGAAGTGGCGGGCAAGATCTCGGCCCCGATCACCGATTCGCTCAGCGTCATGGCGGTGGGTACCTATTCGCACTTCGGCGGCACCATCGACAACGTGCAGGGCTCCAACCTGGGCGGCTGGGACTACAAGTTCTCCGGCTCGGGCATGATCGACTTCGACCCGGGCAGCGGCCTCACCGCAAACCTGTTCTACTACCACTACGAGGACAAGCTCGACGGCGGTGCGAACTACATGTTCACCAACGATTGCGGCGGGACCATCTCGCCCGTGATCCTGCCCAACCGGGGCGGCAGCGACCGCCGCTTCAAGTGCGGCACGCTGGAGGCGCCCGACGCGGTGAACGTCGATACCGGCTCGTTCTCCAAGCGCAAGACCAACCTGGGCATCGCGCGCCTCGGCTACGACTTCGGCCCGGTCGCGCTGCGCTACACCGGCTCCTACGCGAAATACGACACCTACGCGCTGCAGGACCAGCACCTCAACTCCTACGGCGGCACGCTGACCACCGCGCAGCGCCGCTTCACCCAGCCCTACGTCGGCCCGGTGCGCGAATGGAGCAGCGAGCTGCGCCTCGAGTCCTACGGCAACACCGTGTTCGACTGGGCGCTGGGCGGCTACTACTACGACCGCAAGGCGAACCAGACGGTCAAGGTCGGCTACGGCTACGACCAGACCAGCCCGTCGCTGGACCTCATGAACATCGAGAACACGACGATGAAGTCGGTCTTCGGCCTCGCCAACTTCAAGATCACCCCCACCCTCAGCATCGAGGCGCAGGGCCGGTGGACCTGGGAGGACAAGGAGGGCGTCTACACCAACCGCCTGACCAACGCCGTGCTGCGGCCCGAGGACGACTTTTCCTACGGCACCTATCGCGTGACCGGCAACTGGGAGTGGGACGCCGACAAGATCCTCTACGCGGTGGTCGCCAGCGGCACCAAGTCGGGCGGCTTCAACAACACCGCGGTGGTCACCGAACAGTCCTACGGCCCCGAGAAGAACACCAGCTTCGAGATCGGCAGCAAGAACACGTTCCTGGACGGACGCGTCATCATCAACGTGGCCGCCTACTACATCGACTGGACCGACGTGCAGCTCTCCGTCCCGTCCGCGATCACCGGGCAGGTCAACCCCGTCACCAACATCGGCTCGGCCACGGTCAAGGGCTTCGAGTTCTCGACCGCCTTCAAGCCGACCCCCGAATGGGACGTCAGCTTCGGCTACAACTATGCCGATTCGACCTGGGACAAGGGCACCGTGGACTACAGCGCCTCGCGCATCTGCCCCACGGCGGCCGCCTGCGGCCTGACGCAGGTCGGCACCGGCATCGACGTGAGCGGCTTCATGATCCCGCGTATCTCGGAGCACCAGGTCGCCGCGGCGACCACCTACACGGTGCCGCTCGCCACCTCGGACCTGTACGTCCACGCCGACATGTCGTTCCGCTCCGAGCAGGGCACCAACGCCATCGCCCTGCAGAAGGTCCCGGCCCAGACCTTCGTCAACGGCCGCATCGGCTGGATCAAGGACGGCTACGAGATCGCGATCTTCGCCAAGAACCTGTTCAACGAGCGCTACGTGATCTCGTCCGTGAACGAGCCGGAGTTCGTCCCCTCGACGACCTTCACCACCGGCTTCATCGGCAACGGCCGCGTCGTCGGCGCGAGCGTCGAGGCCAAGTTCTGATCGTGCCGGCGCGCGGCAGGACACGCCGGATCGGGGCGGGGCCACGCGGCCTCGCCGCCCTCCTCGCGCCCATCCTGCCGCCCATCCTGCCGCTCGCCCTTCTGTTCGTCCTGCCGCTCGCCCCGGCGGGCGCGCAGCCGGCGCCCGGCGGCGAGACCGAGGCCGCCCCCGACTACACGCGCGCGGACGCCTGGGCCGTGCGCGAGACAGCGCCCTCGCCGCGCGAGGCCGACGTCTTCTACATCCACCCGACCACGTTCGCCTCGCAAGCCTGGAACCAGCCGATGGCGGACGCGCAGACCCGGGCCTGGACCCGGGCGAGCGTGGCCGACCGCCAGCTGAGCGCCTTCGCCGCCTGCTGCCGGCGCTTCATGCCGTTCTACCGCCAGGCCTCCACCCGCGCCTTCGTGGCCCGCGACGGCCGCGGTGCGCAGGCCTACGACCTCGCCTACCAGGACGTGCGCCGCGCCTTCCGCGCCTGGCTCGCGGCGCAACGGGCCGAAGATCGCGGGCGTCCCTTCATCCTCGCCGGGCACAGCCAGGGCGCCCTGCTCGGCCTGCGCCTGCTGAAGGAGGAAATCGCGGGCACGCCGCTCGCCGGGCGGCTGGTCGCCGCCTACCTCCCCGGCATCGGCATCCCGGCCGGCGCCCTGCCAACCGACGTGCCGCCGTGCCTCACGCCCGCGCAGACGCGCTGCCTGGTCTCGTGGAACGGCTTCACCGCCGCCGCCGACACGGCCGAGTGGACCCGCCGCTCGGTGGCGGACTACGGCGTGCCCGGGCACGACCCGGCGATCGTCTGCACCAACCCGATCACCTTCGACGCGGCCCGTCCCTTCGCTGCAGCAGCCGAGGGCAAGGGCATGCTCCCCGTCGCACAGAAGGCCGCTGCGCAGAAGGACGCCGCGCCGGCGGCGATGGTCGCCCATCCCGCCGCCGCGCGGTGCCAGGACGGCGTGCTGCAGGTAGAGCCGGCGCCCGGCGTCGCGGCTCCGCCCCTTCCCAACGGCAGCCTGCACATGCACGATATCGCCCTGTTCTGGGGAGACATCTCCGCCAACGCCGCGCTGCGCGTCCGAAGCTGGCGCAGGGAGCACCGATGACCCGCATGCCCGCCCTCGATCGCCGCGCCCTGCTCGGCGGCGCCCTTGCCGCCCCGGCACTCGCCGCGGTTCCCGCCGCCTTGCCCGCCCTCGCCGCCGCCCCCGCGGGAGCCCCCGCAGGCCCCTGGACCGAGGCCGGCAGCGTCGTGCGAGCCGGAGGCCGCCTCGCCTGGCGTGCGCTCGGACCGCGGGACGGCGCGCCCGTGGTCCTGCTGCACAAGCTGGGCGGATGGGCGTCCGACTGGCGCGGCGTTGCCCCGCGGCTCGGGGCCGGCCGCCGCGTGATCGCCTTCGACCTTCCCGGCCACGGCGATTCGGTGATGCTCGGCAACCCGCCCTATGTGCAGACCGTCGCCGAGACGGCGGCGATGCTCGTGGCCGCGCTGGACGAGCTCGGCATCGCCCGCGCCAGCTTCGCCGGCAACTCGCTGGGCGGAGTGGTCTCCACCGCCATCGCCGCCACCTGGCCGGCGCGGGTGGAGCGCCTGGTGCTCGCCAGCGTCAGCCTGTTTCCAGGCTACGACCGCGCCCGCCTTGCGGAACTGGAGGCGCAGCGCGATCCCAAGGTCTACACGGCCGACTGGCGCCCGGTCCCCCGCGCCGCGGGCGGGGCCGGCGACTTCGCCACGCTGGTGCCCGAGGTGGAGACCGAGCAGGACGCCAGCCGCGCCCGGGCCGACCGCTGGATCCGCCCGAACGAGCGCGGGGTCGGCCTGTTCAACACCCAGGCCGCGCTGGCCCGCACGATCGCCCCGCTGCTGTTCGTCTATGGCGATCGCGGACACTACGTGAAGTACGTGGAGACCGGCAGGGCGCTGCGCGGCGACGCGCGCGTGGTGCAGCTCGCCGAAACCGGCTCCTTCGTCCACCAGGAACGCCCGGTGGAGGTGGCCGCCGCGATGCGCCGCTTCCTCGACGGCGAGGGCTGAGACTCAGGCTACGACGCGGATGGTGAAGCGCCCTGCCGCCGCGCGCAGCGGGGCGAGCGCGGCGTATTCGGGCGAGGCGATGTAGGCCCGCGCCGCCGCCGCGTCGGCGAAGCCGAGCACGACGACGACTTCGCCAGCCGCGCCCTCTCCCTCCAGCACCTCGGCCACCGCGCCGCGGACGAGCATGTCGCCGCCGAGCAGCGCGTTCACCTTGCCCACCGCGCTGCGGTAGTCGGTGAAGGCCGCGGGATCGGTGACGGTCACGGTGGTGAGGATGAAGGCGCCATGCATCTCGGGTCTCCTGCTGCGGAAAGCACGGCCTAGCACCGGCGGACGGTGCCGCGCTGCGCGTACAGGACCCGATTCTCGCGCTGCGAGAATTCGCCACCGCTTCGAGCGCGCGGCGCCGGGCAGGCGTGCTAGCCCGCGGCCTCGACCAAGGAGAGCGTGCGATGATGCAGGAAGCCGAGACGATCTACAGCGAGATCCCCAAGAGCGTACCCGGCTGGATCGCCTCGCTGCGCCTGGAGCAGACCATCGCCAACCGCGACGTGCCCGCCGCGCGCCGCAGCGTCGTCCACCCGGCCGATGGCGCCGTCATCGCCGAGTGCCCCGAAGCCGGCGTGGCGGACGTCGATGCGGCGGTCGCCGCGGCGCGCGAGGCCTATCCCGGCTGGGCCGCGCTGTCGTGGTCGGCGCGCCGCGCACGGCTGGAAGCCTTCGCCGACGCCTTGTTCCAGAACCGCAAGGCGCTCGCCTTCATCATCGCCGCCGAGACCGGCCGCCCGCTGCGGCGCGCCTGGAGCGAGGTGTTCTTCTCGGTCGACTTCGTGCGGACCATCGCCGCGCAGGACCTGCCCGAGACCGTCTACGACCGCGCCGGGCTCAAGGCGCGCCTCGTCCACCGGCCGCTCGGCGTGGTCGGCGCAATCGCGCCTTGGAACGCGCCGGTGATCCTGGGCGTCGCCAAGATCGCCAACGCCCTGCTGGCGGGCGACACCATCGTCCTGCGCCCCGCGCCGCAGACGCCGCTCTCCGCGCTGTTCATGGGCCTGCTCGCGCGCGAGGTGTTCCCGGCGGGCGTCTACAACACCATCACCGGCGACGCGGCGGTCGGCGCGGCCATGGCGGCGCACCCTGGGATCGCCAAGATCTCGTTCACCGGCTCCACCCAGACCGGCCGGCTGATCGCCGCCGCCGCGGCGCCGACGCTCAAGAAGCTGACGCTCGAACTGGGCGGCAACGACGCGGCGATCGTGCTCGACGATGCCGACCCGGCGGAAGTCGCCGCCTGCGCCTACCGCATCTCGCTGGAGAACGCCGGCCAGTTCTGCGCCGCGATCAAGCGGCTCTATGTCCACGAGAGCCTGTACGGTGCGGTCCGCGACCGCCTGCTGATGCTGATGGAGACCGCCAGCGCCGGCTCGCCGTTCGAGGCCACCTCGACGATGGCGCCGCTGCAGAGCCAGGCGCAGCTCGACCGCGTGACCGGCTTCGCCGAGGACGCCGCGGCGCGCGGCTGCACCGTCCACCAGCGCCCCTTCGCGGCCGATACCCAGGGCTATTTCATGGCCCCGGCGCTCGTCGAGGGCTGCGAGGCCGGGATGCCGCTGGTCGACGAGGAGCAGTTCGGCCCGATCCTGCCGATCATGCCGTTCCGCGACGAGGAGGCCGTGCTTGCTGCAGCCAACGCGGGCGAATACGGCCTGGGGGGGTCGGTATGGAGCGCCGACGTCGAGCGCGCGCTCGCCCTTGCCGCGCGGCTGGAGAGCGGGACGGCCTGGGTCAACCAGCACGGCGCCTATTCGGCCGGGCTGCCGCTGCCCTTCGCCAAGCAGTCCGGCGTCGGTATGGACTATGCCCACTTCGGCGTGCTGGAACATGCGCGGGCCATGCTGCTCAACGCCCGCGTCCCGGACGCCGCCCCGGCCTGACCCGGTCGGATCGGCGAGCCGCATCGGCGGGCCGGCTCTTCGGGCCGGCTCGCCGGGCGCCGGCTCATTCCTCCAACTCGATGTCCCAGTAGAGCCAGTCGCGCCAGGTCTCGTGCAGGTGGTTCGGCGGAAAGCCCCGGCCACGCTCCTGCAGTTGCCAGCTGGTCGGCCTTATCGGCTGGACCAGCGGCGGCATGTTGGCCTGCTTGGGCGTGCGCCCGCCCTTCTTGAGGTTGCAAGGCGCGCAGGCGGTCAGGATGTTCTCCCAGCTGGTGCGCCCGCCGAGGCGCCGCGGGATCACGTGGTCGAAGGTCAGGTGGTGCGGGCTGCCGCAGTACTGGCAGGAGAAGCGGTCGCGGAGGAACAGGTTGAAGCGGGTGAAGGCGGGGAACTCGCTCGGCTTCACGTACTGGCGCAGCGCGATCACCGAAGGGATCTGCATCGTCCAGCTGGGGCTGTGCACCGCCCGGTCGTAGCTGGAGACGATGTCCACCCGCTCCAGCACCACCGCCTTGATCGCCGTCTGCCACGGCCACAGGCTGAGCGGATAGTAGGAGAGCGGCGTGTAGTCCGCGTTCAGGACAAGGGCGGGACAGTCGGAAAGACTTCGGGAGGGGTCCCCCTCCGCGCTGCGGAAACGGGCCGCGCGCTCGATCAGGTCCGACCTGAGCATGGCCTCCTGTCGCAGGCCCTGATTGCGGTTTCATGGCAGCGCATGGCCCTTTTGCAGCACTTGCGCGAGTCCGCGTCAAGATGGCTGTTCCCTGCCGCTTCCGCGCAATCCACAGGATGGCTTGCGAGCGGCACGAGGGGCGCTAGGACGGGCTGCGATGCGCACCCGCTTCGCTCCCAGCCCCAACGGCCCGCTGCACCTTGGCCACGCCTACGCTGCGCTCGTGGCGCATGACGCCGCGCGTACCCGCGGCGGCGCCTTCGTCCTGCGGGTCGAGGACATCGACGGCGAGCGCAGCCGGGCCGAATTCGTCGCGTCGGCCTTCGAGGACCTGGAATGGCTCGGCCTGCGGTGGGACGAAGAGGCGGTGTTCCAGTCGCACCGGCTGGCGCGCTATGCGGCGGCCGGGGAGCGGCTGAAGGACATGGGCCTGCTCTACCCCTGCACCTGCACGCGTGCCGAGATCGCCGCCGCGGCGCGCGCGTCCGGGCCGGACGGCCCGGTCTATCCCGGGACCTGCCGCGGCCGCGGCGTCGATGGCGCGCATGCCGCCTGGCGGCTCGACGTTGCCCGGGCCCTGGCCCTGACGGGGCCGCTCGCGTGGCGGGACGAAGCCGCCGGCACGCAAGTCGCCACGCCGGAGATCTTCGGCGACGTCGTGCTGCTCAGGAAGGACCTCCCGGCCAGCTATCACCTCGCCGCCACGCTCGACGACGCGGCGGACGGCGTGACCCTCGTCACCCGCGGCATGGACCTGTTCCCCGCCAGCCACGTCCACCGCCTGCTCCAGGCCCTGCTCGAGCTTCCCGTGCCCACCTGGCTGCACCACCCGCTGCTGCTGGAGGCGGACGGCCGCAAGCTCGCGAAGCGCCGCGGCTCGCCCGCGCTCGCCGACCGGCGCGCGGCGGGGGAGGACGGCAGCGCGATCGCCGATGCGTTGCGCGCCGGGCGGCTGCCTGCTGGCATTTCGCTGTCGCAGGGCCTACATCACAGGCCATGAACTATTTCATCGCCATCATCGTGGGCGTGCTGATGATCATGGTCGTCGTCAGCCTGGTGCGCGGCATCGTCGCGTTCATGAACAGCACCAAGGAAGACCTCCATCGCGATCCGAACGCGACGGGGCCGAGCCCGAACCAGATCCTGCAGAACAAGATGATGTTCAACCGCATCAAGTACCAGGCGGCCGCCGTGCTGGTCTGCGCGGTGCTGCTCGCGATGGCGCGCTGAGCCTTGGTCCGGCTCAACAAGATCTACACCCGTACCGGGGACGACGGTACCACCGGCCTGGTGGACGGCTCCCGCCTGCCCAAGCACGCGGCGCGGATGGAGGCGATCGGCGCGGTGGACGAGGCGAACAGCGCCATCGGCCTCGCCGTCTGCGCGCTCGCCGGCAGCGAGCATGCGCTCGCGTTGACGCGCATCCAGAACGACCTGTTCGACCTCGGCGCCGATCTGGCCACGCCCGCTGCACCGGGAGAGGACTTCGCCCCGGGCGAGATGACGCTCAGGGTCGTGCAGGCGCAGGTCGACTGGCTCGAGGGTGCGATCGACGCGGTCAACGCGCGGCTTGCCCCTCTGCGCAGCTTCATCTTGCCCGGTGGGAGCGAAGCCGCCGCGCGCGTCCACGTCGCCCGGGCCTCCGCACGCGCGGCGGAGCGCCGCGCCACGGCGCTGGCCGCCGCCGATCCGGTGAATCCCGCCGCGCTCGCCTACCTCAACCGGCTGAGCGACTATCTCTTCGTCCTCGCCCGGGCGGTCAATCGCGACGGCGCCGACGACGTGCTTTGGGTGCCAGGACAGAATCGCTAGGTTCCCTCGCTGCGCGCCAGCCGCTACCCCGCGGCGGCAAGGTAGAGAGAGGGAGTGTGGCAGTGCAGACAGTCGGCATCATCGGCGCAGGCATCATGGGCTCGGGCATCGCCCAGACCGTGGCGAGCAAGGGCATGGACGTGGTCCTCACCGACGTCAGCCTGGAGAACGCCGAAAAGGGCAAGGCCGGCATCGCCAAGGGGCTGGCCCGGCTGGTGGCGAAGGATAAGCTCACCCAGGCCGATGCCGACGCCCTGCTGGGTCGCATCACCCTCGCCGCCGACTACGCCGCGATGTCGGGCGCCGACCTCATCATCGAGGCGGCGACGGAGCGCGAGGACATCAAGCACACGATCTTCGAGGCGGCCGGAAAAGTACTGGGCGCCAACGCGATCATGGCCTCGAACACCAGCTCGATCCCGATCACCCGCATGGCGGCCTCCTCGCCCGACCCGGCGCGCTTCTGCGGGCTGCACTTCTTCAACCCGGTTCCGGTCATGGGCCTGGTCGAAGTGATCCCCGGCCTCGCCACCTCGCAGGACACCATCGCGAGGATGAAGGCCTTCGGCGAGACGCTGGGCAAGACCGTGGTCCTCGCCGGCGACGAGCCCGGCTTCGTCGTCAACCGTATCCTGTGCCCGATGCTGAACGAGGCGATCTTCGTGCTCGGGGCGGGCATCGGCTCGGTCGAGGACATCGACGCGGGCTGCCGGATCGGCCTCAACCATCCGATGGGCCCGCTGACGCTGGCGGACTTCGTGGGGCTCGACACCCTCTACGAGATCATGAAGGTGTTCCACGCCACCACGGGTGATCCCAAGTACCGCCCCGCGCCGCTGCTGCAGAAGTACGTCGAGGCGGGCTGGTACGGCCGCAAGACCGGCAAGGGCTTCTACGACTATTCGGGCGAGACGCCGGTCCCGACCCGCTGACGCGCGAGGCCCGCTGCCCTCCGAAGGGATAGCGGGCCGCCTGCCGGGCCGCTCCACCGGATTTCCCGTGCCCTGGCGGAACCGCCTGCTCGGCCGTTCCGTTACAGGGGCAAAGGAGATTTTTTCCGATGATCGAACGCCCCGACGACCTCGCCCATGAAACCGACCAGGACATGGAGGAAGAGGAAAGCCAGGCCCAGACCGTCACCGACGAGGCGCGGCTGCGCAACACCGCGGCACAGGGCCTGAGCGACAGCGAGAAGCCCTCCAACCCGCTCGACCCCGCCGACACGCCCGACGTCGTCGATCACATCAACCAGATGGAACGCGACGGCCGGGTCGACATGTCCGCATTCGACGGCGAGGAGACGATGGACGACCTCGAGAACCGCTACGGCAGCCGCCACGCCGCCGACGAGCAGTTCTCCGAAGACGATTCCTGATCGCTCACGCGCCCGCCTCGCGCTTGAGATCGTAGAGGATCTCCAGCGCGTCGCGCGGCGACAAGGCATCCACGTCCAGCGCGCGCAAGGTGTCGCGCAGCGTGTCGCAGGCCTCCTCGCGCGCTTCCTGCGCCGCGACGAAAAGCGGCAGGTCTCCTAGGCCGGCCGCCAGCCCGCCGGTCTCCGCGCGGCCCTTTTCCAGCTTGTCCAGCACCGACTTGGCGCGGCTGATGACTTTGGGCGGCACCCCCGCCAGGCGCGCCACCGCCAGTCCGTAGCTGCGGTCGGCCGGGCCGTCGGCGAGTTCGTGCAGCAGGACCAGATCCCCCTTCCATTCGCGCGCGCGCACGTGGTGCAGCGAGAGCGCCTCGCAGGTCTCCGCTAGCCGGGCGAGCTCGTGGTAGTGCGTGGCGAACAGGCAGCGGCAGCGGTTGGTCTCGTGGACCGCCTCGGCCACCGCCCAGGCCAGCGCGAGGCCGTCGTACGTGGATGTCCCCCGGCCCACCTCGTCGAGGATCACGAAGCTGCGCTCGGTCGCTTGGGCGAGGATGGCGGCCGTCTCCACCATCTCCACCATGAAGGTCGAGCGCCCGCGCGCCAGGTTGTCCGAGGCGCCGACGCGGCTGAACAGGCGGTCGACCAGCCCGATCCGCGCGGAGCGGGCCGGCACGAACCCGCCCGCCTGCGCCAGCAGGACGATCAGCGCGTTCTGGCGCAGGAAGGTGGACTTGCCGCCCATGTTGGGCCCGCCGATCAGCCACAGCCGGTCGTGGCTGGCGAGGCGGCAATCGTTGGCGACGAAGCGCTCGCCCTGGGCCTTCAGCGCCGCCTCCACCACCGGATGGCGCCCGCCCTCGATCTCGAGCGAAAGCCCGTCCACCACTTGCGGACGCGTCCAGTTTCCTTCCGCCGCCCGCTCGGCCTGGCCGGCAGCGACGTCGATGCGCGCCAGCGCGGCCGCGGTCAGCGCGATCGCCTGCCGCGACGCGACGGCCTCGGCGACCAGCGCCTCGAAGTGCGACTCCTCGGCCGCGAGCGCGTGCGCCCCCGCCTCGGTGATGCGCGCCGCCTCCTCGTGCAGCGCCAGCGCGTTGAACCGCATGGCGCCCGCCATCGTCTGGCGGTGCGAGAACCCGCTCTCAGCCTCGAGCAGCCTGTCGGCGTGGCGCTGCGGCACCTCGATGAAGTAGCCGAGGACGTTGTTGTGCTTGATCTTGAGCGCCGCGACGCCGGTCTCGTCGCGGTACTTCGCCTCCAGCGCGGCGATGGCGCGCCGGGCATTGCCGGACATGACCCGCAGTTCGTCCAGCGCGGCGTCGTAGCCGGAGGCGATGTACCCGCCCTGCCCGCGCTCGGTGGGTGGGGCCGGCACCAGCGCCCGCTCGAAGTGATCGACGAGCGCACCGTGGCCGGCGAGATCGGGCAGCAGCCGCTCCAGCAGCACCGGCACGCCCTCCAAATCCGCCAGCCGGTCGCCGACCCGGCGCGCGCCTGCCAGGCCATCCCGCAGCTGGCCCAGATCACGCGGCGAGCCGCGCCCGGCCACCACGCGGCCGAGCGCGCGACCGACGTCGGGAAGTGCCCGCAGCGCCGCACGCAGGTCCTCGCGCAGGAGCGCATGGCGGTGCAGCCACTCGACCAGCTCCAGGCGCTCGGCGATGGCCGCCCGGCTCATCAGCGGCGCCGAGAGGTCTTCCGCGAGCTGGCGCGCGCCCGCGCCGGTGACGCAGCGGTCGATGGCGTCGATCAGGCTGCCCCGGCGCCCGCCTTGCGCCGCCTCGAGGATCTCCAGGCTCGCGCGGGTCGCCTCGTCCATCGCCAGCACCGCGTCCCCGGCGCGGGCCTCGGGGGGCAGCAGCAGCGGCAGCGCACCCCGGCCGACATGGTCGAGGTAGGCGATGAGCCCGCCCGCCGCGGCCAGCATCGACCGGGTGAAGGCCCCGAAGCCGTCGAGCGTGGCGACGCCGTGGATACCCTTGAGCCGCGCCTCGCCCCCGTCGGCGGAGAACTCGTGCGCGCCGCGCCGGATCGCCCCCTCGGGGCCGGCCTCCCAGCCCTCGGGCACCACCAGCTCGCTGGCGCCCAGCCGCGCGAGCGCCGCCGCCAGCCGCTCGGGCGCGCATTCCTCCAGCGCCATGCGGCCGGTCGAGATGTCGCAGGCGGCGATGCCGACGCTGCCCCGCAGCTCGCAGGCGGCGGCGAGCACGTTGGCGCGGCGCGGCTCGAGCAGCGCCTCCTCGGTCAGGGTGCCGGCGGTCACGAAGCGCACGATGTCGCGCGCGACGAGCGCCTTCGAGCCGCCGCGCTTCTTCGCCTCCGCCGGGGTTTCGACCTGCTCCGCGATGGCGACGCGGCACCCCGCCTTGATCAGCCGCGCAAGGTAGCTCTCGGCGGCATGGACCGGCACGCCGCACATCGGAATGGGCTGGCCCAAGTGCTCGCCGCGCGTGGTCAGCGCGATGTCCAGGATCGTGCTTGCGGTCCGCGCATCCTCGAAGAACAGCTCGAAGAAGTCGCCCATGCGGTAAAACAGCAGGCAGTCGCCCGCCTCCTCGCGCAGCGCCAGGTATTGCGCCATCATCGGAGTCGCGCCGGAAGTCATGGCGGCCAGCGTTAGCGCCGGCGCACAGCCTTTGTGAAGCGCGCGTCCGGCGCCTTTCCCCTATCGCGTCGGCGCGACATTCGTTAGGGCGCAGGCGAAACCGGGAGAATACGCTTGTCCGACAAAGCCAAGGTCCAGTTCACCGAGCGCGAGGCGCTGTTCTATCACCAGACGATCCGTCCGGGTAAGATCGAGATCATCGCCAGCAAGCCCATGGCCACCCAGCGCGACCTCAGCCTGGCCTACTCGCCGGGCGTGGCCGTACCGGTGCAGGCCATCGCCGACGATCCCGCGACGGCCTACGACTACACCGCCAAGGGCAACCTCGTCGCGGTCATCTCGAACGGGACGGCGATCCTGGGCATGGGCAACCTCGGCGCGCTGGCCTCCAAGCCGGTGATGGAAGGCAAGGCCGTCCTGTTCAAGCGCTTCGCCGACGTCGATTCGATCGACATCGAGCTTGCCAGCGAGGACACCGAGGCGCTGATCGAGGCGATCGCGATGATGGAGCCGAGCTTCGGCGGCATCAACCTGGAAGACATCAAGGCGCCCGAGTGCTTCATCATCGAGCAGGCCCTGCGCGAGCGGATGAACATCCCGGTCATGCACGACGACCAGCACGGCACCGCGATCATCGCGGCGGCCGGCCTCATCAACGCCTGCCTCATCACCGGTCGCAAGCTGGACGAGATCAAGGTGGTGGTGAACGGCGCCGGCGCCTCGGCGCTCGCCTGCACCTCGCTCATCAAGTCGATGGGCGTGAAGCACGACAACGTGCTGGTCTGCGACACGCGCGGCGTGATCTATCCCGGCCGCGAGCGGGTGGATCAGTTCAAGTCTACCCACGCGGTCGCAACCGACAAGCGCACGCTGCTCGAAGCGATCGAGGGCGCGGACGTGTTCCTCGGCCTCTCGGCCAAGGGCGCGGTGACGCAGGACATGGTCAAGCGGATGGCTCCCGAGCCGATCATCTTCGCGATGGCCAACCCGGACCCGGAGATCACCCCGCCCGAGGCCAAGGCCGTCCGTCCCGACGCGATCGTCGCCACCGGCCGTTCGGACTATCCGAACCAGGTCAACAACGTGCTCGGCTTCCCCTTCATCTTCCGCGGCGCGCTCGACGTGCGGGCGACCGCGATCAACGAGGAGATGAAGATCGCCGCCGCCACCGCCATCGCCGAGCTGGCGCGCGAACAGGTCCACGAGGATGTCGCCGCGGCCTATGGCGAAGCGCAGCAGTTCGGCCGCGACTACATCATCCCCGCGCCCTTCGACCCGCGCCTGATGGAAGTCGTGCCGATGGCGGTCGCCAAGGCGGCCATGGACTCGGGCGTGGCGCAGAAGCCGATCGAGGACTTCGAGGCCTACCGCGACCAGCTGAAGGCCCGCCTCAACCCCACCACCTCGATTCTCACCCGCGTCTACGAGCAGGTCCGCGCCAACCCCAAGCGGGTGATCTTTGCGGAGGCCGACAACGAGGTCGTCCTGCGCGCCGCGATCCAGTACCGCGACTTCGGCTACGGTGAGCCGGTGCTGGTGGGCCGCACGCAGGTCATCCTCGACAGGATGGCGGAGCTCGGGGTTCCCAATCCGGAGAGCTACCAGATCGAGAACTCGATGGTCTCCGACCACGTCGCGCCGATGGTGGAGATGGTTTACGAGCGCCTCAAGCGCCGCGGCTTCCTGCAGCGCGACGTCCAGCGCATGGTCAACACCGACCGCAACATCTTCGCCGCGGGGCTGCTCAAGCTGGGCGTCGGCGATGCCCTGATCACCGGCATGACGCGCCCCTTCGCGCAGACGATCAAGGAAGTGCGGCGGGTACTCGACCCCGCCGAAGGCAAGCTCGCCTTCGGGATCCACATGCTGGTGGGCAAGAACCACACGGTGTTCATGGCCGATACCACCATCAACGAACGCCCGGATGCAGCGCAGCTCGCGGTGATCGCCCAGGAGACCGCCGCGGTCGCCCGGCGCCTCGGCCACGAGCCCCGCGTCGCCTTCCTCAGCTACTCGACCTTCGGCAACCCCTCGGGCAAGTGGCTGGAGACCACGCGCGAGGCGATCCGCATCCTGGACGAGGAGCAGGTGGACTTCGAGTACGAGGGCGAGATGGCGCCCGACGCCGCGCTCAACCCGAAGATCATGGCGCTCTATCCGTTCAGCCGCCTGTCGGCGCCGGCCAACGTGCTGATCATGCCGGGGCTGCAGTCAGCCAACATCTCGGCCAAGCTGCTCAAGGAGATCGGCGGCACCACCTCGATCGGCCCGATGCTGCTGGGCGCCGAGAAGCCGGTGCAGATCGTGCCGATGACGGCGCTGGCACCCGATGTGCTGACGCTCGCGGTGCTGGCCGCCGCGGGCATCGCCGGCTGAACCCGCGCCCGCACGCTGCCTGACCGCGGGGGGCCGGGCAGCGCGCGGGCCGCGGCGTCACGTGCGCCGGTAGCGGAAGTACCAAACCTCGTGGCCGTAGACGGTGCGCGCCTTGTTCTCGTAGCGCGTCTCGGGCCAGCCGCCGGGGCGGACCTGGAAGTCGCGCGGGCGCTCGCACTGCCATGCGAACTGGTCGGTATGGCGCTGCATCACCATCAGCGCATGGCGCAGGTAGACGGCATGATCGGTGCCGAAGCGGAACTCGCCGCCGGGCTTGAGCTTGGCCGCGAACATATCCACCGGGCCGTCGTTCATCATGCGCCGCTTGGCGTGGCGTGCCTTGGGCCAGGGATCGGGATGGAGCAGATAGAGGAACGATAGCGCCCCGTCAGGGACGCGGGAGAGCACCTCCAGCGCGTCGCCGTGATGGATCCGCACGTTGCCGATGGGCGGGTGTGCGCCGTTGTCGCCGCTGACGTGGAGCAGCGCCTGCGCGACGCCGTTGAGGAACGGCTCGGCGCCGATGAAGCCGTGGTCGGGCAGCATGTCCGCGCGCGCCGCCATGTGCTCGCCGCCGCCGAAGCCGATCTCGAAGTGGAGGGGGCAGTCGTGGCCGAACAGCCGCTCAGCGGTGACGGGGCCTTCGCGCGGCACTGCGATGCGCGGCAGCAGGTCGTCGACGAGTCCCTGCTGCCCGGCGCGCAAGGGCTTGCCCTTGGCCCGGCCGTAGAGGCGGTTGAGCGTGGTCGGATCGCCGGATTTGTATGCCGTCATGGCGCGCGCCACTGACACCCTCGCCGGTCCGGGTCAATGGAGTGGTGATGCCGGGGGCCCCTGGCGCGGATTGCGCATTGCCACCGGCCGCTCCGGCCTGCTTTATCCGCCCATGCTGCCCGCCATCTTCCTGCTGCTCGCCTGCCAGCTCGCCGGAGAGGCGATCCACCGCCTGACGGGACTACCGCTGCCGGGCGCGGTCACCGGCATGCTCCTGCTGCTGTCCTGGCTGGCGCTGGTCCCGCGCGAGCGGCCGGTGCTCGGCACCGTGACCGGCTGGCTCACCGCGCACCTGGCGGTGATGTTCGTGCCGGCCGCGGTAGGCCTGGTGGACGAGGGCGCCGTGCTGTCGCGCTACGGCCTGGGGCTGGCGGTCGCCACCGCGGTGTCGACCGCCCTCACCCTGGTGGTCACCGCGCTGGTGTTCCGCTGGGCGCTGCGCCGGTTCGCTGCGGAGGGCGACTCGTGATGGAGCCGGTGTTCCTGGCCCTCCCGCTCGTCTGGCTCACGGCGACGCTGGGGGTCTTCGTGCTGTTCGACGCGCTGTCGCGCCGGTGCGGGCGCCATCCGCTCTGCCACCCGGTGCTCTGGTCCACGCCGGTGCTGATCGGGGCGCTGCTGGCGACCGGGACCTCCTATACGACCTACAAGGCCGCCACCGCGCCGCTCAGCTTCCTGCTCGGCCCGGCGGTCGTCGGGCTGGCGGTGCCCGTCTGGCGAGAGCGCCGCCGCATCCGCAAGCTGGCGGTGCCGGTCACCCTGGCGCTCCTGGCCGGCGCAGTGACGTCGATCGCCAGCGCCGTGGGTGTCCTCGCGCTGCTCGGAGCCCCGCGCGAGATCCTCGCCTCGATCGCGCCCCGCGCCACGACCACCCCGGTCGCGATGGCGGTGGCGGGGCAGCTGGGCGGCATCCCGGCTCTGGCAGCCGTCATCGTGCTCTTCGCCGGCGTGCTCGGCGCCATGATAGCGACGCCGCTGCTCGATGCGCTGGGCTTGCGCGACTACCGGGTGCGCGGCTTCGCGGTCGGACTGGCAGCGCACGGGATCGGCGCTGCCCGTGCCTTCCAGGTGGATGCCACCGCCGGCGCGCTCGCCAGCCTGGCCATGGCGCTCAATGCGGTGCTCACCGCCGCGCTGCTCTCGCTTGTCGCCCTGGCGATCTGAATGGCCACAGCCCACGGCCCTGCAAGGGCGCGGGCTCCGGACGGTCAGGCCGCCTCGGCCGCCTCGTCCGGGTCGCGCAGCACGTAGCCGCGGCCCCACACCGTCTCGATGTAGTTGGCACCGCCGCAGGCATGGGCGAGCTTCTTGCGCAGCTTGCAGATGAAGACATCGATGATCTTCAGCTCGGGCTCGTCCATGCCGCCGTAGAGATGGTTGAGGAACATCTCCTTGGTCAGCGTGGTGCCCTTGCGCAAGCTGAGCAGCTCGAGCATCGCGTATTCCTTGCCCGTCAGGTGCACGCGGGCGCCATCGACCTCCACCGTCTTGGCGTCGAGGTTGACCACCAGCTTGCCGGTCCGGATGACCGACTGCGAGTGTCCCTTGGAACGGCGCACGACAGCGTGGATGCGGGCGATCAGCTCCTCCCGGTGGAAGGGCTTGGTCACGTAGTCGTCCGCGCCGAATCCGAACGAGCGGACCTTGCTGTCCATCTCCGAGATGCCCGAGAGGATCAGGACCGGCGTCTGCACCTTGGCGACGCGCAGCTTCTTGAGCACGTCGTAGCCGTGCATGTCCGGCAGGTTGAGGTCCAGCAGGATGATGTCGTAGTCGTAGAGCTTCCCGAGATCGAGGCCTTCCTCGCCCAAGTCGGTGGAGTAGACGTTGAATCCCTCCGCGGTCAGCATGAGCTCAATGGCCCGGGCGGTGGTCGGTTCATCCTCGATCAGCAGCACTCGCATGGGTTGCGTCCCTTCTTGCCCCGCTATCCGCCACGCCTGTGGACGTTTGACGAACTGGCTCTTTATTAACCATATGAGCGATGAGGGTTAAAGGTTAATTTGGGGTAAACTCCGTGAATGCCCTTAACAGATTGTAATCCGGGGCCCCGAAGGCAGCATGCGGCCGCGGGACCGATGGGAGCGCGTCCGCTTCCGGTTAATGGCTGCGCCCGTCGCGAGCGAGGGAGCGATGCCGACTCGGCGACGCCTGCAGAGCCTGGCTACGCCGTCAGCCTGCGGACTCGTCCTTGTCCGCCGCATCGGACGAGCGGACCACGCGCATCGGCGCGCCCAGCGTGCGCGGACGCGGCGGCGTGCCGGCCTCCCGGCCTTCGTCGTCGAGATCGGCGCGTCCGAGCAGTCGCCAGGCCGCCAGCAGCAGCAGGCCGTGCGAGAGCGAAAGGGCGAGGATGTCGACCATCGCCATGGCCGTAGCAGCAACGGGTTGACGGCGCGTTAAGCGTTGCGTGCTAGGCTGGCCGCCATGACCCGCGTCCTCCACGTGCTCGACCATTCGCTGCCGGTCCACAGCGGCTACACCTTCCGCACGCGCGCGATCCTCAAGGCGCAGGAAGGGCTCGGCATCGACGTGCGCGGGGTCACCGGGCCGCGCTACAACGCCGGCGAAGGCGGTCCCGAGCTTCACGACGGGCTGCTGTTCCACCGCACCCCCGGCGAGCCCAAGGGCCCGCCCGGCCTGCGCGAGTGGCGCGAGGTGGGGCTCTTCGCCGACGGGATCGAGCGCGCCGTGGCCGCATGGCGGCCCGATGTGCTCCACGCCCATTCGCCGCTGCTCTGCGGCCAGGCGGCGCTGCGCGTGGCACGCCGGCTCGGCATCCCGCTGGTCTACGAGATCCGCGCCTTCTGGGAAGATGCAGCGGTAGGCAACGGCACGGGGCGTGAAGGCTCGCTCAAGTATCGGCTGACGCGCGCGCTCGAGACCCGCCTGGCGCGCCAGGCCGACGCGGTGGTGACGATCTGCCAGGGGCTGCGCGCCGATCTCGTCCGGCGCGGCATTCCGGAGGACAAGATCACCGTCGTGCCCAACGGCGTGGACCTCTCGCTCTTCGGGGAGCCCCTGCCCCGCGATGCCGCGCTGGCCGAAGCCCTGGGCTTCGACGGCCCGGCAGGCCCCAGCCCCGTCGTGGGCTTCATCGGCAGCTTCTACGACTACGAGGGCCTCGACCTTCTGATCGCCGCGATGCCGGCGCTCGTCGCCCGCCAGCCGGAGGCCAAGCTGCTCCTCGTGGGCGGCGGACCGCGCGAGGAGGCGCTGCGCGCGCAGGCGGCGGCCTCTCCCGCGGCGGCCGCGATCCGCTTCGTGGGCCGCGTTCCGCATAAGGAGGTGGACCGCTACTACGCGCTGTGCGACGTCATGGCCTATCCCCGCAAGCGCAGCCGCCTCACCGACCTGGTCACGCCGCTCAAGCCGCTGGAGGCGATGGCGCAGGGCAAGCTGGTGGCGGCGAGCGACGTCGGCGGCCACCGCGAACTGGTGGAGGACGGGCGGACCGGCGTGCTTTTCGCACCCGACGATGCGGCGGCCTGCGCCGCTGCGCTGGCCCGGCTCCTGGAGTCCCGCGGGGAGTGGGAGGCCTATCGCCGGGCCGGCCGCGAGCATGTGGAAACGCGGCACGACTGGGCCTACAATGCCCGTCGTTATGGTCTCGTTTACCAGATGCTGGCACCACCGGACCCGGACGGACGGCTTGTCGCAGCCGCCTAAGGGTGCCGTAAGGGCCACTTAACGAAGCAGTACGGGGTAAGGTTCACGTGGCTCAGACCAGGCGCAGCACCACCGGAGCGGACCAGCCGATCACGCGACACCCGCTGTTTCCGGCCATTGTCGCGCTCTGGAGCGCTGCGGTGTTCGCGCTGGCCAGCATCGCCGTCAGCCCGGCCCTGCTGGAGAACTTGGTGGCGGCGACGGGGGTCGAGAGGGTCTTGCCGATGGCAGCGCCCCCCCTGGGGACCACGACTCGCGTGCTGCTCGCGCTGGCCATGGCGGCGCTGGGCGCCCTGGCAGGCGCGCTCGTCGCCCGCCGCATCGCTGCCGGCACCGCCCCGAAGCGCCTTCGCTCCGCCGCCCTCGCGGTCGACGCCGGCACGGCGCAAGAGGATGAGGCGCAAGCCTCGCTTCCCCGCCGCCGCCGCGCGCTGGCGATGGACCCCACCGCCGCGCAGGACTGGAGCGCCGAGGCGCCGACGGCGGATGGCGAGCCGCGGATCCTCAACGTGGCCGACTTCGACATCGAGGACTTGGACGGCAACGCCGTCGACGACGCCGCGTTCCGCCGCGCGCTGGGCAAAGCGAGCGAGACCGGTGCGGACGACCAGCCGCTGCCGCCCTGGCTCGACACCGACGCCGCATGGCGCACGCCGGACGACGCGAACGGCTCCGCGCCTGTCGGCGGGCCAGTGTTCCCGTCGGAGCGGGAGGCGACCGGGGCAGCGCCGGCGAGCACGCCCGCGCCCACCAGCGTCGAGAAATCCGGCCCCGGGTTCAAGCTGCTGCCGCGCCTGCCGCAGGGCGACTGGAGCGCGGACATGCCGGACGAGGCCCCTGCCCCGCGCCCCTTCGATGCGCCACCCGCGTCCGACGCGCGCTACGGCGCCGCGCCCGGCACCGCCGCCACGTTCGACGCACCGGCGCCGTTCGCGGCGCTGGAGGCCGCGGCCCAGGACGCGGCGCGGCTTCGCGATGAGGGCCGCAGCGCCGCGCAGCGCATCGCCGAAGCCCGCCTCGACGACCTTTCGCCGGTCGAGCTGGTCGAGCGCCTCGCGCTCGCCCTGGCGCGTCGCCGCGAGGAGGCCCGCCGCGCCGCCGAGGCGGCGCCGGACCTGCGGCCAGGCCCAATCTCACCTCTGGAATTCACCCCGCCCCCGGCGCTCGCCCCGGCCCCGTTCACGGCGCCGGTAGTGGCGCCCGTGGCCCCGGACGCGAGCCCCGGCGACACCGTCGCGGCGGCAAGGCCGGTCCCGGCCGCGCTGCGCCCCGTCACGACCGGCCTGTCCGGGGCCGAGGTCGAGCCGCTCCCCGGCTACCAGCCGCCCCGCTCGATCGGCCTGGCGGCCGCCACCCCCCCACGTGCGGCGCTCGACGCCATTCCCTTCCCGACCAGCCCGTTCACCGCCGAGGCCGGCGCCGGGCAGGACGACGAGGCCGCGGTGCTCGAACGGGGCTATTCCTCGCTGCTCGACCTGTCGCGGCAGGCGGGCGCACGGCGCGCCTTCCTGACGTTCGATCACGAGGACGGGGGCGAGGACGGGGGCGAAGACCCGGCGCTGCAGGGGCCGCCCTTGGACGCCGCGCCTTTCGCCCGCCCGGTGCTGGCCGCCGCGCCCGATGCGGCGCCGTTCGACCCGCCGGCGGGCACCGTCAGCGTGCCCGCGACGGCTGCGGAGGGTCCCCGCCCGTTCGACGCGCCGCCGCTGCCGGTGGCGAGCGAGACCGAGCGCGCCTTGCGCGAAGCGCTTGCCACGCTCCAGCGGGTGAGCGGCGCCGCCTGACCTGTGGCACTCCGCAGGTCGACCTGCGCTTGCGCAGGATCGCTCCGGCACTGTCCCGGATAATAAAATGCCGGGATTCCCGGCCTGGACGCCACCATCCTGCGCGCCGGGGCCGGTTCGCCATTGCAAAACCGTCCTGCAATCGTCATGGGGACCTTGGGGTCACTATGCCGCGTGGGGCTGTGTGCACGATTCGCGCGCACTCCGCAGGCGCGCCCGGTGGGCCCCGGCAAAAAAATGACAGGATGGGTTCTATCGATGGGATTTCCTAAGCCCCAAGGCCTTTATGATGCGCGCAATGAACACGACGCCTGCGGTGTGGGCTTCGTCGCCCATATCAAGGGCCAGAAAAACCATGCGATCATTATCCAGGCCCTGGAGATTCTGAAAAACCTCGACCACCGCGGTGCGGTGGGCGCCGACCCGCTGCTGGGCGACGGCGCGGGCATCCTGACGCAGATTCCCGACCAGCTGTTCCGTACCTGGGCCGCGGGCGCAGGCGTCACTCTGCCGCAGCCCGGCGACTATGCCGTCGCGATGTGCTTCCTGCCGCAGGACCAGGCCGCGCACGACTTCATCGTCGCCACCTTCGAGAAGTTCATCAAGAAGGAAGGCCAGACGCTCCTCGGCTGGCGCGACGTCCCCGTCACCACCGACGGCCTGGGCAAGACCGTGCTCGAATCGATGCCGGTGATCCGCCAGTGCTTCGTGGGCCGCGGCGAGAACTGCACCGACCAGGACGCGTTCGAGCGCAAGATCCTGGCGATCCGCAAGCAGACCCAGAACCCGCTGGCGGCGCTGGCGGAAAAGCACGGCATGCCCGGGCTCACCGAGCTCTACATGCCCAGCTTCTCCAGCCGCACGATCGTCTACAAGGGCCTGCTGCTGGCGACCCAGGTCGGCTCGTTCTACGACGACCTGCGCGATCCCGAGTTCGTCTCGGCGCTCGGCCTCGTCCACCAGCGCTTCAGCACCAACACCTTCCCGAGCTGGAAGCTGGCGCACCCGTTCCGCTTCATGGCGCACAACGGCGAGATCAACACGGTTCGCGGCAACGTGAACTGGATGAACGCGCGCCGCCGCACCATGGAATCCGAGCTGCTCGGCGCCGACCTCGACAAGATGTGGCCGCTGATCCCGCACGGCCAGTCGGACACCGCCTGCCTCGACAACGCGCTCGAGCTGCTGATCGCGGGCGGCTACAGCCTGGTCCACGCGATGATGATCCTCATCCCCGAGGCCTGGGCGGGCAACCCGCTGATGACCCCGGAACGCCGCGCGTTCTACGAGTATCACGCCGCCCTGATGGAGCCGTGGGACGGCCCTGCCGCCGTCGCCTTCACCGACGGTCGCCAGATCGGCGCCACGCTCGACCGCAACGGCCTGCGCCCCGCGCGCTTCCTCGTCACCGACGACGACCTGTGCGTGATGGCCTCGGAAAGCGGCGTGCTTCCGATCAAGGAAGACAACATCGTGCGCAAGTGGCGCCTCCAGCCCGGCCGCATGCTGCTGATCGACTTCGAGGAAGGCCGCATCATCGAGGACGAGGAGATCAAGACCAAGCTGGCCGAGGCCGAGCCCTACGAGAAGTGGCTCGACCAGGCGCAGTACAAGCTGGTCGATCTCGACGTGATCGAACCCGAGCTGGCCGAGCTGCCCAAGCCCACCGGCACCCTGCTCGATCGCCAGCAGGCCTTCGGCTACACGCAGGAGGACGTCAGCCGCTTCCTCGAGCCGATGGCCGTCATGGCCGACGATCCGCTCGGCTCGATGGGCACCGACACGCCGATCCCGGTGCTGTCGAACAAGTCGCGCCTGCTCTACGACTACTTCAAGCAGAACTTCGCGCAGGTCACCAACCCGCCGATCGACCCGATCCGCGAGGAACTGGTGATGAGCCTGGTCACCATGATCGGGCCGCGGCCGAACCTGCTGGGCCATGATGCGGGCACGCACAAGCGCCTGGAAGTGAGCCAGCCGATCCTGACCGACCTCGGCCTTGCCAAGATCCGCTCGGTGGAGGCCGCGCTCGATGGCGCGTTCCGCACCGCCACCATCGACATGACCTGGGACGCCGCGACCGGCGCCGCCGGGCTGGAGATGGCGATCAAGGAGATGTGCTGGGCCGCGACCGAGGCGGTGCTGGCGGACAAGAACATCCTGGTCCTGTCCGACCGCGCCCAGGGGCCCGACCGCATCCCGATGCCGGCGCTGCTGGCGACGGCGGCCGTCCACCACCACCTCGTCCGCCAGGGCCTGCGCATGCAGACCGGCCTCGTGGTGGAAACCGGCGAAGCGCGCGAAGTCCACCACTTCTGCGCGCTGGCGGGCTACGGCGCCGAGGCGATCAACCCCTACCTCGCGCTCGAGACGATCGAGGCGATCCGCGTGCGCAAGAACCTGCCGGTGTCGGCCGAGCAGGCGGCGAAGAACTACGTCTACGCCATCGGCAAGGGCATCCGGAAGGTCATGTCCAAGATGGGCATCTCGACCTACCAGTCCTACTGCGGCGCGCAGATCTTCGACGCGGTCGGCCTGTCCAGCGCCTTCGTCGACAAGTACTTCACCGGGACCGCGACCACGATCGAGGGCGCCGGCCTGATGGAGATCGCGGAGGAGACCGTGCGCCGCCACGCGGACGCCTACGGCGACAACCCGATCTACAAGTCGATGCTCGACGTGGGCGGCATGTACGGCCAGCGCATCCGCGGCGAGGAGCACGCCTGGACCAGCACCAACATCGGCCTGCTCCAGCACGCCGTGCGCGGCAACCTGCCGGAGAAGTATAGGGAGTTCGCGCAGACCATCAACGACCAGTCGGAGCGCATGCTCACGATCCGCGGGCTGATGGACTTCGTGCCGGGCTCGTCGATCCCGCTCGAGGAGGTCGAGCCCGCCAGCGCGATCGTCAAGCGCTTCGCCACCGGCGCGATGAGCTACGGCTCGATCTCGTGGGAGGCGCATACCACGCTGGCGCTGGCGATGAACCGCATCGGCGGCAAGTCCAACACCGGCGAGGGCGGCGAGGATCCGCGGCGCTTCAAGCCGCTGGAAAACGGCGATTCGATGCGCTCGTCGATCAAGCAGGTGGCCTCGGGGCGCTTCGGCGTCACCACCGAGTACCTCGTCAACGCCGATGACATCCAGATCAAGATGGCGCAGGGCGCGAAGCCTGGGGAGGGCGGGCAGCTTCCCGGTGACAAGGTGGACCGCACCATCGGCGCCACCCGCCACTCGACCCCGGGCGTGGGCCTCATCAGCCCGCCGCCGCACCACGACATCTACTCGATCGAGGACATCGCCCAGCTCATCCACGACCTCAAGAACGTGAACCCCAGGGCGCGCGTCTCGGTCAAGCTGGTGTCCGAAGTGGGCGTCGGCACGGTCGCGGCCGGCGTCTCCAAGGCGCGGGCGGACCACATCACCATCGCCGGCTACGAAGGGGGCACCGGCGCTTCGCCGCTGACCTCGCTGACCCACGCCGGTTCGCCGTGGGAGATCGGCCTTGCCGAGACGCAGCAGACGCTGCTGCTCAACAACCTGCGCAGCCGCGTGGTGGTGCAGGCCGACGGCGGCCTGCGCACCGGGCGCGACGTCGCCATCGCGGCGCTGCTCGGCGCCGACGAGTTCGGCTTCGCCACCGCCCCGCTGATCGCGGCCGGCTGCATCATGATGCGCAAGTGCCACCTCAACACCTGCCCGGTCGGCGTCGCCACGCAGGACCCGGTGCTGCGCGCGCGCTTCACCGGCCAGCCCGAGCACGTCATCAACTACTTCTTCTTCGTCGCCGAGGAACTGCGCGCGATCATGGCCGAGCTCGGCTTCCGCACGCTGGCGGAGATGGTCGGCCGGGTCGACCGGCTGAACATGAAGAAGGCGATCGGCCACTGGAAGGCCAAGGGCGTGGACCTCTCCAAGGTCCTCTACCAGGCGCCGCAGGGCGACAGCCCCTCGCTCAACTGGAGCCAGACGCAGGACCACGGCCTCGAGAACGCGCTCGACAACGCGCTGATCGAAGCCGCGGCCGAGGCCCTGGAAAGCCGCCAGCCGGTGCGCATCGAGAAGTCGATCATCAACGTCAACCGCACGGTCGGCGCGATGCTCTCGGGCGAAGTGGCCAAGCGCTACGGGCACGCGGGCCTGCCGGACAACACGATCAACGTGAAGCTCACCGGCGTCGCCGGCCAGAGCTTCGCCGCCTGGCTCGCCCACGGCGTCACGCTCGACCTCACCGGCGATGCCAACGACTACGTCGGCAAGGGCCTCTCGGGCGGCCGCGTGATCGTGCGCCAGCCGAGCCACGTCGACCGCGACCCCACCAAGAACATCATCGTCGGCAACACCGTGCTCTACGGCGCGATCTCGGGCGAGGCGTTCTTCAACGGCGTGGGCGGCGAGCGCTTCGCGGTCCGCAACTCGGGCGCCATCGCGGTGGTCGAGGGCTGCGGCGACCATGGCTGCGAGTACATGACCGGCGGCGTCGTGGCGGTGCTGGGCAAGACCGGCCGCAACTTCGCGGCAGGCATGTCGGGCGGCGTCGCCTACGTCTACGACGAGGACGGCGAGTTCGCCAAGCTGGTCAACGGCGCGATGGTCGACCTGCTGCCGATTGCGGCCGAAGCCGACGAGGAAGAAGGCACGGACGATTCCTGGGGCCGCCCGCAGCAGCGCACCGTCTCGGTCACCGACCTCGGCATGGGCGATCCGCTGCGCCACGACGCGGAGCGGCTGCGCATCCTGCTCGAACGCCACCACCTGCACACCGGCTCGAAGCGCGCCCGGGCGCTGCTCGACGACTGGTCGAACACGCTGGGCAAGTTCGTCAAGGTGATGCCGCGCGACTACGCCAGGGCCCTGCGCCAGCAGGAGGCCGAGCGCCTCCAGGCCGCCTCGGTCGCAGCAGAATAAGATTTAGGATCGCATCGAAATGGGCAAGGAAACCGGCTTCCTCGAACTCGACCGCCAGGACCGTACGTACGGTCCGGTCGAGGATCGCCTGAAGAACTACAACGAGTTCGTCGTCCCGCTCTCGCAGGACGCGCTCCGCGACCAGGCGTCGCGCTGCATGAACTGCGGCGTGCCGCACTGCCACACCGGCTGTCCGGTCAACAACATGATCCCGGACTGGAACCACCTCGTCTACGAGGACGACTTCCGCAACGCGCTCGACGTCCTGCACTCGACCAACAACTTCCCCGAGTTCACCGGCCGCATCTGCCCCGCCCCGTGCGAGGCGGCCTGCACGCTGAACATCATCGACGAGCCGGTGACCATCAAGTCGGTGGAATGCGCGATCGTCGACAAGGGCTGGCAGGAAGGCTGGATCGTACCGGCCCCGGCCAAGACGCGGACCGGCAAGTCGGTCGCGGTGGTGGGCTCGGGCCCGGCCGGCATGGCCTGCGCACAGCAGCTGGCGCGGGCCGGCCACTCGGTCACGGTGTTCGAGAAGAACGACCGCGTGGGCGGGCTGATGCGCTACGGCATCCCCGACTTCAAGATGGAGAAGCACCTCATCAACCGCCGGCTGGTGCAGATGATGGCCGAGGGCGTGGAGTTCAAGACCTCCACCGAAGTGGGCGTCACCGTCTCGGTGGCCTCGCTCAAGGAGAACTTCGACGCGGTCGTCTTCGCCGGCGGCGCCGAGGATCCCCGCCCGCTCAACATCCCCGGCTTCGAGCTGCCCGGGGTGCGCTTCGCGATGGAGTTCCTGACCCAGCAGAACAAGCGCAACGCCGGCGACGACGAGCTGCGCGCCGCGCCGCGCGGCTCGCTGACCGCGACCGGCAAGCACGTGATCGTCATCGGCGGCGGCGACACCGGCTCGGACTGCGTGGGCACCTCGAACCGCCAGGGCGCCGCCTCGGTGACCCAGCTCGAGATCATGCCGCGCCCGCCCGAGAAGGAGAACAAGGCGCTGTCGTGGCCGTTCTGGCCGCTCAAGCTGCGGACCTCCTCCAGCCACGAGGAAGGCGCCACCCGCGACTGGGCCGTGCTGACCAAGCGCGTAGTCGGCGACAACGACGTCAAGGGACTGGAATGCGTCCGCGTCGAGTGGAAGGACGGCAGGATGGAGGAGGTCCCCGGCAGCGAGTTCACGCTGCAGGCCGATCTCATCCTGCTGGCCATGGGCTTCGTGGGTCCGCGCAAGGCCGGCATGATCGACCAGTCGGGCGTCGAGCTCGACGCGCGCGGCAACGTCAAGGCGAACGTCTTCGAGTACCGCACCAGCGACGAGAAGATCTGGTCCTGCGGCGACATGCGCCGGGGCCAGTCGCTGGTGGTCTGGGCGATCCGCGAAGGCCGCCAGTGCGCCCGCGCGGTGGACGAGGCGCTGATGGGCGCAAGCCTGCTGCCGCGCTGAGCGTCCCCGACCTTCTCGAACGAGGGGCGTGCCGCAAGGTGCGCCCCTTTTTCGTTGCGGGTGTGGCGGCCGGGGCTTCGACAAGCTCAGCCTGAGCGGGATTTTGGGGGCCTTTCACGCCTCGCTTGCGCATGCCCTTGGAAGCCAAAGTGGACCGCTCAAGATGAGCCTGCCCCCGCCGCTCTCATCCCGCTCAGGCTGAGCCTGTCGAAGCCCCCCCAGGCTCAATCTGCCCACGCCGCTCTGATCCGCTCGCGCTGAGCCTGTCGAAGCCCTGTCACGCGCACGCGCCGACGCGATCACTTCCGTCGCACCCTTGACCGCCGGTCGCGCGCCGGCTCTCTCGCAGCCAAAGAGGGAGACCGCCGATGTTGCTCGAAGTCGCCGAAATCGAAGTGCGCCCCGGCGCCGAGGACCAGTTCGCCAGCGCCATGCGCGAGGCCGGCATCGCCCACCTGGCCGCCTGCGACGGCGTCGTCTCGGTTCGCTTCGGCCGCGGGGTGGAGAACCCCTCCAAGTTCACCTTCAACGTCGTGTGGACCTCGATGGAGGCGCACCAGGAGGCGCGCGGGCTGGAGGCCTTCGGCAAGTTCCGCGCGTGCTTCGGCGACCTCACCGTAGGCGGGGCCATGAGCCACTACGTCATGGACGAGGCCGTGCCCGGCGCCTCCGCCTGAAAGATCACCAGTCGATCGTGCCTCGCCCGTGCCGGGCGAGGAAGGCGTTGGCCTTGCTGAAGTGCGCGCATCCGAAGAACCCGGAGTGGGCCGATAACGGGCTCGGGTGGGGCGCCGTCAGCACCAGGTGATGGCCCTCGGCCAGCCCGGGCACGCGCATCGCCTTCTTGCGCGCGTGGTTGCCCCAGAGCAGGAACACGCAGGGCTCCGGCTTGGCCGCCACCGCGGCGACGGCGGCATCTGTGATCGCCTCCCAGCCGCGGTTCTGGTGCGAGCCGGCCTGCCCTTCCTCCACCGTCAGCGCGTTGTTGAGCAGCAGCACGCCCTGGCGCGCCCAGTGCTCGAGGTTGCCGTGCCCTGGCGCCTGGACGCCGCAATCGCGCGCCAGTTCCTTGTAGATGTTCACCAGCGAAGGCGGCACCCGCACGCCTTCGGGAACCGAGAACGCAAGGCCGTGCGCCTGGCCCGCGCCGTGGTAGGGGTCCTGGCCCAGGATCACGACGCGCACCGCGTCCAGCGGCGTCAGTTCCAGCGCCCGCAGCCGTGCGCCCGCGGGCGGATAGATCCGCTTGCCGGCCGCTTCCTCGCCCTTCAGCCATCCGCCCAGCCGCCGCGCCTCGGTCGTCGCCAGCGCGGGCGCGAGCGCCGCGGCCCAGCTTGGGGCGATGCTCTGCACGTCCTGTGTTGCCGTCATGCCCGCGACCTTTCGAAAAACCAGTGCGCCGGGGCGCGCCCGGGCTTGCGGGCATTGCGAAACACCCGACCAGTCCCTAAGCATTCCCGGATCATGGCTGTCCATCTCCACGAAGAAGATCTCCCCGAAGGCGTGCTCGCGCCGGGTCCCGTCGCCATCGACACCGAGACCATGGGCCTCATCACCGCCCGCGACCGGCTCTGCCTGGTGCAGATCTCGGACGGCCAGGGGGACGAGCACCTCGTCCGCTTCGCCGCCGGCAGCCGCTTTGCCGCGCCGAATCTGAAAGCGGTGCTCGCCGATCCGGCCCGCCTCAAGCTCTACCACTTCGCGCGCTTCGATCTGGCCGCGATCGAGCATTACCTCGGGGTCACCGCGGCGCCGGTGTTCTGCACCAAGATCGCCAGCAAGCTGGTGCGCACCTACACCGATCGCCACGGCCTCAAGGATCTGGTGCGCGAACTCCTCGGCAAGGAGGTGTCCAAGCAGCAGCAGTCCAGCGACTGGGGCGCGCCCGAACTGAGCGACGCGCAGAAGGACTACGCCGCGTCGGACGTGCGCTACCTCCACGCCATGCACGCGATCCTGGTGGAACGCCTCGCACGCGAAGGACGCACCGAACTGGCGCAAGCCTGCTTCGACTTCCTGCCCGCGCGCGCCCGGCTCGACCTTGCGGGCTGGCCGGACCACGACATCTTCAGCCACGAAGCCGCCTGATCGCGGCACTCTTCTCGCCCCGGGGAGTTTCCCGAAACGCCATGTCCGTCGACGCCGTCCAGATCCGCAACCGCCGCCGGCACTTCGCCGCGCCCGGCGGTTCGCACGACCGGCTGGTGGCGCTGCTGGCGAAAGTGCTGCCGGCCGGCATCGGGCTGGTGGCCGCGGTGATGATCCTGGTGCCGCTTTCCCCCCGCGGAGAGATCAGCTTCCTGCTGGACCGCAACAAGGTGGCGGTCACCGGCGAGCGGCTGCGCGCGGACGATGCCGCCTATCGCGGCAAGGACAACAAGAACCGCGACTTCGTGGTGACCTCCGGCACCGCCGTGCAGAAGACCGCGACCACGCCGATCGTCGAGATGCTGGACCTCAAGGCCCTCATGCACCTGAACGACGGCCCGGCCCAGATCGTCGCCCCCCGGGGCGCCTACAACTACGACACCGAGCAGATCGCGGTGGCCGGGCCGGTCAACTTCGCCGCGCCCGACGGCTACCGCATGACCACGCGCAACGTCGCCATCGACGTGAAGAAGCAGGTTGCGGTGGGATCGGGCGGGGTCGATGGCACCGTCCCCACGGGGACCTTCCGGGCCGATTCGATGAAGGCGGACCTGGAAGGCCGCACCGTCACCCTGGAAGGCAATGCCCGCCTGCGCATGACGCCCGGCAAGCTGAGGATACCGCAATGATGCCCGCCCCGAAGATCCTCCTGCGCGCGGCGATCGCCGCCCCGATCCTTGGCATCGCGGCCTTCGCGGCCGTGCCGCAGCCCGAGGCGCAGGTGTTCAGCGGCCACAACTCCGATGCCCCGGTGGACTATGCGGCCGACCGCATCGAGCTGCAGGACCGGCAGGACCGCGTGATCCTGTCCGGTAACGTCGACGTGAAGCAGGCCGAACTGCGCCTGCGCGCGGCCCGCACGGTGGTGAACTTCACCAATGCCGGAGCGCTCCAGATCCAGCGCATCACCGCGAGCGGCGGCGTCGTCGTCACCCGCGGCAGCGAGACGGCGACCGGGGACGTCGGCATCTACGACTTCAACCAGAAGATCATCACCATGACCGGCAACGCCACGATCAAGCGTGCCAATGGCGACACGCTGCGCGGCGGTCGCCTGGTCGTGGACCTCAAGAGCGGCGTGTCCTCGGCCTCGGGCGGCAAGGGTGGCCGCGTCTCGGGCACGTTCAGCGTGCCCAAGCAAAGCGGCAACTGATTTCGAATCGGGGCCTGGCGCCCCGATCGCTTCCACGCCGATGGCACTTCGCCGCGCGGGCCGTAGGCCGGCATGCCGGCGCGGCCCGGTGCGTGCGCAGCGCCTCAGAAGGCGCGATCGTGGACGAGCACGCGCATCGTCAGCAGGATGATCTGGATGTCGCGGGTGATCGTCCAGCCCTCCAGGTATTCGAGGTCGGCCTGAAGGCGGTTTACGAGGTCCGATTCGTGGTCGGTGGCGCCGCGGAAGCCGCGCACCTGGGCCAGGCCCGAGAGCCCGGGCTTGAGCGAGTGGCGCTGCCAGTAGCGCGTGTCCACTTCCCAGAACAGCTTGTCGCCCGCGAGCGAACCGGTGGCGTGGGGACGCGGCCCGACCAGGCTCATGTCACCCAGCAGCACGTTGAACAGCTGCGGCAGCTCGTCGATGCTGGTCTTGCGGATGAAGCGGCCGACGCGGGTGATGCGCTGGTCATCCTTGGACGCGGAGACGTTGCCGTTCGAATCGCACAGCGCCTGCGTCATCGAGCGGAACTTGTACATGTTGAAGAAGCGGTTGCCGCGACCCATCCGGCGCTGCATGAAGAACACCGGGCCGCGGTCCTGCACCTTCACCGCGATGGCGACGGCGATCAGCAGTGGCGACAGCGCGAGGATGGCGCTGCCTGCGAAGACGATATCGAACAGGCGCTTGATCGCGCGGTCCCGCAAGCCGAGCGGGCCGGCGGAGACCAGGAGCAGGCCGTGCTTGCCGACAACGCGCGCGCCCTGGGCGCCAAGGCGCACCACTTCGTCGTCCAGCACTTCGCCGTCGACGTTGGCTCCCTTGAGCATCATCGCCCATTCCGCGCGGCGTCCCGCCGGGCAGCTCACGATGACCCGGTCGATGTTGCGCAGGACCAGCCCGACGCGGTCCAGCGCGTCCGGGTCGTTGAGGTTGGGCCGCAGCCCCATCGCGGCCGCGGAGATCCGGATCGCGCCGCGCAGGTTCACCTGGGGGCCGCCATCGTCGATGATGAGCTCGTTGATGATGGTCTCGCCGCAGCGCCAGCGCACGAAGGCGCGCAGCTGCAGGCGCAGCCAGGCGATCGCCAGGATCGCCGCGAGCGCGCCGCCGTTGAAGCTCGAGCGCGAGACATTGGCGTCGGGGCGGATCAGGAACTGCACGAAGACCACCACCACGACCGCGATCACCATCGCGATCAGGCCGCGGAACACGCCCCTCCAGCCTTCCTGCAAGGTCGCGATCGAATAGGAGCCGTTGTAGAGCGCCAGAGTCAGGTAGATCGGCAGGATCAGCTGCGCATGGATCAGGCTTTCGGAGAGCCCCTCGGCGCCGGCGAGCACGTACCCGGTCGCCGCGAAGCCGAGGAACACCGCGGCGATGTCTCCCAGCACCAGCGCGAGATAGCACTGGAGACGGCGCCGCTCCCGCGAGGGCGCGACCAGCAGCTCCTCGGCCTCGGTGCGAACCTTGGTGTCGGGTCGCGCAGCGAAAGGCGCATTCATCGGATGGAGACTCCCGATTGCGTACTCACGCCGATGCCTCCCTGAACAGACATAGTCAGCGGATGCGGCATGAGGTTCATGCTGCGATGCAATACCTATATGCCTCTAGGGCAAAGTGGCGCAATCGAAAAAACCGATTCGTCAGCGCGTGGGTATTGTCCGTTGTCTGGATTCGGGCCGTGCGCTGCGGGCGATCACCAGCAATCCATCGGCCAACAACAGCTCGGCGTCCTGGCTGTTCGACAGCAAGGACTGGTGCAGCCCGATCAGCCGCGCCACCAACCGCGCCAGCTTGGGCCCGCGCCAGAGCTGCAGCTGCGTCGCCAGCGCCGGCTGGTCCTTCCAGAAGATCCGGCGGGCGGCCGCTTCCCCCTTGAGGAACCCGGCGACATCGCCCCCGCGGCCCATCCGCGCGTTCAGGGCCGCGAGCTGGGCTGTGCGGCGCTCGAACGCCAGCAACAGGCCGACGGGGTTCATCGCCTGCTCGCGCATGCGCCGCAGCTCCGGCGCGATCGCCTCCCGCCGCCCGCCCAGCACCGCGTCGACCAGGGGCGCGAAATCGTCGTCCTCGGTGGCGGCGCCGATCGCGTCGAGATCGGCGGCGGACACCGGCCGCGGCGTCTCGGGCGAGGCGTCGAGGTAGAGCGCGAGCTTGGCGATCTCGGACCGCGCAAGGCGGGTGTCCATGCCCGCGCCGCGCGCGATGCGCTCGGCCAGCTCGCTGCCGAGCTTCAGCCCCGCGCCGTTCGCCGCGGTGCGCACCGTGGCCGTCACCGAGGCGAGGTCCGGGGGGTAGAACATCGCCACCAGCCCGTCCGGCCGGGAGGCCAGCAGCTTGGCGGTGCGCGACTTGTCGGTGGCGCCGGTGGCGACGATCAGCACCGGGCACCCTTCGACCGCGTTGTCGAGCAGGGTCTGCACCGCGTCGTGGGCCTCGTCCCCGGCGGCGCGGACCCAGATGTGGCGCGCACCGCCGAACAGCGAGGTGGAGCGGGCCTCGTCCCCCAGGCGCACCGGGTCGCGCCGCAGCTCCGCGCCCGCCATCTCGACCCGTTCGCCGGGATCGGCCAGCAGCGAGACGATTCGCGCGGCGGCGTCCGATGCGCCCGATTCGTCGGGTCCGCAGAAGAAGAACACGCGCGCTTCGCGAGCGGCCCGCTGGGCGATCCCGGCGAACTCCTTCTGGGTGGCCTTCACGGGCCCTTACTGGTTGGTGTCGCCGCGCAGGCGCAGCGCGACATTGGTGACGATGCGCCCGGCCACGTCCTTGGCCATGTTCTCCAGCGCCGTCTGCTCGGCGGCGATGGTCGCGTAGTCGGAGGAGACCACGTCGATCCCGGCGTCCGAACCCGCGGTCTGGTCCAGCACGATCGCGCCGCTGCCGATGTCGACGAGCTGGTAGCGGGCGCGCAGCGTGCGGCGCTCCCGGCCCACGGTGTCGTCGGACAGCAGCGCGAAGCTTTCCAGGCTGTCATCGAGGCGCACGTCGAGGCGGTAGCGGGGCGACACCCCGCGCGCGCCGGAGACGCCCAGCTCGTCGACCAGCGCGTTGCGCACCAGCCAGCCGGCGCGCCCCTCGATGGCCGAGACCTCGACCCCCGCAAGGCCCTGCGCCACGGCGGCACTGCCGCCGCCCGCATACATCGGCTGCAGCCCGCAGCCGGCGAGCGCGAACGTCGCGAGAAGGGCGGCGAGGACCCTCACGCGACGAGATTGACCAGCCGGTCGGGCACCACGATCACCTTGCGCACCTGAGCTCCATCGAGCGCACGCTGCACTTTCTCGCTGGCGAGGGCAAGCGCCTCCAGGTCTTCCTTCGAGGTGCCCTTGGCGACGATCAGCGTGTCGCGCAGCTTGCCCTTGACCTGGAGGGCGACCGTCACTTCGTCGTCCACCAGCAGCGCCGGGTCGACCGCGGGCCACGCGGCGTCGGCGACGAGGCCTTCCCCGATCGCGGCCCATGCCTCTTCGGCCAGGTGCGGCATCATCGGCGAGACCAGCAGCAGCAGCGTGCGGATCGCCTGCGAGCGGGTCGCGGACGGCGCGGCCTTCTCGACCGCGCCGGTCAGCTCGTAGATGCGCGCGACGGCCTTGTTGAAGCCCAGCGATTCGATGTCGCGCGCCGCGGCATCGACCGTCTGGTGGACCTTGCGGTCAAGCGCCTTGTCCTCGCCGGAAGCGGCGCCGTCGAACTGGCCGAACAGGCGCCACAAGCGCTGCACGAAGCGGCCGCAGCCCTCGATCCCGGCCTCGGACCAGGGCAGGTCGCGCTCGGGCGGGCTGTCGGAGAGCATGAACCAGCGGATCGCGTCGGCGCCGTAGGTCGCGACGATCTCGTCGGGATCGACGACGTTCTTCTTCGACTTCGACATCTTGATGACGCGGCCGATCTCGACCGGGGCGCCATCGGCCCTGAGCCTGGCCGTCTCGGCGCCGCGCTCCACCTCGCTCGGCGCGAAGTAGACCGGCTGGCCGTTGGCGTCGTTGATGCGGAAGTACGTCTCGTGCGTGACCATGCCTTGCGTGAACAGGCTGCCGAACGGCTCCTTGACCTCGATCTTGCCGATGCGGGCGAGCGCACGGGTCCAGAACCGGGCGTAGAGCAAGTGCAGGATCGCGTGCTCGATGCCGCCGATGTACTGTTCCACCGGGAGCCACTCGGCAATTTTTGCCGGGTCGAACGGGCGGTCGTCGGGTTGGCTGGCGAAGCGCAGGAAGTACCACGAGGAATCGACGAAGGTGTCGAGCGTGTCGGTCTCGCGGCGGGCCGGGTGGCCGCACTGCGGGCAGTCGACGTGCTTCCAGGTGGGATGGCGCACCAGCGGGTTGCCGGGCGTCTGGAAATCGACGTCCTCGGGCAGCACGACGGGCAGGTGCTTCTTGGGCACCGGCACCACGCCGCAGACCTCGCAGTGGATGAACGGGATCGGCGTGCCCCAGTAGCGCTGGCGCGAGACGCCCCAGTCGCGCAGGCGCCACACCGTCTTGCCCTCGCCCCAGCCCTCGCTCTCGGCGCGCCCAATGACGGCGGCCTTG
Source organism: Novosphingobium soli (assembly GCF_042432915.1). Lineage (NCBI taxonomy): Bacteria > Pseudomonadati > Pseudomonadota > Alphaproteobacteria > Sphingomonadales > Sphingomonadaceae > Novosphingobium > Novosphingobium soli. The sequence goes on from NZ_JBHLWK010000008.1 coordinate 94,701, forward strand.
GCTTCGGCGACGCTCATGCCGTTCAGGAAATCGGAGTTCACCAGCACCCCGTCACCCGCCTCGGCCTCGCCGGCGAAAGGCGTGTCGGCCTCCGCCGCACTGGCCGCGACGACGCGCACGATCGGCAGCGCGTACTTGGTGGCGAACTCGAAGTCGCGCTGGTCGTGGCCGGGGACGGCCATGACCGCGCCGGTGCCGTAGTCCATCAGCACGAAGTTGGCGATGTAGACCGGCAGCTGCGCGCCGGTGAACGGGTGCCTTGCGGTGATTCCGGTGTCGAAGCCCAGCTTCTCGGCCGTCTCCAGCTCGGCGGCGGTGGTGCCGCCCTGCTTGCACAGCGCGATGAAGTCCTGGACGTCCTGCCGGCCCACGGCGGCCGCCTGCGCGATCGGGTGATCGGCAGCGACGGCGACGAAGCTGGCGCCAAAGATGGTGTCGGGACGGGTCGAGTAGACCTCGACCTTGCCGCCGGTGGAGAGATCGAAACTGAACTGCAGACCCTGCGACTTGCCGATCCAGTTCTCCTGCATCGTGCGGACCTTCTCGGGCCACTTGTCGAGCGTGGAGAGGCCTTCGAGCAGTTCGTCGGCGAAGTCGGTGATCTTGAGGAACCACTGCGAGAGCTTGCGCTTCTCCACCAGCGCGCCCGAGCGCCAGCCGCGCCCGTCGATCACCTGTTCGTTGGCGAGCACGGTCTGGTCGACCGGATCCCAGTTGACCGCCGATTCCTTGCGGTAGACGAGGCCGTTCTCGTAAAGGTCGAGGAACAGCGCCTGCTCGTGGCCGTAGTATTCGGGCTCGCAGGTGGCGATCTCGCGGCTCCAGTCGAGCGCGAAGCCCAGGCGCTTGAGCTGCGCCTTCATGTTGGCGATGTTCTCGCGGGTCCAGCCGCCGGGGTGGACGCCCTTTTCCATGGCCGCGTTCTCGGCCGGCATGCCGAAGGCGTCCCAGCCCATCGGGTGGAGGACCTCGAAGCCCTTCATCCGCTTGTAGCGCGCCAGCACGTCGCCCATCGTGTAGTTGCGCACGTGGCCGATGTGGATGCGCCCCGACGGATAGGGGAACATCTCCAGAACGTAGCTGCGCGGTTTGGTGGAGGTGTCGTCGGCGCGGAAGCTCTGCGCTTCGTCCCACGCAGCCTGCCAGCGCGTGTCCGCCTGTGCGGGATCGAACCGCTCGGTCATCTTGGTCTAAACTCCTGCGGGTGAACGGACCCGCCCAGTGATGCGGGCGGCGCGGTCCGCCGCCCGGTGAAACTTACCCGCCGATCGAATCGCGGCGCAGGTCGCGGGCGCGGGTGAGGATGATGTCCTCCAGCTTCTGCACGGTGGCCGCCTGGACCGGCGCGGGCACCCAACCGCCGCCCTGCGCCACTTCGCGCACCGCGGTGACGCGCAGCGCATCGGCGCGCAGGTCCTGGTCGAGGATCGCGATCGAGACCTTCACCCGCTCGGTGGGGCTCTTGGGGTTGACGTACCAGTCGGTGATGATGACGCCGCCGGCGCTGTCGGACTGCAGCAGCGGCATGAACGAGACCGAATCGAGGCTGGCGCGCCACAGGTAGCTGTTCACGCCGATGGTGGTGACCTGGGAAGGCGCCAGTTCCGCGCGCACCTCCTTCTTGCCGCCGCACCCGGCGAGCGCGAGCGCCGCCACGACGCAGAGGCCCGCGCCCATCGCCTTGGGCGCCAGCGTGCGCACGGTGAGGAGGCGGTTAACGGTGCTGCCTGTCATGTTCGTTCCCAGTCATGTGTTCGCGGCTCCAGGCCCGGCAACGTCGGACCTGTCCTCAAGACGCTCTATAGCCGCCGATGCACCAGCGGCAAGTGCGGCTTTCCGCGCCCGCCTAAGCGGTGCCGGGCTGAGCCGTTGCTGAACGCGGCGGCAGGGGGAGCGGCGCCCTCCCGCCCTGACCCCCGCCCGGGCCCGCGCCCTGGCGCCCGCTCTGGCTCCCGCGCTGGCCCTGGCGCGGGCTTGCTGTGGTCCTTTGCAGCGCACTCACCGCATGTTAATAGGGGTGACGCAATCTTGAGCTTGTGGGGCGCCTGCCGCGCTCCTTGAACGAACAGCGTGGAACGGGCACTCGATCATGGCAACCCAGCGTGAGAACGCAGCGAAAGGCGGCATGAAGGGCAGCCTGCTGCTGGCCGGCTGCGTCACCCTTCTCGCCCTGCCGAGCGCGGTGCTCGCCTTCTCCACCGACTTCGCGCCTTCTTCGCCCGGCGCCCCCGCAATCGATTCGCTGGATGCCGCATCGACGCCCGAGAGTCTCTCGCGCGCGATTTCGATGCGCTCGCTCGCCACGGGGCAGCCGTTCTCGTTCACGCCCGCCGGCACGCCCAACCGCCACGATCGCGCGGTCACCGTCGCGGTCCGGGTGGATCCGGAATCGGCGCAGGCGATCATCGTGCGGGGCCGTTCGCCGCTGCAGCCTTCCGGCCAGGAGGTCGCCCGCCTGCGCATCGCCCCCACCGCCTTCACGCTGGGCGTCTCGCGCGGGTACCAGAACTTCGCGCAGAACCTCGTCCCCCAGCCGCCGGCGCGGCCGGTGGCCGAACTGCCCGACCTGAAGAAGTTCAGCCTGAGTCCCGGCACCGTCCACGGCCCCGAGCCGCGCTTCTCGCCGCGCATCTCGATCGACGAGAAGCGGCCCGCCGGGCGCGCGCCCCGCACTTTCGCGGGCGAGGCGGGCGAAGTCGATCTCGGCGGCGCCTACCGCCTGACCGACAATCTCGACGTCACCGCCGGCGTCCGCTACTCGCAGGACCGCGAGCGGCTGGTGCCGCTGACCGACGGCAAGCAGGACAGCCAGGCGGTCTACGTGGGCACGCAGTTCAAGTTCTGATCTGGGTTCTTGCGCTTGCAATTTGCGCACGTCGCGTGCCGCAGGTGGGGTGCATTTGAGTCAGCCTCCGGCCTTGCCGCCGTCATATTCCTTCCATAGCACTGTCGCGGAGTGATGCTCCAAAGGCGAAAGGCTAGTTATGGCGCGTGTTGCAGTTGTTACAGGCGGAACCCGGGGAATCGGCGAGGCGATCTCGCTGGCGCTGCAGGAGCGCGGCCACACCGTGGTCGCCAATTACGCCGGCAATGACGAGAAAGCCCGCGCCTTCTCGGAGAGGACCGGGATCGCGACGTACAAGTGGGACGTGGGCGACCATGAGGCCACGCAGGAGTACTGCGACCGTATCGCCGCCGAAGTCGGCCCGATCGACATCGTCATCAACAACGCCGGCATCACCCGCGACGGCGTGCTGCAGCGGATGAGCTTCGACGACTGGAACGACGTCATGCGCATCAACCTGGGCGGCTGCTTCAACACCGCCAAGGCGACGTTCGCCGGCATGCGCGAGCGCGGCTGGGGCCGCATCGTCAACATCGGCTCGATCAACGGCCAGGCGGGCCAGTACGGGCAGGTGAACTATGCCGCCGCCAAGAGCGGCATCCACGGCTTCACCAAGGCGCTGGCGCAGGAAGGGGCCAAGTACGGCGTCACCGTCAATGCCATCGCGCCCGGCTACATCGACACCGACATGGTCGCGGCCGTGCCCGCCCCGGTGCTGGAGAAGATCGTCGCCAAGATCCCGGTCGGCCGCCTCGGCAACGCCTACGAGATCGCCCGCGGCTGCGCCTTCCTGTGCTCCGAGAACGCCGGGTTCGTGACCGGATCGACGCTGAGCATCAACGGCGGCCAGCACATGTATTGACACAGCGGCGCCGGGCGTCCGGCGTCAGGGGCGAGGGAGAAGGCGGGGGAGGAAGGCGGGGGCCGAGCGGCGCCCCGCCACCCTCAGGCGAAGCCCATCGTCCGGGCCCAGGCGCGCCAGAGGTCGGGCCAGGCTTCCACCGGCTTGCCGATCGCACGGCGCAGGCCGAAGCCGTGGCCGCCGTTGGCGAAGAGGTGCATCTCGACCGGAATGCCCTTCGCCTTGAGCGCGGCGCGCAGGCGCACGGTGTTCTCCACCGGCACGACCTCGTCGTCCTCGGCATGGAGCAGGAAGTGCGGCGGGGCGTCGGCGGGGACGTTGCGCTCGGGCGAGTGCGCCGCCTCCAGCGCCGCGCTGGGCGATGGGCCCAGCAGCAGGTTGCGCGAACCGGCGTGGGCAATCGCCGGATCCATGCTCACCACCGGATAGACCGGCGCGGCAAGGAACGGCCGTGCCGAGAGCCGGTCCGCCGCGTCGACGGGATCGTAGACCCTCGTCGCGAAACGCGTCGCGAGGTCGGCGCACAGGTGCCCGCCGGCGGAAAAGCCCATCGCGGCGACCCGCTCGGGATCGACGGCGAAGTCGCGCGCGCGGTGGCGGATCAGACGCATGGCGCGCTGCGCGTCGGCGAGCGGCGTGTCGGGGCCGCTGGACCATCCCTCGCCCGGCAGGCGGTAGAACAGGACGAAGGCGGTGAAGCCCCGCGCCGTCAGCCAGCGCGCGATCTCGTACCCTTCCTTGTCGACGACGATCCACTTGTAGCCGCCGCCGGGCGTGAGCAGCACCGCGGCGCCGTTCGGACGATCGGGACGGAACACCGCCATGCGCGGGCGGGTGACGCCATAGACCGCACGGTCGCTGACGAGCGCGTCGGTGGAGCGTTCGTCCACGGTCTCGGTGAGGGGAGAGGCGGGCCGGGAGGGCGGGCCCTTGGGCCAGAGGTCGATCGTCTCGGTGGGTTGCGGCAGGCCGGGCGGGAGGGCCTTGGCGGCGGCGGGCGGGGGCGTCTGCGCACCGGCCCGGGCGGCGAGGCCGGCGGCAGCCAGCGAGCCGGCGATCAGGGTCCTGCGATCGAGCATGTCGTCACTTTCGCTGTCAGATCAGGCGCGGAGCCCGGATCGTCGCCTCAGCGCCGCGAATGACGGGGAAGAAAAAAGAGGCGTGATCCGCCGCAGGGCAGCGGATCACGCGTCAGGGAGGGATCAGATCTTGGCGCGCGCCCCGAACAGGATCGTGCGGCCGAAGTGGTTGTTCTCGTAGTTACGCTCCGCGTAGATGTCGTTGGTGCGGTAGCGGTACTCGTCGGTCAGGTTGTTGCCGTCGATCGACAGCTCCAGCCATTCGGTGGCCTTGTAGCGGATCGCCGCATCGACGCTGGTGTACGAGCCGTAACCCTCGAAGATGTTGCCGGTCGCGCTGGTGGCGTCGCTGAACGGGCCGCGGTAGCTGATCGAGCCGCGGATGCTGAACTTGCCGTCGTCGTAGTACAGCGTGGCGTTCCAGGCCTTCTCCGACACGCCGAGCAGCGTGTTGTTGTAGATGGCCGAGACACCGGTGAGACCGCAGGCGCCGGTCGTCGCGTTGCGGGTGCAGGCCGAGACCGCCGGGCCGGTGATCTGGTAGTCCGCGCTGCTGTCGATGAAGGTGGCGTTGCCCTGGAAGCCGGTCTTGCTGAGGATGCCCGGCAGGAAGGTGAAGGGCATCTGCAGCGCGATCTCGACGCCCTTGAGCGTCGCACCCGAGCCGTTGACCTGCGAGGAGACCACGTATTCTTGGTTGGGATCGTAGTTGATGTAGGCCGGCGTGCTCTGGCCCAGAACGTCGCGGCCCAGGCCCAGCTGCGGCAGCGTGGCGACGTAAGTGCCCGCGACCGGGAAGCTCTCGATCTTCTTGATGAAGCCGGCCACCGAGAACAGCGCTTGCGGCGCGAAGTACCACTCGACCGAGAGGTCGAAGTTGGTCGCCCGGTAGGGATCGAGGAACGGGTTGCCGAAGGTGACGCGGTAGTTGAAGCCGTCGACCGAGCCGCCCGGGTTCAGGTTGCCCAGCGACGGACGGGTGATGACCTTGGCGATGGCGCCGCGCACGATCACGTCGTGGTGCGGGTAGAGCGCGATGTTCATCGCCGGCAGCCAGTCGTCGTAGCTGCGCTCCACCGTGGCGGCGACGCCGGCGGTGTAGCCGGTCGAGGTCTGCTTGGTGTGGGCGTAGCGGATGCCGGCGTTGCCCGCGTACTCGAGGCCGAAGATCTCGCCCTTCACGTCGAACTGCAGGTAGCCGCCCGAGGTCTCTTCCCGCACGCGGCGGTTGTTGCCGAGGTCCTCGATGGCGGTGCGGCCGTAGAGGTTGGTGTATTCGGCGGCGTTGTTGATGTCGGCCACCAGCCACGAATCGGTCGTGCCGTTCGGCTGGCCGGCATCGCCCAGGTCGATGAGGTCCGAAATGCCCGAGGTCACCGGCAGGCCGTAGACCGTGGACGAGCAGGTCACCGTGCCCAGGATCAGGTCGCGCGTGCCGTTGGCGCCGCAGGCGGCGGTGTCACGCTGGAACAGCTGGGTGCGGAAGTCGTAGCGCCGCCACACCGCGCCGGTCTTGACCGTGAAGCCGTCGGTCAGGTCCCATTCGGTGCGCAGCTGCGCGGTCTTGAACTTGTTCTTCACGTAGGAAGGACGGTCGCGGATCTCGGCGAGCTGGAAGTTCGCCGGGTTGGTCACGTCGAGGTCGTAGCTCAGGACCGGCGACTTCATGTCGCTGTAGTCGTAGCTGAAGCCGTTGGCGTTGCGGTTGTCGTAGGCGAACGTCGTCTCGACCGGGATGCTGGCATCCGACTGCGAGAAACCGCCGAGCAGCGTGAAGCGGAACGTGTCGCTGACGTCCTGGTCCCAGGTCGCGCCGACCTGGTAGAACTCGGTCTCCGACTTGCGCAGGTAGCTTTCGGTGCGGACATAGGCGTTGTTGATGGTCGCGCTGACCATGTTGCCGCTGTCGTCGTAGACCGGATCGACCACATCGAAGCGGCGCTCGTTCGAGCGGGCGAGCACTTCGAGCCACTGCTCGGCGCGGTCTTCCTTGAACGAGGAGTAGAGGCCGTCGATCGAGATCTTGGTGCGGTCGGTCGGCTCGAACTGGACCGAGCCGGTCAGGCCGAGGCGGCGGCGGTCATGCTCGACCACGCCGTAGCGCGGGATGCGCGGGTGGAACGAGAGCGAGGCCGCATCGCAGGCCGCGGAAGGGCGATAGCCGCCACCCGAGTTGACCGGGGTGCCGCCGGTCGGGCCGACGTTCGAGTAGAAGCAGGGCGTGCCGTCCACCGAGTTGAAGTAGGCCTGCGCCCAGCGCACGGTGTTGTTGCCGCTCTCGATCGTGTCCGTGTGCGAGTAGGCCGCCGAGAGGTTGACGCCGAAGGTGCCGGCGTCGTTGCGCCAGGACAGCAGGCCGGCGATGCGCGGGCCGACGTTGTCGGACAGGTCGTTGTACGAACCCTGGACGTTGAGCACGGCCGAAAGGCCGGCCTTCCCCGCCAGCGGATTGCCGGTGTTGAGGTCGACGACCGCGCCCAGCGAGCCTTCGTCGAGGCTCGCTTCGGCGGTCTTGTGGACGACCAGGCTGCTGAACAGCTCCGAGGCGAAGACGTTGAAGTCGAACGCGCGGTCGCGGTTGGCCGAGGCGCCGTCCGAGCTGGTGGCGATCGTCTCCAGCCCGTTGACGCGCACGCGGGTGAACTGCGCGCCGAGACCGCGCACGGTGATCGCGCGGCCTTCGCCGCCGTCCTTCTGGATCGAGATGCCGGGGATGCGCTGCAGCGATTCCGCCAGGTTCTGGTCGGGGAACTTGGCCATGTCCTCGGCCACGACCGCGTCGACCGCCGAGATCGATTCGCGCTTCACGTTGAGCGCGGCCTGGAGCGACTGACGGTAGCCGGTGACGACGATCTCTTCCGAGTTCACCGGGTCAGCGGCGGCGGCGTTGTCGGCAGCGGCGGCTTCGGCGTTCGCCGCGGCGGCAGCATCGGTGGCGGTGCCGGTGGTGCCGGTGGCGTCCTGCGCGAACGCGCCCGGCGCCCCCAGGGTGGTCAGCGTGAGCGCGCTGCCGGCGAACAAAGCGGCCTTAATAAGCGAAATTCCGGAAACATGCTGGCGCATGACTACATCCCCTCACGACCCCTCGGGTCCATTGATACCGGTGTCAGAAAGGAGCGTAGCAACGCGCGCTCTGTTTCCGGCACCTCTACTCCCGCTCCCCATCGGAGGAGCATCGCAGGCGATCCCGAGATCGCCCCACCTGTTCCAAAGATCGTCCTTGCGAGCAGTGGTAACCGGTGTCATTGTGTGTGCCGCAGGGAGAACGCCCTGTCAAGAACCTCTGCCGACGGGAGAACGATGGTGGAAAGCCACTTACAGGCCAGCCGGATCGCCGTGCCGGCGGACCTCGCCTTCTTCGGGATGCATCCCCGGTGATCGGCGCCACGCTCCTGCTCGCGGCCGCCACTTCGGCGCCCCTGCCCTCCGTCGCGCCCTCCGTCGCGCCCTCCGCCACGCCCGCCGCCACGGCACGGCCGGCGCCGCCCATGGCGGTGATCGACGAACGCGACACCGTCCGCGAGGAAGCGCCGCCCCACGGCGCCATCGGCATGAGCACGGCCTACCGTATCTCGGACGCCGCGCTGGCGCCGCGCACGATGGAATTCCGCCGCCGCGTGCTGCACAAGGGCGCCGCGATCGGCGCGCACCCCATCGCCCACGACGAGGTCTACTACGTGCTCTCCGGCGAGGGCGAGGTGGTCTCGGACGGCCAGCGCGCCACGCTCCGCCCCGGCATGACCGCCTACCTCTACGAAGGCGCGGTGGTCGGCATCTGGCAGCGCGGCGACGCGCCGCTCTCGCTGGTGATCGCCTACCCCAACCCCGCGCCAGCGCGGCGGCCTTGACAACCAGTACCAGATAGGTTATAAGCCCCGCCATCCGCTGCGGGACGGGCGCTCGTTCCGAAGCGGTGTTTCGGGCCGGCGTCGTGGGCCGTACGCGAGTGCAAGTCGTGGACCACGCCCACAGCGTCCCCCGGAGCGGTTCCGGGTACCGCGATCCGTCGAGGTACCAAGGCCTTCCGCAAACGGCCGGCCCTCACGAGGGTGGTTTCCCGGAAAGTAGCCTGAGAGAACCGGCGCTCGCCTGCGAGTCCGCGCCGCCGGTTCGTTCCGCTCCGCCAGGACCGAGCCGGGCTGCCAGCATGCTACCCGGCCGTTCGCACAGAGCAGGCCCCCTCCTTGCGTGCCGCAAGGACGCCTCGACGCCGGCCCGATGTCCCTTCTTCGGCTGCGTTCGCTTCCCAGGCGTTATCCCGCGCTCGCCGGCGGGCGACCTGCCGTGCCTGCGCTTGTCTCCCCTGCAGGGGAGCCGCGCCAGCCGCTTCCCCCTTCAGGTCCCCGGCTGCACGTAGGGCGCCGTCGCCCAGAGCTCGCGCTGCCAGCGGCGCGGGTCGTTCTCCAGCCGCACGACGTCGTCGAACACCATCGTCGCGCGGTCGGGGAGGCGATAGGGGGACCACTCGGACAGGCCCGGGCGCCCGGTCTTGGCGAGGCCGGTGAAGGCGCGCATCATCGTCGCGCTCAGCGCGCGCGCCGGCTGGTCGACGCCCGAGTAGCTGCCCTTCGCCGCCAAAGTGCCGAACACGTAGGGGATGTCGTCCGTGTGCGCGGCGCCGCGCAGCGGGTCGATCGGCGAGCGGCGATCCAGCTGGTACACCCAGGTCGCCTCTGCCCCGGCCGCGGCGCGCGCGTCCGCCTCGATCACCTGCCCCGGCCAGGACCGACCGGCGGTGGTCGCCGCATAGTAGACCTGCTCGGGCGTCCAGCCGGGCTCGTGCCGGCGGTACTGCTCCACCACCCACACCGGGTCGAGGTCGATCTTCACCTCGGGCTGGATGCGCGCGGCGATGTTGCTCCAGTCGAGCCCCTGGAGCTTGGGGCCGCGCGGGTTGAGGAAGGCGCGCGTCTCCTCGATCACGTTGCCCAGGATCATCGGCACGCCGCGCGACTGCGGCGCCGCGTCGGGCCAGAAGGGGTGGCGCGGCAGGTTGGTCATGTCGAGCACCGGCCCGAAATAGACCGGCCCGCCCATGATCGGGTCCACCGCGTCGAGCCCTTCGACCAGGCGCTCGACCGGCATCGTGCGCAGCCCCTCGACATCGCCGGGCGCCAGCTTGAGCGCGGCAATGAATGCCTGCGTGCGGGCCCAGGCGTGGCCGGGTCCGCTGGCCTGGACCTGCTGCCCGCTCATCGTCGCCGCCGCATGGAACAGGCCCGCCGCCGCGGGCATCGCCATCAGCGTCGCGATCTTGGCGCCGCCGCCGGACTGGCCGAAGACCATGACGCGCGCCGGGTCGCCCCCGAAGGCGGCGATGTGGTCGCGCACCCACTGCAGCGCCAGGATCAGGTCGAGCTGGCCGAGGTTGCCGCTGTCGGCATAGGCGGCGCCGAACGGCTTGAGCCAGGCGTAGCCGAGCGCGTTGAGCCGCTGGTTCACCGTCACCACCACCACGTCGCCGTCGGCGGCGAGGCGGGCGCCGTGCGTGAGCGGGTCGGTCACCGAGCCGGTGGTGTAGGCGCCGCCGTGGAAGTAGACCATGACGGCGCGCTTGGCGCGCGGGTCGGTCTCCGGCGTCCACACGTTGAGGAACAGGCAGTCCTCGGCCTGCGCCTCGTCGTCCATCGCGCGCTGGGGGCAGATCGGGCCGAACCGGCCGGCGGTGACGGGCGCGCCGTCCCAGGGCTCCGCGACCGCCCTGGCGAAGCGGGCGGCGCGGCCGTAGCGGATACCCTTGAAGGCGTGGACGCCCTCCTCGGCAACGCCGGCGTAGCGCCCGACCCGCGCCGGCTTCGGGCTGCGGGCCAGCAGCGGAACCGGCGCCGCGGCGGCCAGCGCCGCGGTGGCCTTGACGAGGGTGCGGCGCGTGATTCCGGACCTGGTCGCGTGCATGCTGCTCTCTCCCTTTTCTTCGTCGCCCCCGCGCGGGGGCTGGCGCTCCGCCTTCGGATGACGCCGGGCGTGGCCGGGCTGCGCTACCGCCGCACGTCGCCGCCGCTGGCGGAGAACGCCTCGAGCTCCTCCGCGCCGACCAGGCCCATGTCGCCCGGCACGGTGTGCTTGAGGACGGTGTAGGCAAGGCCAGCCTGCGCGGTGGCGACGAGGTCGCCGCCCTCAAGCCACTTGTGCAGCACGCCCGCCGCGAAGGCGTCGCCGGTGCCGATGCGATCGACGATGCCGGTGACGTCGACTTCCGCGGTCTGGTGCGCGCCCTCGCGCGAATCGAGCCGGGCGGCGATGCGGTGGTGGCCGGAGTGGACGACGTGGCGCGCGGTCGAGGCGATCAGCTGCAGCCGCGGGAAGGCGGCGAAGGCGGCCTGCGCGGCCTCGCGCCGGCGCTCCGAGCCGTCGCCGGAGAAGGCCTTGCCCAGCAGCAGCGAGATGTCGCGGTGGTTGCCGATCATCACCGTGGCCGACTGCATCAGCCCGGTAAGGATGCCGCGCGGATCGCTGTCCCAGGATTCCCACAGGAGCGCGCGATAGTTGCCGTCGAAACAGACAGGCACGCCGGCGGCATCGGCCGCGGCGACGGCGGCTTGCGCAAGCGCGACGCCGCCGGGGCCGAGCGCCGGCGTGATCCCGGACAGGTGTAACAGCCGGGCTCCCTCGAGAGCGGAAGCGAAGTCGAAATCGCCGGAGGAGGACCCTGCGAAAAGACTACCCGCGCGATCGTAGGTGATCGAGGAGGGCCGAAGCCCCGCTCCGCTCTCGAGAAAGTAGAGACCCATGCGTCCCGGTGCGCGGCCCACCAGGGTGGTGTCCACGCCCGCGGCGCCCAGGGCCGCACGCGCCTTGTCGCCGAGCGGGCTCGACGGCAGGCGCGTCAGCATCTTCACGTCATGCCCCAGCGAGGCGAGCCCCGCCGCGACATTGGCCTCGGCCCCACCGACGACCATGTCCAGCGCGTCGCACTGGACCGTCAGCCGGTGGCCGGGCGTGGCAAAGCGCAGCAGCACTTCGCCGAAACACAGGACATGCCCCGCCACGGCGCCCTCAGCGCGCCAGCCAGCCGCCGTCCACCGCCAGCACGTGGCCGGTGACGTAGTCGGAGGCGGGCGAGGCGAGGAACACCGCGGCGCCCGCGATGTCCTCCGGCTGGCCCCAGCGGCCGGTCGGGATGCGCTCCAGGATCTGGCGGTTGCGCGTTTCGTCGGCGACAAGGGCTGCGGTGTTGTTGGTGGTGATGTAGCCCGGCGCGATGGCGTTGACCTGCACGCCCCGGGGCGCCAGTTCGTTGGCCATCGCCTTGGTCACGCCGCTCACGCCCGACTTGGCGGCCGCGTAGCTCGGGACGCGGATGCCGCCCTGGAAGGTCAGCAGCGAGGCGATGTTGATGATCTTGCCGCCGCTCCCGCGCTCGACCATGCCCCTGGCCGCGGCCTGGCTGAGGAAGAACAGCGTCTTGAGATTGGTGTCGATCACCGCGTCCCAGTCCTCCTCGGAGAACTGGAGCAGGTCGTCGCGGCGGATGATGCCGGCGTTGTTGACGAGGATGTCGACCTTGCCGAGCCCGGCGACGGCCTCGTCGATCACGCGGCCGACCGGCTCGACGCTGGACAGATCAGCCTTGATGTTGACGGCCTTGCGGCCCGTGGCCGCGATCAGGGCCAGCGTCTCGGTGGGCTCGGAGCGACCTGCCACGGCGACGTCCGCGCCCGCTTCGGCCAGCGCGACCGCGATGGCCTGGCCGATGCCGGTGTTGGCGCCGGTGACGAGCGCGGCCTTGCCCGTCAGGTCGAAGGAAATTGCCATGATACCATCTCGCCACTGCGGGCGCCGTCACGCGGGTGTCCGCGTGCGGCGTTCCGGATTGTTCGTCGTTGCGTTCGGCGCCGGGCCGGCTCCTACTGGAGCTGGCAGATATCCAGCACGTTCATGTCGGTGTAGTCGAGGTTCTCGCCGCCCATCGCCCAGATGAAGGCGTACTTCTTGGTGCCCGAGCCCATGTGGATCGACCACGGCGGGCTGATGACGGCCTCTTCGTTGGCGATGACGATGTGGCGCATCTGGTCGGGCTCGCCCATGTAATGGAAGATGCGGTCGTTCTCTTCGGGCAGCTCGAAGTAGAGGTAGATTTCCGAGCGGCGGTCGTGGAGGTGCGGCGGCATCGTGTTCCACACCGAGCCTTCTTCCAGCACGGTGAGGCCGAGCAGCAGCTGCGCGCTCTCGCACACGCCGGGAATCACCAGCTGGTAGATCGTGCGCTGGTTCGAGTTGGCGAGGTCGCCGCGCGCCAGCGGGTTGGCCTGGTCGAGCGTGATGTGCTTGACCGGCAGCGCCTTGTGGGCCGGGACCGACGCGATGTAGAAGCGCGCGCCCTCACCCTCGAAGATCACCTCGTTGGTGCCCATAGGCACGTAGAGGCATTCCTTGTTCTTCATCTCGAAGCGCTGGCCGTCCACCGTGATCGCGCCCGGACCGCCGATGTTGGTGATGCCGGCCTCGCGGCGCTCGAAGAAGGACTTGCCCTCGGCGCTCTTGGGAACGGTCTGCAGCGGCAGCGGGAGCGGCGTCGCGCCCGGGACCGCGCCACCGATGATGAAGCGCTCGTTGTGCGAGTAGTTGAGGTTGACCTCGCCGTCCTTGAACATGCCCGTCACCAGGTAGCGGTCGCGCAGTTCCTCGTTGGAGACGCACTCCATCATGTCCGGATGGGTGGCGTGGTACGTCTTGCAGAACACTTCGAACTCTCCCGTTCAGCTCTCGGGAGCATTCGTATCCGGTTATGGTAACCGGTGTCAACGGCTCTCGGGGGGATAGGTGATCGCCGATGCGCGCCGCACCAGGTCGGACAGGAAGATCGACGGCTCCGACGCCGCGGAGCTCGGGTGGATCAGCTTCGCCGCGGCGGTGCGGGCCATGGCGCGGATCGGCCAGCGCACGGTCGTGAGCGGCGGCCAGATATGCGCGGCGGTGGCGGTATCGTCGAACCCGATGATCGACAGGTCCTCGGGCACGTCGAGGCCGCGCTCGCGCGCCGCGTGGAGGACACCCGCCGCCATCTCGTCGTTGCTGGAGAAGACCGCGGTGGGCGGCGTCGGCGCCGACAGCAGCTGCTCGCCCGCGGCGCGCCCCGATTCGAAGCGGTAGGTGCCGCGGGTCATGATCGCGGGATCGGGCTTCAGCCCGGCGCGGGCGAGGCCGTCGTGGAAACCCAGCTCGCGTTCGCGCGCCGAGCGGAAGCCCTCGGGGCCGGCGACGAAGCCGATGCGGCTGTGGCCGAGCTCGGCCAGCCAGGCCACCGCATCGCTCACCGCCTGGCGGTCGTTGGAGGCGACCAGGTGGGCATCGTCGTCGAGCCGCGCCGAGCCCATGCGCACCACCGTGCAGCCCAGATCGCGGCACAGCTGGGCCAGGTCGTCGCGCTCGGACAGGGGCGGCAGCAGCATGACGCCGTAGAGCCGCTGCTGCTCGATGAAGCGGCGGATGTCGTCGAACAGGGTGGGCGAGTGACGGTCCACCGGCCGCACCACCAGCGCGAACTCGGTGCTGCGGATGGTGTCGAGGATGCCCTCCTGCACCCCCAGCACCATCTGCGCGTTGGGGTTGTCGTGGATCAGCCCGATGAGGAAGTTCCGCCGCAGCGCCAGGGCCCGGGCCTGCAGGTTGGGCACGTAGCCGAGATCGGCGATGACCGATTCGACCTTCTCGCGCGTGGCCTGGTTGAGCAGCGGCGACTTGTTGATGACGCGGCTCACCGTCTTCTTCGAGACACCGGACAGGCGCGCGACGTCGTTGATCGTGGGTTTCTGCGCGTCTGCCATGCGGCGTCCTGGTGACCTCTCGTGGTGCAATCCGATTTTGTGACTTGCCTTCGCGCAGGTCGAAAGGCAAGATGACACCGGTTACCATTCCCCTGGCGATGCTTCCGGGCAGCGCCGCGGCATGGTGACGGTTTGCGCGGGAGCGACGCTCGGCGCGGACGGGAAGGGATCGACTGGCCGGCACTGACACCGGTTTCCAGACACGACCTGCATATCGGCACAATTTGGGTGTGGGGATTGGTTTGACAGAGACGGCAAAGACGGTCGCCGAGGCATTCGTCGCGGCGCGGCGCGAGAAGCGCGCACTGGTGTCCTATCCCGGGCAGGCGCCGACGGACCTGGGCGGCGCATACGTGATCCAGGACATGGCCATCGCACTCGACGGTCGCACCGTCGCGGGGTGGAAGGTCGGCAAGATCAACCCGCCGCTCGACGCGCAGCTCGCCAGCAACCGGCTGGCCGGGCCCATCTTCGACGACAGCGTGGTGAGGCCCGCCCCCGGCGAGGCACCGCAGATGCCGGTGTTCGCCGACGGTTTCGCCGCCGCCGAGGCGGAGTTCCTGCTGCACGTCGCGCCGGGCTGGGACGGCGTGGTGCCGACCGACGACGCGGGCACGCGCGCGCTGCTCGACGCCGTCCACCTCGGCATCGAGGTCGCGAGCTCGCCCTATCCGCGGATCAACGAGGACGGACCGCCGGTCACCGTCTCCGATTACGGCAACAACTATGGCATGGTGGTCGGCCCCGAACTGGCCGGCTGGCAGAGCGTGGACTTCGCCAGCATCCCGGTCCGCCTGGAGATCGACGGCGAAGTGGCCGGCGAAGCGACGACCGCGACCATGCTCGACGGCCCGCTCGGCGCGGTGCGGTTCCTGCTCGGCAATCTCGCCGCGCGCGGGATCGACTGCAGCGGCGGCACCTGGGTTTCGACGGGCGCCGTCACCGGCGTCCATCCGGTCCGCCCGGGCCAGGCCGTGCTCGCCACCTTCGAGGGGCAGGGAACGGTCGCTTGCGGCATCATCGCGGCGGCCTGACAATCGACTAGTGCGCGGCAGGACGAAGAGACGGGCCGCGAAGGGAGCAGGACAATGGATGCAGGAACCGGCACCCCGCAGGCGGCTCAGGCCAGCCAGGGCGGCGCCAAGGTAGGGCGCTATCGCTGGGTGGTGGTGGCGCTGCTGTTCGCGGCGACGGCCATCAACTACATCGATCGCCAGATGATCGGCGTGCTGAAGCCGACGCTGGCGGCCGAGTTCAACTGGTCGGAGTCCGACTTCGCGGGCATCGTCTTCTGGTTCCAGCTCGCCTACGCGATCGGCTATCTCTCGTTCGGCAAGGTCGTCGACATGTTCGGCGCCCGGCTGGGCTACACCATCGCCATCGTCATCTGGACGGTGAGCCACATGGCGCACGGCTTCGCCACCGGCGTCGTCTCGTTTGCGATGGCCCGCTTCGGCCTGGGCGTGGGCGAATCGGGGAACTTCCCGGCCGGTATCCGCGCCGTCACCGACTGGTTCCCCCAGAAGGAGCGCGCCTTCGCGATCGGCGTGTTCAACGCCGGCGCCAACGTCGGCGCGATCGTCACGCCGCTGCTGGTGCCGCTGCTGGTGCTGTGGTTCGACTGGCGCGTCGCGTTCTTCGTCACCGGCGTGTTCGGCATCGTCTGGCTGGCGGTCTGGTGGGTCGTCTACCGCCACCCCAGCGAGCATGCCCGCGTCACCCCCGCCGAGCTCGCCTGGATCCAGCAGGACCCGGCCGACCCGGTCGAGAAGATCGGCTGGGCCCGCCTGCTCACCGTTCGCGAGACCTGGGCCTATGCCCTCGGCAAGTTCCTGATCGACCCGATCTGGTGGTTCTTCCTGTTCTGGCTGCCCGGCTACCTGTTCGACCGCTACGACCTCGACCTCAAGACCTTCGGCCTCCCGCTCGCGGCGATCTACCTGATCTCGGACGTGGGCAGCGTCGCCGGCGGCTGGCTGTCGTCCAAGCTCATCAAGGCGGGCCGCACGCCCAACTTCGCCCGCAAGGTAACGATGCTGATCTGCGCGGTCTGCGTGCTGCCGATCTGGTTCGTCCAGGGCATCGACAACGTCTGGGCGGCAGTGCTGGTGATCGGCCTCGCGACGGCGGCGCACCAGGCGTTCTCGGCCAACCTCTACACCCTGCCCTCCGACGTCTTCCCGCGCGGCGCGGTGGGCTCGGTGGTCGGCATCGGCGGCACCGTGGGCGCCTTCGGCGGCATGGGCATGGCGCTCTTCGCAGGCTACATCCTCGATGCCACCCACAGCTACGAGGTGCTGTTCGCGATCTGCGCCAGCGCGTACCTGGTGGCGCTGCTGGTGGTCCACCTGCTCAGCCCCCGCCTCGCGCCCGTCCGCATCTGACGCGCGGCGCTGCCGGAAGGCGATAGGCCCGGCGGGACGCTGTCGTCCCCGCCGGGCCGCCGACGGCGCCATCCACGTGACCCGCACAGCCTGCACTTGGTCTTAGGCCCCTCGGCTGCGCGGGATCATCCTTCGACAGGATCAGGATGAGCGGAGTTGGGGGAAGGCCGGACGAAGCGGGGCCAGAGCCGCCGACGGCGATCGCGACCTCCGCTCCTGCTCCCCTTGGACGCTGAGCCCGGCCGAATCGCGCCGAGGGCCAACCAAACTCAGGACCCGCTCCCCCAGACCCGCTCGGCCTGAGCTTGTCGAAGGCCCCGCGCCCGTACGCGCAGGCCATCCTTCGACGGGCTCGCGTCGAGCGGAACCGGCAGCCGCACACGCGGGCTTCGATCGGGCGCGGAATCGGACAATCCGGAAACGACCGGGCGCCTGCGACGTTGTGGCGGCACGAGCATCCTCGAGGGACCTTGCCTTGCGTGCCTTCCCCTGCCCCAACTGCCGCCGCCTCAACCACTTCGAGGTCCGGGTCTGCCCGGGCTGCCAGGCGACGCTGGGCTATGACCCGGCGATCGACGGCTTCCGCTTCCTGGCCGACGAAGCCACCGTCTGGCGCGATGGCAAGGGCGGCGTCGCCGAGGTGGTGGTCTGCGCCAACAACAACGACTACCAGATCTGCAACTGGCTGGTGGCGACCGACGACACCACCCCGCTGTGCCGCGCCTGCCGCCACAACCGCACCATCCCGGACCTGACCGAGCCTTCGGTGCCGCCGCGCTGGGCCAAGATCGAGGCGGCCAAGCGGCGCCTGTTCCACACCCTCATCAAGCTGGGCCTGCCGCTGGAGACCAAGCTGGAGGAAGAACCCGGCGCGCAGGGCCTGGCCTTCGACTTCCTCTACGACGCCGCTGCGGAGCGCGACGGCACGCCGCAGGTCTACACCGGGCACGACGGCGGGGTCATCACGCTCAACCTGATCGAGGCCGACGATGCCGAGCGCGAGCGCATCCGCCTGGCGATGGGCGAGCCCTACCGCACCTTGCTGGGGCACTTCCGCCACGAGGTCGGGCATCACTACTGGTCGCGCCTGGTGGAGCCCGATATCGTCGAGGTCGAAGCCTTCCGCAAGGTCTTCGGCGACGAGCGGATGGACTACCAGGAGGCGATGAAGGCGCACTACTCGGACGGCGGCAACAAGGTCTGGACCGACGACTTCGTCAGCTTCTACGCCACGATGCACCCGTGGGAGGACTTCGCCGAGACTTTCGCCCACTACCTCCACATCGTCGACGTGCTGGCGACCGCCGGGGGGTTCGACCTGTCGCTGGCGGCGCTCCCGGGCGAAGCGGCGGCGCTGGAAGTGGAGCTGGACTTCGATCCCTACACCGCCGACACCGCGGCGCTGGTGGAGCAGATGGGCCCGCTGTCCTTCGCGATGAACGCGATCAACCGCTCCATGGGGCAGCCGGACCTCTACCCCTTCCACCTGTCGGACGCGATCGTGGCCAAGCTGGACTACGTCCACGAACTGGTTGCCAAGGCGCGCAAGGATGCAGCCCCCGCCCCCGCCGACACCGACACCGGCACCGCCCCCGCCGACACCGCCGAGGACCAGGCCGCTTCCTTGTCGATGAACCCGGGGTAGAAGGCCGGCTCGCGGACCGACAAGCGCCGCGGGAAGCTGCGAGATGCCGCGGCGAGCCAGGCCGGACCCAACTGCCATGCAGCCGTGCGGAAAGGAAGCGCAAGGCCGAGAGGCCGGCGATGCGGCCGGGCGGGAACGTTTGCCGGCTCCCCGGCATTCCTCACAAGTACCTGGAGGGGCGGCGAGGAGAGACGCCATGGAAATTCTTTGGGCCTTCGTCATCATCGGCGGGCCGATTCTGCTCGGGCTTGCCATTGCCTACGCGACGTTCAGCTACTGGCGGCGCGACCGCCGGGTCGACCGCGTCTCCGAAGCCTCGGCACGCGAGGTGCGCGAGGACATCCGGCAGGAAGAGCGCCGCGCGGGCTGAGCCCGCTGGCCGTCAGATGAGGCCGGCGAGCGGGCTCGACGGATCGGCGTAGCGGCGCGTCGGCATGCGGCCGGCCAGGTATGCGTCCCGGCCGGCCTCGACCGCCAGCCGCATCGCGCGGGCCATGCGCACCGGGTCGCGCGCCTCGGCGATGGCGGTGTTCATCAGCACGCCGTCGCAGCCCAGCTCCATCGCCACGGCGGCATCGGAGGCGGTGCCGACCCCGGCGTCGACCAGCACCGGCACCTTGGCACCCTCCACGATCAGGCGGATGGTGACCTTGTTCTGGATGCCCAGCCCCGAGCCGATCGGCGCGCCCAGCGGCATGATCGCCACCGCGCCGGCATCTTCCAGCTGGCGCGCGGCGATCGGATCGTCGGCGCAGTAGACCATCGGCGCGAAGCCCTCTCCCGCGAGCACCTCGGTCGCCTTCAGCGTCTCGCGCATGTCGGGATAGAGCGTGCGCGCCTCGCCCAGCACCTCCAGCTTGACCAGGTCCCATCCGCCCGCCTCACGCGCCAGGCGCAGGGTGCGCACCGCCTCGTCGGCGTTGAAGCAGCCGGCGGTGTTAGGAAGATAGGTGATCGTCTTGGGATCGATGAAGTCCGTCAGCATCGGCGCCTTGGGATCGGACACGTTGACGCGGCGCACCGCGACGGTGACGATCTCGGCGCCCGAGGCGGCCACGGCCGCCGCGTTCTGCGCGAAATCCTTGTACTTGCCGGTGCCGACGATCAGGCGCGAAGTGAAGGTGCGTCCTGCAACGGTCCAGGTATCGGCGGGGGTTTCGGTCACGAAGCGCGTCCTTTCGGGGAGCGGAGGAGGGAAGATCGGCGGACGCGAGGGTCAGCCGCCGCCCACGAAGTGGACGATCTCGAGCACGTCGCCATCGGCCAGGATGACGTCCGCCAGCGTCGAGCGCGGCGCGATCTCGCCGTTGCGCTCGACGGCCACCTTCTGCGGGTCCAGCCCGATCTGCGCCACCAGTTCCGCCACGCTGGAACCGGGGGCGATGCGGCGCGGTTCGCCGTTGACGGTGAGCAGGAGTTCGTCGGCCATGCCCGCGAAATAGCGCTCAGCAGGCGGCGTGCAAGTTCCGAATGTGTGCCAGCGCGACGAGCGCCACGCCCAGGATCGTCAGCACCGCTTCGGGAAGGCCGTGGCCGACGAGCAGCGCCGCGGCCATCAGCGAGAGACCGAGGCCGCCGATCACCAGCGGGGCGATGCGCCCGTGGCGCAGCACGCCGAAGCCGAGCGAGACGAGGCCGACGCCCAGCGCAAGCCCGAGGCCGATGCGGTGGATCTCGGGCGCGAGCAGCGCCTCCCCGCCCAGTCCGAGCACGCCGACCAGGACCACGCCCAGCACGCAATGCACGGCGCACAGGCCACTCAGGAGGATTCCGGCACGGTCGAGACGATCACGAATCGCAAGGAGGGCACTGCGCATGCGGGCCATGTATGTAACACTGTAACATCATTCAAGGCCTGACTCGCCATCGACACGGCCGAACGACGCAAGGCTTGCGCATTCCGGCGCGAAAACGCAGGAAACGCGGCCATGACGAAAGAAGCAGGCGCATGAGAGTGAACGACGGCCGCCCGATCATCGGGACCAGTGACGATATCGCCCCGATGGTTCGATGGCTGCTGAGCGTCGCCGCGCTGGTGGTGCTGATCGTGGCGGTGGGCGGGATCACCCGCCTGACCGAATCGGGCCTCTCGATCACGCAGTGGAAGCCGATCACCGGCGCCTTGCCGCCGCTCACCGACGCGCAGTGGCAGGCCGAGTTCGCACGCTACCGCCAGATCCCCCAGTACCTGGAGGTCAACGGTCCCGCCGGCATGACGCTGGCGCAGTACAAGTTCATCTACTTCTGGGAGTGGGTCCACCGGCTGCTGGCCCGGGTGATCGGCCTCGTCTTCGCGCTGCCGCTCGCGTGGTTCTGGTACAAGCGCACCATCCCGGGCGGCTACAAGCCGCGGCTGCTGGCGCTGCTGGCGCTCGGCGGGCTGCAGGGCGTGGTCGGCTGGTGGATGGTGTCCTCGGGCCTCAGCCCGGAGGCGCTCGACCGCGTGAGCCACTTCCGCCTCGCCGCGCACCTGCTGGTGGCGCTGTTCACGCTGGGCGGGCTGGTGTGGACCGCGCTCGACCTCAGGGCGCTCGGGCGCGGCGAGCCGCGCGCGCGGCTGACCGGCTTCGGCGCGCTGGCGCTCGCCATGCTGGCCTTCCAGCTGTTCATGGGGGCGATGGTCGCGGGCTTGCGCTCCGGCGTGGTGGCGGGGGGCGGCTGGTTCCGCTGGGACGCCTGGCCGCTGATGCAAGGCCGGTTCTTCCCCGAAGGCGTCGAGTGGGCCCGCGGCGCGCTCTCCGCCTTGGTCAACGATCCCTACCTGACGCACTTCGTCCACCGCTGGTGGGCCTGGGCGGTGGTGGCGGTGCTGGTGGCGATGGGCCGGCGGCTGCGGGCGGCCCGCCAGCGGCTCGCCTCGGTCGCCGTGCACAGCGCCTTCGGGACGCAGGTGCTGCTGGGCATCTTCACCGTATGGTCCGGCGTCACGCTATGGATCGCGGTGGCGCACCAGCTCTGCGGCGCCCTGCTCGTCGCCGCCACCGTCTGGGGCGCGCATGCGCTGGGCCGGCGGGGGTGAGCTTTGCCCGGAGGTATCATTTTACCTCTCTGGAAAGCCGCGCACTGCTTGACTTGCCGGCCGCTTTCGACGATTTGGCCGCCTTCCGCGCTTTCCGGGGATTCGCTCCCGTGGCTGGCGCACGCATATAGGGATAGACCAGCCATGAAGGCGCTCACGAAGGTCACCCGGTCGATCAAGCCGGCCGAGGTGGAGAAGAAGTGGCATCTGATCGATGCCGAAGGTCTGGTGGTCGGCCGCCTCGCGGTCGTCATCGCCGACCTCCTGCGCGGCAAGCACAAGCCGAGCTTCACCCCGCACGTCGATTGCGGCGACCACGTCGTCGTCATCAACGCCGAGAAGGTCCGCTTCACCGGCAACAAGCTGAAGCAGCAGACCTACTACAAGCACACCGGCTATGCCGGCGGCATCAAGGAAGTCACCGCGGACAAGGTCCTCGCCGGTCGCTTCCCCGAGCGCGTGCTCGAGAAGGCCGTGGAGCGCATGATCCCGCGCGGCCCGCTGGGCCGTGACCAGATGCGCGCCCTGCACGTGTACGGCGGCGCCGAGCACCCGCACGGCGGCACCCAGCCCGAAGCGCTCGACGTCGCTTCCATGAACCGCAAGAACAAGGTGGGCGCGTAATGTCCGATACCGATACCGTCCAGAGCCTGTCCGACCTCAAGGACATCACCGGCGACGTGACCGTGGCCGACGAGACCTTTGCCGCCACCCCGGTCGTGTCGAACGCCCCGCTGCGTGAGCAGCAGATCGACGCCCAGGGCCGCGCCTACGCCACCGGCCGCCGCAAGGACGCCGTCGCCCGCGTGTGGATCAAGCCCGGCTCGGGCAAGATCACCGTCAACGGCCGCGACCAGGAAGTCTACTTCGCGCGTCCGACCCTGCGCCTGGTGATCAACCAGACCTTCCAGGTCGCCGGTCGCGAAGAGCAGTACGACGTGATCGCCACCGTCAAGGGTGGTGGCCTGTCGGGCCAGGCCGGCGCCGTGAAGCACGGCATCGCCCAGGCCCTCGCCAAGTACGAGCCGGCGCTGCGCGCCGCCGTCAAGGCCGCCGGCTTCCTGACCCGCGACCCGCGCGTCGTCGAGCGCAAGAAGTACGGCCGCGCCAAGGCCCGCCGCAGCTTCCAGTTCTCGAAGCGCTGATCGCTTCCCGAACTTCGGCACCGAAAAAAATGGGGTCGCGGGAAACCGCGGCCCCTTTTTTCATGGCGTCGCCAGGCCCGGACCTGCGAGGCCCGAACCTGCGAGGCCAGGCCCCGCAGGTCCGGGCGGGACGCGCTCAGAGCGCGCGGAAGGTGAAGTTGCGGAAGCGCGCCTCGCCCTCTCCTGCCGCGTAGAGGCCCGGGCGCAGCATCAGGAAGCCGCCGCGCACGTTGTGGTGGTAGCCGGAGACCTCCATGCCGCGGTCGAAGCGCTTCCACGTCTTGCCGCCATCGCCGCTGGTGTGGAAGGAGACGATGTGCCGGTCGTTGCGCAGGCGCATCAGCATGCGGCGGCCGTGGTAGTTCGCCGGCCGGCCGCGCTCCATGCCGTACTGGTGCGTCACGAAGCGGTCCGTGTCGAAGCCGAGCCCGCAGTAGAGCTGCTGGTCGTAGAACAGCAGCAGCCCCGCGGTCGTGCCCGGGTCGATCTCGATCTCGCACTGGAACTCGTAGGCCCGGTCGCCGGCGATCAGCAGCAGCGGCGAGGAATTGACCGGCGCCGTCCCGCTGGCCTTCAGGTGCAGCGTCCCGCCGGCCACGCGCGCGCGCTCGGCCTCCTGCGGCGAGGGGCGGAAGAAGTTCCAGCGCCGCCCCAGCTCCAGCGTCGTGAACGGATCGGTCAGCGGCATGCCGTGCGGGCCCGACTTGCTGCCGCCGCGGGGCGCCTTGATCGGCCGCGACAGGTCGCCGCCTTCCATCCGGAACCAGCCATCGTCGGTCCAGGTCACCGGGTCCAGCAGCGTCTGGCGTCCGAGCGTCCAGTAGTCGCGCTCGAAGCCGTGATAGACCGACCACCAGTCGCCGCCGGGCCCCTCGAACAGCGTGGCATGGCCGCGCGACCACCAGGCCTCGGCCTTGTCGACCGTGCGCACGATGGGATTGTGCGGGCAGTTCTCCCAGGGGCCGTGGATCGAGCGCGAGCGCGCCGCGATGACCATGTGGCCGGTGGGCGGGCCCGCGGTGCCGCCGACCGCGGTGATGAGGTAGTAGTACGCGCCGTGGCGCACGATCTTGGGACCTTCCGGAGAGAAGCCCTCGACGTCCCAGTCCTCGGGGTAGTGCCACGGATCGTAGACGTGCTCGACCTTGCCCACGGTGGAGAGGCCGTCCGCGCTCAGCCGGATGCGATCGCCGCCCGAGAGGAACAGCCAGCGCGATCCATCCTCGCCCACGGCATGACCCGGGTCGATGTGGTCGGGCAGGCCGAGGTCGATGGGATCGCTCCACGGGCCCTCGATGCGATCGGCCCAGATCACGTAGTTGGCGTTGGGGCTCGCCTTGGCGGGGAAGTAGATGAAGTACCGCCCGTTGTGCCGGCAGATGTCCGGCGCCCACACCGATCCCACGTTCTTGGTCAGCGTGGCGACCTTGGGCTGCCAGTTCACCAGGTCGCGCGAGTGCCAGACCACCAGCCCCGGGTAGGAATCGAAGGTGGAGAAGGTCATGTAGTAATCGTCGCCGTCCTTCATGATCGAAGGGTCGGGATGATCGCCCGCCATCAGCGGGTTGAGGAACGTGCCGTCGCCGAGGTCGGCGATGCGCTGGTTGTCGAACCCGCGCTTGTACACGCGCTCGGCCTCCGGGGCCGCCCCGGGGGTCGCGCCGCCCGGCTTGCTGGGCGCTGCCAGCGCCTGCTCGCCCCCTCCGGCGACTGCGGCGAACGACGCCGCGCCTGCTGCGGCCGCCAGGGCCTGTCGACGATCCAGCTTCACACCCTCTCTCCTTGGTTGCACGCTTTGAATGCTTGAAGACGCGGATGCTAGCGCTATCACTCAGCATCCCCCTGTCAATGAAAACCACCGCGCGCGGCGGCCTGCGCTCTCCGGGCCGCACTCCCCGGGCCGCGCTCCCCGCTGCACCGCTCCTGCATGGCGCCTGCGCGGACAATCCGCAGGTCCCCGCCCACCGCCTGCTTGCCTGCAAGCGCATGGTTCCTCCCGTCCTACAGGGAGAGACGCCATGGATACCACCGCCCCGCCGGCCGCGACCTTCCGCTGGAAGCTGGCGCCGGCCCTCCTCGTCGTCGCGCTCGGGGACTGGATGTTCTACCAGCGCCAGTTCCACGGCAGCAGCTTCGGCGTCCTCGCGCTGGCGCTCGTCGCCGCGCTGCTCGCCGGCCACCCGGCGGTGCGGCGCGACAGGCGGGCGCTGGCGGCGATGGCCGCGTCGACCGTCTTCGCCTCGGCGCTCGCCTTCGATCCCGGCCCCCTGGCCTGGTGCCTGTTCTGGCTGGCGGCGGGCATGGCGGCGCTGCTGCCGCGCACCGGCCGCTTCGACGATGGCTGGCGCTGGGCGCAGCGGCTCGCCTGGCAGGGCCTGCGCGCGCCGTTCGGTCCCCTCCTCGACCTGTCGCGCCTCTCGCGCGTCGGCACCGTGCGGCGGCGAAACGGTGGCGGGCTGCGGGCCTGGATCGGGCTCCTCGCCCTGCCGCTGGCGGGCCTCGCGGTGTTCCTGGTGCTGTTCTCCGCCGCCAACCCGGTGTTCGAGCGAACCGTCTCCTCGCTGCTGGAGGCCTTCGTCTCGCCCGACATCGTCGTGCGGGCGGCGCTCTGGACGCTGCTGTTCACGATGGCGTGGAGCCTGCTGCGCCCGGCCCTCGCCCGGCGCCTGCTGCCCTCGCCCGGCGCGGCCCCGGACATGCCGCTGCCCGGCGTCTCGGTGGCCTCGGTGCGGCTGTCGTTGGTGCTCTTCAACCTGCTCTTCGCGGTGCAGAACCTGCTCGACCTCGCCTATCTCGGCGGGCTCGCGCCGCTGCCCGCGGGCGTGACGCTGGCGGACTACGCGCACCGCGGCGCCTACCCGCTGGTGGCGACGGCGCTGCTGGCGGCGCTCTTCGTGCTGGTGACGTTGCGCCCGGGCAGCGACACCGCGCGCTCCCCGGCGATCCGGCGGCTGGTGACCCTGTGGGTAATCCAGAACGTTGTGCTCGTCGGCTCCTCCATGCTGCGCACGATCGCCTACGTGGAGGCCTATTCGCTGACGCCGCTGCGGATCGCGGCGCTCGCCTGGATGGCGCTCGTCGCCTTCGGGCTGGGTGCGATCTGCTGGCGGCTCCTGCGCGGCCGCAGCGCCGCCTGGCTCATCAACGTCAACTGCGCCGCGGCCGCGCTGGTGCTGACCACGGCCAGCTTCGTCGACCTCGGTGCTGTCTCCGCCCGCTGGAACGTGGCCCATGCGCGCGAGGTCGGCGGGCGCGGCGCCGCGCTCGACTTGTGCCACCTGACGGCGCTCGGCGATCCCGCCGTGCTCCCGCTGCTGCGGCTCGAAGCGCGGCGCGGGCTGGCACCGGCGTTCCGCGCGCGGGTCCAGGCCACGCGCATGACCCTGCTCGACCGGATGGAGCGCGAGCAGCGCCTCGGCTGGACGCTGCGCGGCCAATGGCGCTTGCAGCGGGCCCGGGCGCTGGCCGCGCAGCTCCGGCCGCTGCCCCTTTCCCCCGGGCCGCGCAACTGCGACGGCACCCTGCTGCCTCCGCCGGTCGCCGCGCCCACCTCGGCGGCGGCCCCTGTTGCCGCCCCTGTTGCGGGCCCTGTTCCGGCCACTGTTCCGGCCACTGTTCCGGCCCCTGCCCCGACCACTGCTCCGGCCGCCACTCCTGCCCCGGCTTCGGTGCCTGCCCCGGCGCCCGCGGCGAAGGCCTCTTCGACGCGCGGCGCTGCGTTGACAGCGGCAGTCGCGAAGCGATGATGGGCCCCATGCCCAGCACCATCCTGGTCGTCGACGACGATCCCCACATCCGCCAGCTCCTCGTCTTCGCCTTCGGCAAGGCGGGGCTCGAGACGATCGAGGCCGGAGATGGCGAGGAGGCGCTCGCCCGGGTCGAGCAGCGGTGCCCGGACCTGGTGGTGCTCGACATCAACATGCCGCGGATGGACGGGCTGGAGGTCTGCCGCCGGCTGCGCGCGACCAGCCAGGTGCCGATCTTCTTCCTCTCCTCGCGCGATGACGAGATCGACCGGGTGCTGGGAATCGAGCTCGGCGGCGACGACTACGTGGTCAAGCCGTTCTCCCCGCGCGAGGTGGTGGCGCGCGCCATGGCGATTCTGCGCCGCACCGCCGCACCGCCGCCTGCGACCGACGCCGCCCCGGTCCTGCGCCACGGGCTGCTCGCGCTCGACCCGGAGAGCTGGACGGCGCAGTGGGACGGGCGCGAGGTGCCCCTGACCGTCACCGAGTTCACCATCCTGCGCACGCTGCTGACGGCGCCCTCGCGGATCTTCTCGCGCGACCAGATCATCGACCGCGTTCGGGGGCCCGGCTTCGCGCTGACCGACCGCACGATCGACAGCCACGTGCGCAACCTGCGCCGCAAGTTCGCCGAGGCGGGCGGCACCGACCTGGTGGAGACCCGCGCCGGCATCGGCTACCGCATCGGCCGCTGCGGAGCGCCGGCGCCCGGATGAGTGCCCGCATGAGCGCCCGGATAAGCGCCCGATTCAAGGCCTGGGTGGCGCGGCACTGGCCGGTGCTGCGGCTGCGCACGATCCTGCTCGGCACCCTGGTGTTCGTGGCGGCACTGCCGGGCGTGGGAGCGATCTTCCTGCGCGTCTACGAGAACGCGCTGGTGCGCCGGACCGAGGCCGAGCTGGTGGCGCAGGGCGCCGCCCTCGCCGCCGCGGCCTCGGTGGTGGCGGAAGGGATCGCGATCCAGGGGCCCCCGCCATCGCCGCCCGCGCGCTACCACGACCGTCCGACCGAGGTGGACCTGCGCTCCTCCCCGGTGCTGCCGCCGCGTCCGGCGGCCGTGCCGGCGGGTGGCGGTCCCGACCGTGCCGCGCTGGCGCTGGCGCGCCGCATGATGCCCGCCTTCCAGCAGACCAAGGTGACGACGCTCGCCTCCATCGTGATGCTGGATGCGCGCGGCGTGGTGCTCAACGGACGCGAGGCGGGCCGCAGTCTGGCGGCGCTGCCCGAAGTGCGCGCGGCGCTGGGCGGGAGCGCGGTGACCGTGCTGCGCGAGAACGCCGGCTACGGCGGGCGCTATCCGCTCGAGTGGCTGAGCCGGGCGGCGGGCATCCGGTTGCATCATGCGCGCCCCGTGACGGTGGGCGGCAAGGTGGTCGGCGTGCTCCTGCTCTCGCGCTCGCCGCGGGCGCTGTTCCTCGGCCTCTACGAGGATCGCGGCAAGATCGTGCTGGGGATCGTCGCGATCTTCCTCATGCTGGTGGGACTGACCGGCGTGCTCTCGCGCGCGATCGTGCGGCCGATGGAGGCGCTCAGCCGCGCCACCCGCGAACTGGCCTCGGGCCACCGCGTCGATGCCCGACGGCCGACGCTGCAGGTGGTGGAGATCCACGCGCTGTTCGAGGACTTCGCGCAGATGGCGCGCAGCATCGAGACGCGCTCGCGCTATCTCAAGGACTTCGCCTCGGCGCTCAGCCACGAGTTCAAGACGCCGCTGGCGGGCATCTCCGGCGCGATCGAGCTGCTGCAGGACCATGGCGCGGCGATGGCCCCGGCCGAGCGCGAGCGATTCCTCGCCAACATGGCCGCCGATGCGGAGCGGCTCTCGCGGCTGGTGCGGCGGCTGATGGAGCTCGCCCGCGCCGACGTGCTGGTGGGCGAGCGGGGCGCGCGGTGCCAGGCCGGCGACGTGCTGGCCGCGGTGGCGGACGGGGTGTCGGGAGATCGCTTCACCCTCGCCGCCACGCAGGTCGGGAAGGTGCCGCCGATGGCCGCCGATGCCGGCGCGCTCGAGACGGTGCTGATGATCCTGGCCGAAAACGCCCGACAGGCCGGCGCCACCCACCTGTGTGCCACCGTTTCGGCCCGCGAAGGGCGCGTTTTCATCGACCTTCTCGACGACGGCCCCGGCGTGCCCGAAAGCGACAGGGAGCGCGTGTTCGAGCCGTTCTTCACCAGCAAGCGGGAGCGCGGCGGGACCGGGCTCGGCCTCGCCATCGCGGTGTCGCTGATGGGGGCTTATGGCGGCGCTATTGCGCTCCTATTGTCATCGTCCGGAGCCCGCTTCCGCATCGACGGCCCCGCCGCGCCCGGGCCGCCCGGCGCCTAGCAGCGCCCGCAACTCCGCGGTTTCGCGACCCTCCAGGCCCTCCAGCGTCGCCCGCGCCATGGCCCGGTACGCCTCCTGCAGCGCCGGAGAGGTCGCCTCCAGCGCCGCCAGATGGCCCGCTATGGTCCCTGAATCTCCACGCAAAAGTGGCCCCGAAAGCGCTCCGAACCCTTGCTCCAGCGTGTTCTCCAGCGCCGCGTGGACCAGCGGCGCCAGCAGCGCCCCGGGCTGCGCCACGCCGGCTGCGGCAAGGCCCTCCATCGCACCGGACAGCAGCGTGACCAGGTGGTTCGCCCCATGACACAGCGCCGCATGATAGAGCGCCCGGTCCGCCTCCGCGATCTCCACAAAGACACCGCCAAGCGCCGCCACCACCGCCCGCGCCCCCTCCAAAGCCGCGCGGCCGCTCGCCGTGACGGCGAAGCGCGCGCCTACCAGGCGGCCGCGTTCGAGCTCGTGATCCCCGGTGAAGGTCATGACCGGATGGATGGCCGCGGTCCGCACGCCCTGTGATCGCAGCGGGTCGAGCACCGCCACGCCGCGCGCGCCGCTGACATGGAAGACCAGCGCGGCCCGGTCGGCTGGAAACGGCAGCTCCGACAGTTCCGTCACGACGCCCTGCACGGCGTCGTCGGACACCGCCAGCGCGATGAGGTCGCAGGCCTCGACGAGTTCGTGCAATCCCTGCACCGCGGTCCACCCCTGCGATGCGGCCGCCTCCTGGGCCCGCTGCACCGTGCGTCCCCACAGCAGCGGCGCCGCGGCCGAATGCGCGCCAAGTCCGCGCGCGAGCGCCCGCGCCACCCGTCCGCTGCCGACGATCCCGATCCGGCGCGCCAGGGTCACCCGCGATAGAGCGCGTCGAGCCGCGCTGCGTACCGTTCCTTGAGCTTGTGCCGCCGGATCTTGAGGCTGGGGGTCATCTCCTCGTTCTCGATCGAGAACGGCTCGTCCGCGAACGTGAACTGTCGCACCTTCTCGATTACCGAGAGATCGACGTTGACCCGGTCGATCGCACTTCGGATCGCGGCGCGGAACGCGGGCAGATCCTGCAATCGCGGGCAGTCGAAATGTTCGCCGTTCTCGCGCGCCCACTCCAGCGCCCAATCGGCATCGGGCACCACCAGGCCGACGATGTAGGGCCGGCGGTCACCCGAGACCATGGCCTGCGCGATCTCCGGCTGGAGCGTGAGCATCGATTCGACCTTCTGGGGCGAGACGTTGTCGCCCTTGTCGTTGACGATCATGTCCTTCTTGCGGTCGGTGATGGCGATGCGCCCGCGGTCGTCGATGTAGCCGATGTCGCCCGTGTGCAGCCAGCCCCCCTTCAGCACGTTCGCCGTCGCGGCCTCGTTCTGCCAGTACCCCGCCATCACCAGCTCGCCGCGGACCAGGATCTCGCCGTCCTCGGCGATGCGAAGATCGACACCGCGCAGCGGCGGACCGACGGTGTCGAACTTGACGCCGGCGGCGGGCCGGTTGCAGCTGATGATCGGGCCGGCCTCGGTCTGGCCGTAGCCCTGCAGCAGCGTCAGCCCCATGGCCTGGAAGAACACCCCGATCTCGGGATTGAGCGGCGCCCCGCCCGAGACCATCGCCTTCATCCGGCCCCCGAAGCGCGAGCGGATCTTGGGTCGCAGCGTGCGCTCGATCACGAGATCGAGCGGGTAGTCGAGGAGCGAGCGCTTGCCGGTCTCGCGCCGCAAGCCGCCACCGACCGCCCATTCCATCAACCGGTTGGCGACGGCGCCCTGCTTCTCGATCTGCTTCATGATGCGCGT
This sequence comes from Novosphingobium soli, assembly GCF_042432915.1. Classification (NCBI taxonomy): domain Bacteria; kingdom Pseudomonadati; phylum Pseudomonadota; class Alphaproteobacteria; order Sphingomonadales; family Sphingomonadaceae; genus Novosphingobium; species Novosphingobium soli. Next base: position 125,300 of record NZ_JBHLWK010000008.1, read on the forward strand.
GCGCAGCACCTCGAAGAGGCGCGGCACGACCACCATCACCGTGGGACGGACCTCCTCGATGTTGGCGGCGAGCTTCTCCAGGCCCTCGGCATAGTAGATCTGCCCACCCAGTCCGATCGGCAGGAGCTGGCCGCCGGTATGCTCGTAGGCGTGGCTCAGCGGCAGAAACGAGAGGAAGATCTCGCGCCTGTCGCGGCTGTCGCCACCCTTGTCCCAGCCGAAGTCCTCGGCGATGATCTGCGCTGCGCCCGCGACGTTGGAGAGCAGCATGCCGTGGTGCTGGCGCACCCCGCGCGGAGCGCCGCCGGTGCCGCTGGTGTAGATGATGCAGGCGAGGTCCTCGCGGCGCATGCCGGCCACGCGCCGGTCCACCTCGGCGCGGGCCGAGGCGGCATCGCCGGCGAGCAGTTCGTCCCACAGGTGGGTCTCGTAGGCGCCGCCCTGCATCGGCACCAGGGGCTCCATTCCGATGACGTGCCGGCACAGGTCGGTCTGCACGACCCCGGGCAGCAAGGCGCGGCCCAGCTTGGTGTTGGAGACGATCGCGGCGCGCGCGCCCGAATTCTCCAGGATGTGGATGTGGTCGCGCGTGGTGTTGGTCGTGTAGGTGGGCACGGTGACGCAGCCCGCCGCCATGATCGCCAGATCGGCCAGGCACCATTCGGGACGGTTCTCCGAGACGATGAGCACGCGGTCTCCGGCATGGAGCCCCAGCCGGCGCAGCGATGCCGCGATGAGGCTGACGCGCCGCGCCGCTTCGGCCCAGGTGATCGCCTGCCACCGCCCCTCGCGCTTCGCCCACAACATGGGCACCTCGCCCAGGGCATCGGCCCGGGCGAGGAACAGCGACACGACGCTCGCGCTGCGATCGAAATCGGCAAGTTCCATCACGGCGCGTCGTCCTCTCAGCATCTCGTCCCGAGGCAACGTCTAGGGCTCGGCGCCGGTTGCGGCAACCGTGGCTATTGCGCCACCGCCACGCCTTCGCTGCGCGGGTCCCCGGCGCCGACGAGCCTCCCATCCACGACCATCACGGCATTGGTCTTGAGCGGCATCTCGACCGCCTGGACCGAAGCATGGCCCAGCGCCGTCAGTGCCGGGATCATCGCCTCCAGCCGCGAACCCTTCTCGACGTTGACGGTATCCCCCGGCGCGAAGAGCACGGGCAGGGCCAGCGCCGTGTCGATCGGCAGCTTCCAGTCGAGCACGCCGATCAGCGCACGCGCCACCTGTACCGGGATGGTCGCCCCGCCCGCGGCGCCCACCACCAGCAGCAGCTTGCCGTCCGGGCCGTAGACGATCGTCGGCGCCATGGAGCTGCGCGGCCGCTTGCCGCCCTCGACCCGGTTGGCGACGGGCCTGCCGTCCTTCTCGGGCACGAAGCTGAAATCGGTCAGCTCGTTGTTGAGATAGAACCCGCCCACCATGATGCCCGAGCCGAAGGCGCTCTCGATCGTCGATGTCCACGAGGCGACATCGCCCTGCCGGTCGACGACCACGAAGTGCGAGGTCCCGTGCTCCTCCGGCCCCTCGCCGCGCGCCAGCCCCGGTGCGGGAAGGCCTGCGGACACTTGGGCCATCGTGCGCTCGGCGGAGATCAGTGCGCCCCGGCGCCGCAGGTAGGCGGGATCGAGCAGCTGCGCCACCGGCACGCCGACGAAGTCCGGGTCGGCCAGGAACAGCTCGCGGTCGGCGTAGGCGAGCCGCTCCGATTCGGCGATCAGGTGCCACGCCACGGGGGAGTCGGGCCCGAGCCCGGCGAGGTCGAAGCGCTCCAGCTGCAACAGCGTCGCCAGGACGGTCGTCGCGCCCGAGGACGGCGGTCCCATGCTGCAGATCCGATAGGCGCGGTACGGTGCGCAGACGCCGGGGCGCTGCCGCGCCGCGAAGGCGGCGATGTCGGCCTCGGTCATCTTGCCGTCCGAGGGCGTCTCGCCAGCGACCCTTGCGGCGATCTCGCGCGCCAGGTCGCCCTTGTAGAACGCCCCGGCGCCTTTCGCCGCCAGCGTCTCCAGCGTACCGGCGAGCGCGGGATTGCGGATGGTCGTGCCCACCGGGAGCGGCTTGCCGTCGACGCCGTAGAAGATCGCGCGGGCCTGCGGGTCGTGGCCACCCGTGTCGGGCTGCCGGGCCAGATACTGGAAGCCACGCGGCGACAGCGCGAACCCTTCGCGCGCGAGGTGAATCGCGGGCTGGAACAGATCGGCCCAGGGCAGCCGCCCGTGCTCGGCATGGATGCGGGCAGCCAGCGCTATGTTCCCGGGGACGCCGACGCTGCGCCCCCCGACGACGGCGGTGCGGAAGGGCAGCGGGCGGCCTTGCGCGTCGAGGAAGCGCCGGGGGGTCGCCGCGGCGGGAGCCGTTTCCCGGCCGTCCCACGATTCCACCGCGCCCTTGGCGTCGCCGAGCATGAGGAATCCGCCGCCACCGATGCCCGAGCTCTGCGGCTCCACCACCGTCAGCGCGAGCATGGTCGCGATCGCGGCGTCGCTGGCGCTGCCGCCGAGCCGCAGGATCTGCGCCCCGGCCTCTGCCGCGCGCGGGTCTGCCGCACTCACCATGCCGGCATCGAAGACGGCAGGCTCGGCAGCATCCACGCGCGGCGCGGGAGCGGTGGCGGTGCCGGCGGCGCAGCCCGACAGAGCCAGGAACAGCGGGGCGAGCGGGGCGAAGATCCCCGAGGTCAGGCGTCTCGACATCGCCGCGAGGCTTATTCGCTTCCCACCGCCTCTGCAATCGAGGTGAAGCCATCGCGGCGCATCAGCGCGGCAAGGCCGCGGCCGATGGAGCGGGCGATGCCCGGTCCTTCGTAGACCATCGCAGAGTAGAGCTGGACCAGGCTCGCGCCGGCGCGGATGCGGGCCCAGGCGTCCTTGGCAGTGGCGATCCCGCCCACCCCCACCAGCGGCACAGCCCCGCCCGTCGCCTTGCGAAAGTCGCGCAGGCGCTGCTGGGCAAGATCGCGCAGAGGCGCACCCGAAAGCCCGCCGGCTTCCTCCCGGTGCCGCGAGGCGAGCGCAGGCCGGGTGATCGTGGTGTTCGACACGATCAGCGCGCCGAGGCGCCGTTCGATGGCGATACGGGCGATGGCGTCGATGTCCGCGGGCTCGAGATCGGGCGCCACCTTGAGGAAAACCGGCGGCCGCCGCCCTGCCCCGCACGCCGCGTCGCGCGCCTCGATCACGGCGTCGAGCAGGCCGGTCAGCGCCGATTCGTCCTGCAGCGCCCGCAGCCCGGGAGTGTTGGGGCTGGAGATGTTGACCGCAAGGTAGCCGGCCACAGGCGCGGCCAGGCGCGCCATCGTAGCGTAGTCCGCCACCCGATCGTGCGAGTCCTTGTTGGCGCCGACGTTGACGCCGACGATGCCCGGTCGCGCCGCGCGGGCGCGCAACCGGCGCAGGGCCGCCTCGGCGCCGCCGTTGTTGAAGCCCATGCGGTTGATCACCGCACCGTCCTCGACCAGGCGGAACAGGCGGGGGCGCGGATTACCGGGCTGCGGCAGCGGGGTGATCGATCCCACTTCCGCAAAGCCGAAGCCCAGGCCGAGGAGGGCGTCTGGCACCTGCGCGTCCTTGTCGAAGCCCGCCGCCATCCCGACCGGATTGGGGAAGGCAAGCCCCGCCACCTCACAGCGGAACTCCGGCGGCGAATCGAGGGGTCGTCGGCGTCCGGAGAGGGCCAGGGCCTTGAGCGCGAGGCCATGGGCCGTCTCGGCATCGAGTCGGAAAAGGGCGGGTCGGAGCAACGGATAGAGCACAAGTCCGCATAACGACACCGGGGCACCGGCTCAAACGCTTCCTCGACCCGCAGCGGCGCATGAAAAAGCCCGTTAGGCTCGGGAGGGACCCGTTCATGTCGCGTTTATACAATGAATCGAACCGGCCGGAGCATAAATGAAACCCGCGACCCGAAGGGCTCGTAGCGGGATGCGCTCGAGTTCTTTATCAACTCAAGGCGGTTCCAGGCTTCGGCTGGGAACCGCCTTTTTTTCAGCCTCTTGGTTGCTGCGAAATGTCTTGGGCGGCTCTCTTCTTTTTTCGCCAGTGTCGTGCTCCGGTCGCCCGGCGGACGGCTTTTCCGGCACCTCCGGCATGGCTGCGGCCTGCGGATGAGATCCGGCGGAAAATGGCATTGAAACCGCCCGGCACCTGCACTACGTGAAATCGGAAGAAATCGCTCCGATTTAGTCGCAGGAACCGAAAGCGCCTTTTATGCGCCTGTCCAGCATGGCAGACTACGCCGTCGTCATCATGTCCGCCGCGGCGCGGCATTGCGGCACGTGCTCGCTCATCGAGCAGGCCGGCGGACGCCGTGCGCGTGTCTCGGCGACGCAGCTGGCGGAGGAGACGGGCCTGCCGGCACCCACCGTACAGAAGCTGGTGAGCAAGCTCTCGGCGGCCGGGCTGATGCGCTCGTCGCGCGGCGTGGGTGGCGGTCTGCGGCTCGCACGCCCGCCGGCGACGATTTCGCTTGCGGACATTGTCGAGGCGGTGGAAGGGCCCATCGCGCTGACCTCCTGCCTCGATCGCGTCAAGAGCGACTGCACGCTGGAGGGTTGCTGCAACGTCAGGAGCCATTGGCCGCAGGTGAACGCCGCCGTGCGCGGCGCGCTCGCCCAGGTGGCGCTGACCCAGCTCGTCGAGGAAGTTTGAGATGACCGAGGAAACCATCCCCATGGCCCCCGAGCGGGACGCCCCGGAGCGCGACCAGGCCGCGCGCGAGGCCGCCGCCCGCGTCGCCGAGTACGAGCACGGCTGGGTCGCGGACATCGAGCAGGAATACGGTCCCAAGGGCCTGTCCGAGGACACCATCCGCTTCATCTCTGCCAAGAAGGACGAGCCCGAATGGATGCTCGACTGGCGGCTCAAGGCCTATGCCCGCTGGCTGGAGATGACCCCGCCCGACTGGGCCAAGCTGGACGTCCTGCCGATCGACTACCAGGAGGCGTACTACTGGGCCGCGCCCAAGAAGAAGGATGGCCCCGCCAGCCTCGACGAGGTCGATCCCGAGATCCTGCGCGTCTACGAGAAGCTGGGAATTCCGCTGGAGGAGCAGAAGGTGCTCGCCGGTGTCGAAGGCGCGCGCAAGGTCGCGGTGGACGCGGTGTTCGATTCGGTTTCGGTCGCGACCACCTTCCGCAAGGAGCTGGAGCAGGCGGGCGTCATCTTCCGCTCGATCTCAGAGGCGATCCGCGAGTTTCCCGAACTGGTGAGGAGGTGGCTCGGCCGTGTCGTGCCGGTCCACGACAACTACTTCGCGGCGCTCAACTGCGCGGTCTTCTCGGACGGCACCTTCGTCTACATCCCCGAAGGCGTGCGCTGCCCCATGGAGCTGAGCACGTATTTCCGCATCAATGCGGAGAACACCGGCCAGTTCGAACGCACGCTGATCATCGCCGAGAAGGGCAGCTACGTCTCCTACCTCGAAGGCTGCACCGCCCCGCAGCGCGACGAGAACCAGCTCCACGCCGCGGTGGTCGAGCTGGTGGCGCTGGAGGATGCGGAGATCAAGTATTCCACCGTCCAGAACTGGTATCCCGGCGATGCCGAGGGCAAGGGCGGCATCTACAACTTCGTGACGAAGCGCGGCCTGTGCCAGGGCGCGCGTTCCAAGATCAGCTGGACGCAGGTGGAGACGGGCTCCGCGGTGACCTGGAAGTACCCCAGCTGCGTCCTCAACGGCGAGGACTCGGTCGGCGAGTTCTACTCGGTCGCGGTCACCAACAATCACCAGCAGGCCGATACCGGCACCAAGATGATCCACAACGGCAAGGGAAGCCGCTCGACGATCATCTCCAAGGGCATCTCGGCCGGCAAGAGCAACAACACCTATCGCGGGCTGGTGCGCGTGGCGGCCAATGCCGAAGGCGTGCGCAACTTCACCCAGTGCGATTCGCTGCTGCTCGGCAAGGAATGCGGCGCGCATACGGTGCCGTACATCGAGGTGCGCAACCCCAGCGCGCAGATCGAGCACGAGGCGACCACCAGCAAGATCAGCGACGACCAGCTGTTCTACGCCATGCAACGCGGCCTCGACACCGAACAGGCGGTGGCGCTGATCGTCAACGGCTTCGCCAAGGAAGTGCTGCAGCAGCTACCGATGGAGTTCGCGGTCGAAGCGCAGAAGCTGCTGGGTATCTCGCTGGAAGGCAGCGTGGGCTGACCACTCCCCCGGACATGAATGACGAAGGACAAGAAGCCATGACCGCCGCCCGCAAGACCTTGGGCATCAGCCGCGCCGAGAGTGCGCCCAAGGACGTCAAGGCCAGCTTCGCCCTCACCGGCGCGCGGCTGGAGACGCTCAAGGAGCGGGCCCGCGACCAGCGCCGCAACCCGACCGAGGCGCAGAAGGCGCTATGGGCGCAGCTTTCGGGATCGAAGCTCGGCGGGGTGAAATTCATCCGCCAATCGGTGGTGGGCTCCACCATCGTCGACTTCGCCTGCCCCTCGCGCTGGATCGTGGTGCAGATCAGCGCCGAGGACTCCAACCCGGACGTCAACGAATTGCAGGACCGCAAGCTGATCGAGGTCGGGATCCGCGTGCTGCGCTTCTCGGAAGAGGAAGTGATCGGCAACGTCGACACCGTGGTCCGCGACATCAACGCCGAACTCAACGTACCGTTCGACAAGCGATCGGCGCGCAGGAAGGCGGGTGCCCGCCCTGCCGCTGCCTTTGCGAGCGACGAAGGATAAACCATGCTCAAGATCGATAACCTCCAGGCCACCGTCGCCGACAAGCCGATCCTCAAGGGCCTGTCGCTCACCATCAATCCGGGCGAGATCCATGCCATCATGGGTCCCAACGGGGCCGGCAAGTCGACGCTGGGCTACACGCTCGGCGGTCGGCCCGGCTACGAGGTGACCGGCGGCTCGGTGGATTTCGACGGTCAAGACCTGCTCGAGATGGAGCCGCACGAGCGTGCGGCGGCGGGCCTGTTCCTGGGCTTCCAGTACCCGGTGGAGATCCCCGGCGTCTCCTTCGTCCAGTTCCTGCGCGAGGCCGCCAATGCCCAGCGCAAGGGGCGCGGGGAAGAGCCGCTTTCGGGCGGCGAATTCCTCAAGCTCGCCAGGGAGAAAGCCGGTCTGCTGCGCATGGACATGGACATGCTCAAGCGTCCGGTGAACGTCGGCTTCTCGGGCGGCGAGAAGAAGCGCGCCGAGATGGTGCAGATGGGCATCCTCGACCCCAAGCTGGCGATCCTCGACGAGACCGACTCGGGCCTCGACATCGACGCGCTGCGCATCTGCGGCGAGGGGATCAACGCGATCATGCGCGCGCCGGGCAAGGCGGTGCTGCTGATCACGCACTACCAGCGCCTGCTGGACTACGTGAAGCCCGACTATGTCCACGTCCTGGCGGGCGGTCGCATCGTCAAGACCGGCGGGCCCGATCTCGCGCTCAGGCTCGAGGAAGAGGGCTACGAAGCCGTGGTTCAGGAGACGGCATGAACGTCGAACTGACCCTGCCGAGCCGCAAGGACGAGGATTACCGCTACTCCGACATCGAGGCGCTGCGGGGCCTGTGGCCGGTCCTGCCCGAGGAGATCACGGTCGGCGACGGCGAGGACGGCGCGCTGCAGATCGTCGAGACCGGCGCCGGTGCGGTGGCGCGGCAGCTCGACATCACGCTCGGCAAGGGCGCGAGGTTCGACTTGCGCGTGCTGACCGCAGGGCCCGCTTACGGCCGCATTAGCGTGGCGGTAAGGCTGGGCGAAGGCGCCGACTTCACCTTGGGAGCCGCACAGCTGGCGACCGGCTCCGAGACGCTGGAAATCGTCACCGAAGTCACCCATGCGGCCGAAAACGCCAGGTCTTCGCAGATCGTGCGCACCGTGCTTGCGGGCCACTCCGTGGGCACATACCTGGGTCGGATCGCGGTCGAACGGGGGGCGGACGGCACGGATGCCGAGCAGTCGGTGCGCGCGATGCTGCTGGAACGCACCGCCACCGCCAATGCCCGCCCCGAGCTCGAGATCTACGCCGACGACGTCAAGGCCGCCCATGGCTGCGCCGTCGGCGAGCTGGACGCGCAGGGGCTGTTCTACCTGATGAGCCGCGGGCTCACCCCCGCGGCGGCCAAGCGCCTCATGCTGCAGGCCTTCGTGGCCGAGGCCTTCTCCGGTGCGCCGGACGAGGGGCCGCTGGGCGAGGCGGCCCTGGCGCGACTGGAGGCGATGCTGTGAGCGACACCCTGCTGACCGACGAGCTCGTGCTCAAGGACCAGTTCCCCGGCCTTCTGGCGAAGGGCGGCGCCGACTGGCACTACCTCGACACCGCCGCCACGGCGCAGAAGCCGCTGGCGGTGATCGACGCCACCGTGCGCGCGATGGGCGAGGACTACGCCACCGTCCATCGCGGCGTCTACGCCCGCTCGGCCGACATGACGCTGGCGTTCGAGGCGGCACGCCGCCGGGTCGCCGCGTTCATGAACGCGCGCGAGGACGAGATCGTCTTCACCCGCGGCGCCACCGAATCGATGAACCTGGTGGCGCAGACCTGGGGCGCGGCGAACCTCAAGGCGGGCGACCGCATCCTGCTCTCGACGCTGGAACACCACTCCAACATCGTGCCCTGGCAGCTGCTGCGCGAGAAGACCGGCGTCGCCATCGACGTCTGCCCGCTGACCGACGACGGCCGCATCGACCTGACCGCCGCCGAGCGGATCCTGACCCCCGCGCACAAGCTGGTGGCGTTCGCGCACGTCTCCAACGTCCTCGGCTCCGTGCTCCACGTGGAACAGGCGGCGAAGCTCGCGCATGCCGTGGGCGCCAAGCTGCTGATCGACGGCTGCCAGGCCGCACCGCGCCTGGCGCTCGACATGGCCGCGTTCGATTGCGACTTCTACGCCTTCTCCGCGCACAAGCTCTACGGCCCGACCGGCATCGGCGTGCTGTGGGCGCGCAAGGAGATCCTCGACGACATGCCACCCTGGCAGGGCGGCGGTGCGATGATCGACCGCGTGACTTTCGAGAAGACCACCTTCGCCTCCGCCCCCCAGCGCTTCGAGGCCGGCACGCCCAGCATTGTCGAGGCGGTCGGGATGGCCGCGGCGATGGACTGGCTCTCGGGCGTGGGGCTGGACCGTGCGGAGCGGCACGAACGCGACCTCGCCACGCTGCTGCGCGCCGAACTGCGCAAGCGCAACGACGTGACGCTGTTCGGGCCGGAGGATGGGCTGGGGATCGTCAGCTTCGCGCTCGACGGGGTGCATCCGCACGACCTCGGCACCATATTGGACGAGGAAGGCGTGGCGATCCGCGCCGGCCACCACTGCGCGCAGCCGCTGATGGAGCACCTGGGCGTGCCGGCGACCGCGCGCGCGAGCTTCGGCCTCTACAGCGACGAGGCGGACATCGAGGCGCTCCTGAAGGGAATCGAGCGCACCAGGAGAATCTTCGGATGAGTGACCACAAGCCCACCTTCAGCGTCGAGGAAGTCGATGCCGCGCCCGCGCCGCCGCGCGCCCGCGTGGAGGACGCCGAGGCACCCGTCGAGACTTCGGCCGCGAAGCTGGAGCGCAAGCGCGACTATCTCGAGGGCTTCCTGGCGGAGAAGCCGCAGGACCAGGATCCCGGCGAACCCGGCGGGGCGATCTACGAAGGCGTGATCGATGCGCTCAAGGAGATCTTCGATCCCGAGATCCCGGTGAACATCTACGACCTGGGCCTCATCTACGGGGTCGAGGTTTCGCCCGAGGCGTCGGTGGCGGTGACCATGACGCTGACCACGCCGCACTGCCCGGTCGCGGAATCGATGCCAGGCGAGGTCGAGATGCGCGTGTCCGCGGTGCCGGGCGTGCGCGACTGCGAGGTCAATCTGGTCTGGGATCCGCCGTGGGACATGGCCAAGATGTCCGACGAGGCCAAGCTGGAGCTCGGAATGCTGTGAGCGAGACGCTCGCCCTCGACCTTGCGATCACCCGCGCGGACTTCGCCGATCCCGACGACGCGGCGGCGCTCGTCGCGATGCTCGACGCCTATGCGCGCGATCCGATGGGTGGCGGCGAGCCGCTGCCGGACGACGTGCGCGCCCGGCTCGCGCCTGCCCTGGCGCAAGTGCCCGGCGCGTTCGCCTTCCTCGCCAGGCTCGGCGACGAGCCGGTCGGGCTGGCGATCTGCTTCATGGGTTTCTCCACCTTCGCGGCCCGCCCGCTGGTGAACATCCACGATGTCTCGGTGGTGCCCGCAAGCCGCGGCCGCGGCATCGCCCGCGCGCTCTTCGCCGCTATCGAGGACGAGGCGCGGCGGCGCGGCGCCTGCAAGATCACGCTGGAGGTGCTGAGCGGGAACCATCGCGCGCAGGACCTGTATGCAAGCATGGGGTACGGCGACTTCCAGCTCGACCCCGAGGCCGGACACGCGCTGTTCTGGCAGAAGAGGCTGACATGACCGAGACCACCACGACCACCCGCCCTGCCCGCCAGCGCCCCGCCGCCGTCGTCCTGACGCCCAACGCAGAGGCGCGCATCGCGCGCCTGATGGCCGAGGCGCCCGAGGGTGCGATCGGCGTCAAGCTCTCGACGCCGCGCCGCGGCTGCTCGGGCCTGGCCTACTCGGTCGACTACGTGACCGAGGAAGCCAAGTTCGACGAGAAGATCGAAACGCCGGGCGGCACTTTCTACATCGATGGCTCCTCGGTGCTCTACCTCGTGGGCAGCACGATGGACTGGCGCGAAGACGACTTCACCGCGGGCTTCGTGTTCGACAATCCCAATGCCAAGGGCGCCTGCGGCTGCGGCGAGAGCTTCACCGTCTGACCCGGCGCTGCGGAAGGCGCGCTCAGTTCTTCGGGAACAGCGCCAGCAGCGCCCCCAGGCGCTCGTGGAGCTCGGCCTCCTGCGCGGCATCGGAGTGGCCGAGGCGCACGACGGTGAGCAGCTGGTCGGGTGAGCCGATGACGTATTGCCCGTATTCGCCGAGGCACGCGTAGACGCTGCGCGGGGCGCGGCCGGGCCACAGCCTGGCGTTCGCGCCCTCCTCGGCGCGGTTCAGCCAGACTCCGGCCCCATATCCCGGCTCGCGCGGGGAGGGATCGAGCATGAACTGGATCCAGCGGCGCGGCAGGATCTGCGCCCCGCGCACCGAGCCCATGCGGCGCAGGAATTCGCCCAGCTTCCCCCAGTCCCGCGCGCTGGCCTGCATCATGCCCGATCCGACCATCGTGCCCTTGCGGTCGTAGGCGACCGTGGTCGAGCCCATCCCGATCGGCCCGAGCACGCGGGTGCCGAGATAGTCCGAGACGGCGCGGCGGCGGCGCACCGGGTCCGCATCGGGCGAGAGCACCCGCGCGGCGAGGTCGGCAAGGATCACGGCACTGGCGGAGGAATGCTCGAAGACCTGCCCGGCAGGCGCCTCCAGCGGCTGCGCCTCGGCATAGGCGGCCATGTCGTCGCGCCCGTCGAGGAACAGCATGCGCATGCGGTCCGATTCGGTCTCGACCCGCCCCGTCCCCGCTGAGGCCGTCTCGCTGTGGCGCAGGCCCGAGCGCATCTGCAGCAGCTGGCGAAGCGTCACCGCGCCGCGCGGGTCGCCCGGCCGCTGCCATTCGAGGACCGGCGCCGATTCGTTAAGCCGCAGCCGGCCGTCGCTCACCAGCTGGCCGATCATCAGCGCGGTGATGCACTGCCCCGCGCTCCAGCCCGGCAGGCGCGTCTCCGCGCGGATGGCGGCGCCGTAGCGCTCGACGATCACCGAGCCGCGCTTCATCACGACCAGGGCATCGGTGCGTCCCACCAGACCTTCGTCGAAGAGCCCGTCCAGGGCCCGCCCGAGCGCGTCGCGCGGGGCGCCGCCGGCATCCTGGATCGCCGCCTGCGCCTCAGCGCTCGGCGGCGGCGGGCCTTCCGGCGCGGCCGGGCCGCAGCCCCAGAGGGCTGGCAGCACGCTCATGGCAACGATAAGGGGAACGCGGCGCACCGACATGGCGCGCCGGTCATGTGCGAGGCGATGGGGAATGGCAACAGCGGCAGAAACGCGAGCAGGGGACAAGGCCGGGCGCGGTCCGGGCCGGGTGGGCCAGCCGTCCCGCTGGAAGCGCAACCTCGTCCTGGTGCTGGTGCTGGTGCTCGCGGGCGGGCTCGCCTGGGCCTGGCAGGGGCTGCGCGAGGAAGCGCTGGTGGGCGGCTCCTATGGGGCGCAGGTCGGCTGCGTCTGCCGCTTCGTCTCGGCGCGGCCGCTGGCGAGCTGCGAGGCGGACCTCGCCGCCGCGCAGATGAAGGGCGCGGCGCGGCTGGTCTCGCTCTCCGAAGCGACGGGACGCCGCAGCATCACCGCCTCGGTGCCGCTGCTCGCCAGCCAGAGCGCCGATTTCGACCCGCGTCGCGGGTGCCGCGTCCAGCCCTGGCAGGACTGAGGTTCAGACCGCGCTCTGGGTCGAATCGATCCAGCCGCCGCCGACGACCCGGTCGCCGGCGTAGATCACCGCCGCCTGCCCGGGCGCGACGCCGTATTCGGGCGTCGCGAAGCGGATCGTCGCCGCCGCGCCCTCGCCCAGGGTGCCCTCGAGCACGACCGGAACCGGCTTCGCGAGCGAGCGGACTTTCGCCGTCAGCGGGGCCGCGGGAAGCGGCCCGATGCGGTTGGTCTCGACCAGGCGCGCGGAGGCGGTCGCCAGCAGATGGCGCGGGCCCACGCGGACCCGCCGGCTCTCCGCCTCGATCCCGGTTACGTAGAGCGGCTCGGGCTGGCCGCCGATCTCCAGTCCGCGGCGCTGGCCAACGGTGTAGTGGATGACTCCGCGATGGCGGCCCAGGACCGCTCCGGTCTGCGCATGCACGATCTCGCCGGGCGCCTCGCCCTCGGGTCGGACCGAGCGCACCACCTTGGCGTAGTCGCCATCGGGGACGAAGCAGATGTCCTGGCTGTCGGGCTTCGCCGCGACGCGCAGCCCGGCGGCTTCGGCCAGCCGGCGCGTCTCGGTCTTGGGCAGGCCGCCCAGGGGAAAGCGGAGGAAATCGAGCTGCGCCTCTGTGGTGCCGTAGAGGAAATAGCTCTGGTCGCGCGCGGGGTCGGCGGCCCGGTGCAGCTCGGCGCCGGCGGGGCCGGGGACGCGGCGGACGTAGTGCCCGGTGGCCAGGCAATCCGCGCCGAGCTCGCGCGCCATGGCCAGGAGGTCGGTGAACTTCGGGCCCATGTTGCAGCGGATGCAGGGGATCGGCGTGCGGCCGGCGAGGTAGTCGTCGGCGAAGCGCTCCACCACCTCCTCACGGAAGGCGCTCTCGTGGTCGAAGACGTAGTGGGGGATGCCAAGGCGGTCCGCCACCGCGCGCGCGTCGCGAATGTCGTCGCCGGCGCAGCAGGCACCCTTGCGGCCCGTCGCCGCGCCATAGTCGTAGAGCTGCAGGGTTACGCCGATCACGTCCGCGCCGCTGGCAGCGGCCAGCGCGGCGACCACGGAACTGTCCACCCCGCCGGACATCGCCACGACCACGCGGCGCTGCGCCAGGGGTTCGGGCAGCTGAAACAGGTCGGCCGGGTCGAGCCCGGAGAGGAGGTCGGGAACTGCAGTCATCGTGCCCGCCCCATAGACCCGGATGCGGCGGATTCCTACCCGCCTGCCGCTTGCGGCGAACCGCCCGCCGCTGGTGAACGAAAGGTAAATGCGGCCTTTACGATCCCTTGACCATGCCAGGCCTACGAGGACCGCGTCATGAACAATGCAAGCACCCTTCATAGTCCCGAGCCGCATCTGCGCCGGCGCGGCAGCTTCGCCGGCTGCGCTGCCTCCGCCCTGGGCGGCTACCGCAGTTTAACGGATGTTAACTTCGATGGTTCAAGCAATGGCAATCCCGCCCACCCCAATGAGGATCGCGCCGTCATCCTGAACAGTGCCGGCCAGCGGGGGTAAGATGATCGAGAACCAGAAAATCCGTCCGGCTCAGGTGATCGGCCCCCTCGGCGAGCCGCTGACGATCGAAGACCTGCCGCCGTCGAACACCACCCGCTGGGTGGTGCGCCGCAAGGCCGAGGTCGTGGCCGCGGTCAACGGCGGGCTGCTGACGATCGACGAGGTTTGCGAGCGCTACCAGCTTACCTTGGAGGAGTTCGCCTCCTGGCAGCGCGCGGTGGACCGCTCGGGCATGCAGGGCCTGCGGGTCACGCGCATCCAGCACTACCGCGATCTTTACGAGCGTCAGCAGAAGTACTGAGCGCCACGCGCAAGTCGCGGGATGAAAGGGGGCGGCGGCGAGGAAGGTCTCGCCGCCGCCCCCTTTCCATTGCGGCGCGTCAATTCGCAGGCGATCGCCGCTGCCGGCCGGGACGTCGTTCGTCGATGCCTGTCGGCGCCGGGCGGAGTTCAGATTGCCACCTTGTCGCCGCGAGTATATGCAACGCGAGGATTTTTGGGGCCATAACGGGGGCCCGTCCGGTTGCGGGCGGACCTTCTGTGCGGCGGGACCAGGCACGCCGCCCTGAGGCGCGTGTGAGGCGTGCGGTGAGCGGATGAACTACGAAGGAAAGATCAAGCCCGGCCATGCCGCCGACGCGGAGCTGTCGACGGTCGACGCGATCGGCCATCCCCTGGTGGAGGCCGAGGAGCAGGACCGTCGCGGACGGCGCCGGATCTGGATCATCGTGGCCGTGGTGCTCGCCGCCGTCGTCGGCATCTGGTTCCTGCTGCACAAGGGCGGCAGCGATGCCGGGAGCGCGCCGGCCGCGCAGATCCCGGTGGTCTCGGTGACCGTGCCCGGCCGCTCGACGGTGGCCGGGGAGATCACCGCCACCGGGTCGCTCGCCGCACGGCGCGCCATGCCGGTCGGCTCCGTCGGCGAAGGCGGCGAAGTGCGCGAGGTCCGGGTGGAACCGGGCGACTGGGTGTCGCAGGGCCAGGTCCTGGCGGTGATCGACCGCTCGGTGCAGGCGCAGGCCGCCGCCAGCCAGGCGGCGCAGGTCGAAGTCGCCGCCGCCGACGCCCGCATCGCCCAGACCAACCTCGACCGCGGGCTGAAGCTGGTGGACCGCGGCTTCATCTCGAAGGCCGACATCGACCGGCTGACCGCCACCCGCGACGCCGCCAACGCGCGGGTCCAGGTGGCCCGCGCCACGCTGGCGCAGCTTCGCGCCCAGAACGCACGCCTCAACATCGTCGCGCCCGCGGCCGGCCTCGTGCTCGAACGCAACGTCGAGCTCGGCCAGGTGGTGAGCGGCGGCAGCGGCGTGCTGTTCCGCCTGGCCAAGGGCGGCGAGATGGAGCTGCTGGCGAACCTTTCGGAAGACGATCTCGCCAAGCTCTCGGTCGGAGTGGAGGCCAAGGTCACGCCGGTGGGCTCGGGCCGCTCGTTCACCGGACAGGTCTGGCAGATCTCCCCGGTGATCGACGCTACCAACCGCCAGGGCACCGCCCGCATCGCACTCTCCTACGACCCCGCGCTGCGGCCCGGCGGCTTCGCCAGCGCAGTGATCGAAAGCGGCGCCGTGGTGGCCCCGATGCTGCCCGAATCCGCGATCCAGAACGACAGCAAGGGCTCGTTCGTCTACGTCGTCGATGCCGATGGCCGCGCGCACCGTCGCCCGGTCCGCACCGGGCTGGTGACGGCCAACGGCATCACCGTGACGTCCGGCCTCAACGGGACCGAGAAGGTCGTGCTGCGCGCCGGCGGCTTCCTGAACGATGGTGATAAGGTAAAGACCCGTCTCGTCGCGGCCGGCAAGTGACGGGGTTCTGATCGCATGCGCAACATCTCCGCCTGGTCGATCCGCAACCCCATCATCCCGATCGTCTTCTTCATCGGCCTGATGATCGCCGGCATCGTCTCGTTCAACCGGATGGACGTGAACAACATGCCGGACGTCGAGTTCCCCGGCGTTCACGTCGGGGTCTCGCAGCCGGGCGCCGCCCCGACCGAGATCGAGACCCAGATCACCCAGATCGTCGAGGGCGCGGTGCGCTCGATCCCGGGGGTCGAGGAGATCCAGTCGACCGCCTCCGAAGGCTATTCCACCACGCTGGTGTTCTTCTCCGTCGGCACCAACGCCGACATCGCCACCAACCAGGTCAAGAACGCGGTCGACCAGGTCCGCGGCGAGCTGCCCGACGGCATCCTCGAGCCGCAGGTGCAGAAGATCGAGGCGGGCGGCGGCGGCAACCTCGCGTACTTCTCCGTCAGTGCCGACGACATGACCATCGAGCAGCTCAGCTGGTTCGTGGACGACACGATCGCCAAGTCGCTGCTCTCGGTCGAAGGCATGGCCTCGGTCGACCGGGATGGCGGCGTCGACCGCGAGATCCGCGTCGTCGTCGATCCCGACCGCATGATCGCCATGGGCGTGAGCGCCGATGCGCTCAACTCGGTGCTGCGCCAGGTGAACGTCGATGCCGCCGGCGGGCAGGCGGAGATCGCCGGATCGCGCCAGTCGGTGCGCGTGCTCGGCAACGCGGAAAGCGCCTACGACCTCTCGCAGAAGCGGATCAACCTGGGCGCAGGGCGCCAGGTCAAGCTGTCCGACATCGCCAGCGTCTACGACGGCTATTCCGAACGCACCGACGTCGCCCGCGTGAACGGGCGCGAGGTGGTCACCTTCGGCTTCCAGCGCGCGCTCGGCGCCTCCGACGTCGCGGTCTACGACGGCGCGATGGAGAAGCTGAAGGAGATCGAGAAGACGCATCCCGACATCCACGTCACCCGCCTGTTCTCCCAGGTCGACTATACCCGGGGGCAGTACACCAGCTCGATGGAGGCGCTGGTCGAAGGCGCCGTGCTGGCGATCGTCATCGTCTACCTGTTCCTGCGCGACTGGCGCGCGACGATGATCTCGGCGCTGGCGATCCCGCTCTCGGCGATCCCGACGTTCTGGTTCATGGACCTGCTGGGCTTCACGCTCAACTTCCTCTCGCTGCTGGCGCTCAGCCTCGTCGCCGGCGTGCTGGTGGACGACGCGATCGTCGAGATCGAGAACATCGTCCGGCACATGCGCATGGGCAAGAGCGCCTACCAGGCCTCGATCGACGCTGCGGACGAGATCGGGCTGGCGGTGGTGGCGACGACGTTCTCGATCGTCGCGGTGTTCCTGCCGGTGGGCCTGATGCCGGGCATCCCGGGCCAGTTCTTCAAGGCGTTCGGCCTCACCGTGGTCGCCGCGGTGCTGATGAGCCTGGCCGTCGCGCGCGTCATCACGCCGATGGTGGCGGCTTATTTCCTCAAGGCGCACGGCCATGCCGAGCATGGCGGCGGCAAGGCCATGGACCTCTACATGAAGGTTCTCGCCTGGACGCTGGACGGCAGCGAGGCGGAGCGTCGCAAGGCGCGCCTGGTGCCGCAGCCGCGCCAGTGGTGGTACCCGGTGGTGGCGGCCGTGGCGTTCGTCGTCCTGATCGGCGCCGGCCTGGCGCTCTCGGCGGCGCTGTTCCAGATGCTGCAGGGCGGCCTCACCACGATAGGGCTCAAGAAGTCCGCCTTCGTCCTGGCCGCGGTGCTGGCGCCGTTCGGCATCGCCATCGGCATCTGGGGGCTGGGCAAGCTGTTCCGCCTGCTCGCCTATGCCGGCGGCGGCCTGGGGCGGTGGTATCGCTATTTCACCGACCGCGTGATCGCGCGCATGCACGACCACCGCTTCTACGCCTTCTGCGCCAGCGTCTACGCGCTGGTGGTGACCTTCGCCCTGCTCGCCGGCCTGCCCCAGCAGTTCCAGCCGAGCACCAACGAGGACACCAGCCAGGTCAAGATCGAGATGGTGCCCGGCACCACGCTCGAACAGACCGAGGAGGTCGCCGGCCACGTTACACGCCTGCTGGAGCACCAGCCCGAGGTGCAACGCGTGCTGCAGTTTGCCGCCGAAGGTTCGGGCAACCTCTATATCGCGCTCAAGCCCGCCAACCAGCGCGACGCCACCAGCATCGAGTTCGAGCGCCGCATGGCGCCGCAGCTCCAGAATATCCCGGACGCGCGGGTGAGCTTCGCTTCCCAATCCGGAGGCTTCGGCAGCGGCCGCGACATCTCGGTGATGCTGTCCGGCAGCAATTCCGAACTGCTCAACCGCACCGCGCAGACGCTGGTCGAGCAGATGCGCTCGATCCCCGGCGTCGTCGCCCCGCGCATCGCCGCGGACCTGCAGCGCCCCGAGCTCATCATCGAGCCGCGCATCGACCTGGCGGCGCAGTTGGGCGTCACCACCGCGGCGCTCAGCCAGACGATCCGCATCGCCACGCTGGGCGAGATCGACCAGAACGCGGCGAAGTTCTCGCTGAGCGACCGCCAGGTGCCGATCCGTGTCATCCTGGACCGGACCTCCCGCCGCGATTTCTCGACGATCGAGAACCTGCCGGTGGCCACCAGCGACGGCGGCTCGGTGCCCCTGAAGCGGGTCGCCGAAATCCACTTCGGCGCCGGTCCGACGCAGATCCAGCGCTACAACCAGTCGCGCCGCATCTTCGTGGGCGCCGACCTCGGCGAAGGGCAGGTCAAGGGTCCCGTACTGGAAGCGATCCAGAAGCTGCCGATCATGCGCGACCTCCCGGCCGGCGTCTCCAACGCCCCCGTCGGCGAGGACAAGTGGCAGGCCGAGATGATCGCGAACTTCATCACCGCGGTCATCAGCGGCATCTTCCTGGTCTTCGCGGTGCTGGTGCTGCTCTACAAGCGGTTCGTCTCCCCGCTGGTCAACATGGCCTCGCTGCTGCTGGCACCGCTGGGCGGGATGCTGGCGCTCACGCTCATGGGCCAGCCGATCTCGATGCCGGTCTACATCGGCATCCTGATGCTGCTGGGGATCGTCGCCAAGAACTCGATCCTGCTGATCGACTTCGCGATCGAGGAGATGGCCAAGGGGGTGAACAAGCTCGATGCGATCATGGATGCCGGGCACAAGCGCGCGCAGCCGATCGTCATGACCACCGTGGCGATGACCGCCGGCATGGTGCCCACCGCCATGTCGCTGTCGGGCGATGGCGCGTTCCGCCAGCCGATGGGCGTCACCGTGATCGGCGGCCTGGTGCTCTCGACCCTGCTGACGCTCGTCATCGTGCCTGCAGCCTTCAGCCTTGCCGATGGTTTCGAGAAGAGAATCGGGCCCAAGCTGCGCAAGTCGCTGCTGACCTACGATCCGAGCCACACCGCCGGGGACGACTACCGACCGCATCCGGCCGAATAGGGGAAGCGCCACATTGCCGCCAGCGGGGCGTAGCGGAGCAAGCATGGCACCGGGTGCAGCCCGGCAGCAGGACCGGGCCCGCCGCATGCGGCTGTTCGCCACCGGCCTGCTGCTGGTGATGGCCGTCGCCTTCGTGGTGCTTCGCCGGGTGGCGGGCACCCACCCCGCGTGGGGCTATGCCGTCGCCTTCACCGAGGCGGCGATGGTGGGCGGCCTGGCCGACTGGTTCGCGGTCACGGCGCTGTTCCGCCGTCCGCTGGGCCTGCCGATCCCGCACACCGCGATCATCCCGGTGAACAAGAACCGCATCGCCGACTCGATGGCGACCTTCCTGCGCGACAACTTCCTGACCCCGCAGGTGGTGGCGCGCCGGGTGACCGGGTTCAACTTCGCCGGTGCCGCCGGCGGCTTCCTCAACGACCCGGGGCGGGGTGGCCAGTCGCGCCTGCGCGCAGGCGCGGCCAACCTGCTGGCGGACGTGCTCGAATCGCTCGACCCCGAGCGGCTCGGCGACCAGGTCCGCGGCGGCCTCGCCCGGCAGCTGGAGCGCGTGGAGGTGGCGCCGCTGCTCGGCCAGATGCTCGCCGCCATGATCGCCGACCGCCGCCACCTGCCGCTGGTCGACGGTGCCATCCGCTGGGCGGGAGAGGCGCTGGAGGCGAACGAGGAGATGGTGCGCACGATGATCCGCGAGCGCGCCAACGGCCTGCTGCGGCTGACCGGTCTCGACAGCCGCATCGCCAATTCCGTGCTCGACGGGCTCTACAAGCTGCTCGCCGAGATGATCGTGCAGCCCGACCACCCGCTCAAGCGCAAAGTGGAGGAAATGCTGGAGAGCCTCGCCGATCGCCTCGTCAACGATCCCGAGACCCGCGCGCGGGTGGAGAGCGCCAAGGGCGAGCTGATCGCCAATCCTGCGGTGGGCACCTGGTGGCAGTCGGTATGGGAACGCCTGCGCCGCAAGCTGATCGCCGCCGCCCGCGACCCGGACACCGCGCTCGGCGGGCAGCTGACCACCATGCTCGGCGAGCTTGGCGGCGCCCTGCGCGACGATCCGCGCCTGCAGAGCCAGATCAATCGCTTCGCCCGCCGCACGCTGGTGGGCGTCACCGCGCGCTACGGCGACGAGATCGTCCGGCTCGTCTCGGAGACGGTGAAGCGGTGGGACGCGCGGACCGTCAGCGACCGAATCGAGGGGGCCGTGGGCCGCGACCTGCAGTTCATCCGCATCAACGGTACTCTCGTCGGCGGGCTGTTCGGCGTGTGCATCCACGCGGTCGACCAGCTGCTGTGAGCAAGACGAGAGGCCCGTTCCTCAGCACGACGCGCTTCGACCTCTGGCGC
Organism: Novosphingobium soli; assembly: GCF_042432915.1. NCBI lineage: Bacteria > Pseudomonadati > Pseudomonadota > Alphaproteobacteria > Sphingomonadales > Sphingomonadaceae > Novosphingobium > Novosphingobium soli. The sequence goes on from NZ_JBHLWK010000008.1 coordinate 145,728, forward strand.
CCGGCTGCCGGCGACCTGCACGGTTTGTGCCGGCTCCTGGCGGACGAGGAGACCCGCCGCTACCTCGGCCCTGCCCGCGCCGACCCGCACGCGCAGTTCGACCGGCTGATGCGCAACGCCGGCTCGTGGGCGCTGCATGGCTACGGCACGCTCATGGTGCGGCCCCGCGGCGGCAGCGAGATCATCGCCAGCTGCGGGGTGTTTCACAGCTATCGCGGCTTCGGGCCCGAACTGCGGATCGACGACGTGCCCGAGGCCGGCTGGATCGTCCGCCAGGACCACCAGGGCCAGGGCGTTGCGCGTGAAGTGATGGAGGCGGCGCTCGCGTGGTTCGACGCCGCTCACGGACCCCGCCGTATCGCCTGCATGATCGAGGCCGGCAACCGCGCGTCGGAACGCCTGGCGGCACGGCTGGGCTTCACCGCCTACGCCACGCACACGCTCGAGGAGGGCGAGAGCGAGGTGACGATGACGCTGCTGGAACGCGCGCGGTAGGAGCCGCCGCAGCCCGCACCGGGCTTATCGGCGGCGCTGCACAGGCATGCGCGGCTTGCGATCCACGACCCACTTCACGCGCCGCACGGCGTAGGAGGCGACCGGGTTGCCCGCCGCGTCCAGCGCCGGTTCGAACTTCGCCCGCTCCCGGATCTTGTCGCAGGTGACTTTCGCGAAGCGGGCCTCGTTGAAGCCGTTGACGACCACGCAGTCGCTCACCGCACCGGCGGGATCGATCATGAGGCGCACGTCGACCAGCGACTGCTCGCCCTCGCGCGCGAGGTCCGAGGGATAGCTGCCCCGCGGCAGCCACGTGTCCGGATCGGTCAGCGGCTTCGGCCAGCGCGAGAGCGAAGCCTGCTGCGCAGGGTCGAAGCCCCACGACCGGACCAGCCCTTCGGTGCAGCCATCGAGTGCCGCGAAGGCCTTGCCGAGCGGGCCGGTGCCGATCTGCACGCTCTTCCCGCCCCAGCTGACGATGAGCGAGGTCACCTTCGCCTCGCGCTCAGGGGTCACCCGCGCGGGGCTGCTGCTGCCGTCGCCATGGCCGTTCAAGGTGGTGCCCATGAAGAACAGCGTCGTCAGCTTCTGGCCGTTGCCGGCCTGCATGTCGCCCAGTGTGACGCGGGTGCTGATCGGCAGTCCGTCGGGGCCCGTGGTCAGCGTCACCTTGGTGGCTTCGGTGATGCCCGAGAAGCTGCGGCCGGCGGTCGTGAAGTTGAAGGTGTCCCCGGGCGCGAGCTGCTCGAACTGGACCAGGAGCGGATCCTCCACAGTCCCGAAGCCGCGCTGGAGGTGGCAGGCGTTGCCGGTGGAGTCCACCTTCCACGGCGATGTCGCGGTGACCACCTTGGTCTCCGCTAGCGCGGGGACCGCGGCCGAGGCCATGAGGGCAAAGGAAGAAATGACGATTCGCTGCATCGGCTTGTCCTCAAGCGGGATTTTCGGAAATAATGCCGCAATGCGATGGCCTTGCAAGCAGAAGCCCGCTCATTCACCAAGTGCTGTGCTTTTCCGTCAGCGAACGATGGCGGCGACGGGCCGCGGCGGAGTTCATCCGAGGTAGTATTTGACGGTTGCCGCGTAGTACGAGTCCACCGGCTTGCCATTTCGGTCGAGTGCTGGGTTGAAGCGGGTGCGGCGCACCACTTTGCATGCCAGCGCATCGAATTCCGGATCGTTATACGACTTGATCGTCTCGCACCTCGTCACGCTCCCCTGACCGTCGATGATCGCGCGGAAATTGACGCGCCCCTGCTTGCCGGTCGCCGCCATGGACGCCGGGTAGACGGCCTGTATCGCCCTGACCATCTGCATGAGATTGGTCGGGGCCGGGTATCGAGTCAGGCCGTTCTGAACCTCGGGATCGAGCCCCCAGGCTCGGAGCAAGGCATCGGTGCAACTGCGCATCGCGGCGAAGGGCTTGCCCAGCGATCCGGTATTCAGGATGAGATTGTTGCGGCTCCACGAGAGGGAAATCCGGTCCACCCCGGCCTCCATTTCCGGGGTGACGATGGCAGCCCGTCGCCTGACATCTATAAGACCGTCGTCAGGAGCCTTCAGTGCCGAAGACAGGAAAATCGACGGAACCGTACCGGTCCCGCGCGTCGTCGTTCCTAGCTGAAAACCGGAATCCTCATGCTTCCACAAGGTTCCATATCCGATCGTCACACTATGGCTATGGACCAGGCCTGCCAGATCATCGCCGTCGACTGACAGCTCGAACCCGTCGCCCGGCTGGAATCGCCGAATTTCGAGAACCAGCGACCGGTCGGGCGGACCGAAGGCACGCCGCAGCGCGCAGCCTGCGTCGGTAGCTTCAAGGTTCCAGGGCGTGGCAGGGGGCAAGGTCTTGGCGGTGAGCGCTTCGGCGGGTCTCGAGCCGAGTGCCCCAGCGATCAGAGCGATTGTCCAAATCGCTGCGATGCCAATCCTACGCATTGAAAGCCTCCGCCAAAATGAGCGCATCGATTGATGCCCCATAGCCAGCTACAAGAAAAGGCCCCGGAGCGGAGAGCTCCGGGGCCTATATTCATGAACGCGTATCGCCTGCCGTCAGAGCTTGCCGGTGAGCTCCGGAATGGCCGTGAACAGGTCTGCGACGAGACCCACGTCGGCCACCTGGAAGATCGGCGCGTCCTCGTCCTTGTTGATGGCGATGATGGTCTTGGAGTCCTTCATGCCGGCAAGGTGCTGGATGGCGCCGGAGATGCCGACCGCGATGTAGACTTCGGGCGCGACGATCTTGCCGGTCTGGCCGACCTGGTAGTCGTTGGGCGCGTAGCCCGCGTCGACCGCAGCGCGGCTGGCGCCGACGGCGGCGCCGAGCTTGTCCGCGAGCGGGAAGATGGTCGCCTGGAAGGTCTCGGCATCCTTCAGCGCGCGGCCGCCCGAGACGATCACCTTGGCGCTGGTCAGCTCGGGACGCTCGGACTTGGCGAGCTCGGCGCCCACGAAGCTGGAGAGGCCGGCATCACCGGTGCCCGAGACCGCCTCGACCGTGCCCGTGCCGCCGCTGGCCTCGGCCTTGGCGAACGCAGTGCCGCGGACGGTGATGACGAGCTTGGGATCGCTCGATTCGACGGTGGCGATGGCATTGCCGGCGTAGATCGGCCGCGTGAAGGTCTTCTCACCCTCGACCGAGAGGATGTCGGAGATCTGCATGACGTCGAGCAGCGCGGCCACGCGCGGCGCGATGTTCTTGCCGGTGGTGGTGGCGGGGGCGAGGAACGCGTCGTGGTCCGCCATCAGCTGCGCGACGAGCGGCGCCACGTTCTCGGCCAAGCCGTGCCCGTAGGCGGCGTCGTCGGCCAGGTGGACCTTGCCCACGCCTGCGATCTGCGCGGCCTCGTCGGCGACGGCGCGGCAGCCGGAACCGGCGACGAGCAGGTGGACTTCACCGAGCTTCGCAGCCGCGGTGACGACCGCCAGGGTGGCATCCTTGACGGCGGCGTTGTCGTGTTCGACCCAAACAAGCGTCTTCATGACTGAAATATCCTTCCCGGGCCGTGCCGTCAGGCGACGCCCAGTTCCTTGAGCTTGGCGACGAGCGCGTCGACGTCGGCGACCTTGATGCCGGCCGAGCGGACGGGCGGCTCGGAGACCTTGAGGGTCTTGAGGCGCGGGGCGATGTCGACGCCGTAGTCGGCGGCCGTCTTCACATCGAGCGGCTTCTTCTTCGCCTTCATGATGTTGGGCAGCGAAGCGTAGCGGGGCTCGTTGAGGCGCAGGTCGGTGGTGACGATCGCGGGCAGCGACAGCTTCACCGTCTCCAGGCCGCCGTCGACCTCACGCGTGACGGACACCGCATCGCCGTCGATCTCGACCTTGCTGGCGAACGTGCCCTGCGGGCGGCCGAGCAGCGCGGCGAGCATCTGGCCGGTCTGGTTCGAATCGTCGTCGATCGCCTGCTTGCCCAGGATCACCAGGCCGGGGTTCTCCTCGGCGACGATGGCCTTGAGGATCTTGGCGACCGCGAGCGGCTCCACCTCGGCGTCGGTCTCGATCAGGATGGCGCGGTCGGCACCCATGGCGAGCGCGGTGCGCAGGGTTTCCTGCGCCTTGGCCGGTCCCACGGAGACGGCGACGATCTCTTCCGCCTTGCCCGCTTCCTTGAGGCGGATGGCTTCCTCGACCGCGATCTCGTCGAAGGGGTTCATGCTCATCTTGACGTTGGCGAGGTCAACGCCGGTGCCGTCGGCCTTGACCCGCGGCTTCACGTTGTAGTCGATCACCCGCTTGACGGGCACGAGGATCTTCATTGCGATCTGTCCTCTCACTGCTGGGATGGCGAATTTAACCGCGCAATTAAACTTTGGTGGGCGAGCTATCGCGTCCCTTGCCGTTTGCGTCAAGCCCCGCCTGACGCAAAGAGCTTGGGCACCGGATAGCTCAGCTACACGCGCGCACCATGCAGAAACGGCGGGGGTTGCGAAACCCCCGCCGTCTTTCTGTTCGTCATGTGATCGCCGAAGGGATCATGCGCGCGAAGCGTTCGGTCAGGCGACCGCCTGCACTTCCGCGACGATCTTCTGCGCGGCGTCGCCCAGGTCGTTGGCGGGGACGATCGCGAGGCCCGAGTTGGCCAGGATGTCCTTGCCCTGCTGGACGTTGGTGCCTTCGAGACGCACCACCAGCGGAACCGACAGGTTCACTTCCTTGGCAGCGGCGACGATGCCCTCGGCGATGATGTCGCACTTCATGATGCCGCCGAAGATGTTCACCAGGATGCCCTTCACCGCGGGATCGGCGAGGATGATCTTGAATGCCGCGGTGACCTTCTCCTTGTTGGCGCCGCCGCCCACGTCGAGGAAGTTGGCCGGGAACATGCCGTTGAGCTTGATGATGTCCATCGTCGCCATGGCGAGGCCGGCGCCGTTGACCATGCAGCCGATGTCGCCGTCGAGCTTGATGTAGGCGAGGTCGTACTTGCTCGCCTCGATCTCGGCCGGGTCTTCCTCGGTCTCGTCGCGCAGCGCGAAGATGTCGGGGTGACGGGCCAGGGCGTTCGAATCGAAGCTCATCTTGGTGTCGAGGACGAGCAGCTGGCCGTCCTTGCTTTCCACCAGCGGGTTGATCTCGACCATGTCGCAGTCCATCGCGACGAACGCGGTGTAGAGCTGCTTCGCCAGCTTCTGGGCCTGCTTGTTGAGGTCACCGGTGAGCTTGAGCGCGAACGCCACGGCACGGCCGTGGTGGGCCTGGAAGCCTTCGGCCGGGTCGATGGTGATCGTGGCGATCTTCTCGGGCGTGTTGTGCGCGACTTCCTCGATGTCCATGCCACCTTCGGTCGAGACGATCATGGCGACGCGGCCGGTCTTGCGGTCCACCAGCATCGACAGGTAGTATTCCTTGTCGATGTCGACGCCGTCGGTCACGTAGAGGCGGTTGACCTGCTTGCCGGCTTCACCGGTCTGGATGGTGACGAGGGTGTTGCCGAGCATCTCCTTGGCGAACGACTCGACTTCCTCGATCGACTTGGCGAGGCGCACGCCGCCCTTGGCGTCGGCCGGCAGTTCCTTGAACTTGCCCTTGCCGCGACCACCGGCGTGGATCTGCGCCTTGACGACGTAGAGCGGCCCCGGGAGCTGCTTGGCGGCGGCCACCGCTTCCTCGACCGTGAGCGCGGCAATGCCGGCGGGGATGCCCACGCCGTACTTCGCGAGCAGTTCCTTGGCCTGGTATTCGTGGATGTTCATCGCTCAAATCGCTTTCTGCTGGAGGGTCCTTGGGAAGGCGCCGTAGCCATAGTTTCGCCGTGCCGCATAAGCACATCGTGGCCGGCTTGAAAAGTCCCGGATCCTGCGCAAATTCATAGGTGAGAGGCGAATGGGCCTCATCCAAATGATAAGAAGACGCAATAGCAATGATTGACCGGGACAGACTCGAAACGATCGTCCGGGAGGCCGGCCGCATCGCCCTTGCGGCGTGGCCCGGCGATGGCCACGCCCTCGAATCGTGGGAGAAGACCCCCGGCAGTCCGGTCTGCACGGCCGACCTTGCCGTCGATTCGTTCCTCAAGCGCGAACTGCAGGCGCTGCTCCCTGCGGCAGGCTGGCTTTCGGAAGAGACGACCGACACGCGCGAGCGCCAGCAGAGCGAGCTGGTCTGGCTGGTCGATCCCATCGACGGCACCCGCGACTACATCGGCGGTCGCACCGGCTGGGCGATCTCGGTGGCGCTGGTGAACACCCGGCGGCCGCTGCTTGGCTACCTCTACGCGCCCGTCCGCCGGCGCGAGGAGGGCGGCGAGTTCTGGTTCGCAGAGGCCGGCAAGGGCGCCTGGCGCAATGGCGCGCGGCTCAGCGCCAGCCGCCGGGAGGCCCTGCCCGGCGCGCGCGTCCCCGCCCGCAAGCTGGCGCGCGAGGATGCCGATCTGGTCCTGGTCGACCAGCCCAATTCCATCGCGCTGCGCATGGCGATGGTCGCCGCGGGCGAAGCCGACCTCCTGGCGACGCTGCGCTGGGGCTACGAGTGGGACATCGCCGCGGCCGGGCTGATCGCGCGCGAGGCCGGGGCCGCGGTGACCGACGCCTTCGGCATGCCGCTCAACTACAACAAGCACGACCCGCGCGCCTTCGGCGTGCTGGTCTCGTCCAACGGCATCCATGCCGCGGCGGTGGAGCGCCTGGCCGAACGGGCGGCGCGCCACTCGGCCTGACGGGGCCGGCGTTCGCGCTCAGCCTCCCTCGCCACCTTCCCCTTCGGCGTCCTCGGGCATCTCCTTGCCCAGGTCCTCGCCCTTCCAGGACGGGTCCTTCTCCATCCGCTCGATAAGCCTGTGGGCGAAGGCGCTCATGCCGCCGCCGTGCGGATTGTTGGCGACCGGGCCCAGCACGATCCGCGCCTCCGGCGAACGGCCCAGACGCAGCAGCGTGGTCCCCAGCGTCATGCGCAGACCAAGGTCGAACGGCGCCAGCTGGACGGCCCGGATGAGGCCGTCGACCGCCAGCTTCGGAGGCTCCTGGCCCTGCTCGACGAAGCTGCGATAGAAGTAGATCAGCGGCAGCGGATGGTCGTTCTCCCGCCGGTTGAGCGCGATGAAGGGCGCCCGCGCCGCCTTGTACGCCGCCGCGCGCGCCGTCTCGTCGCCCTCGTTCTCCTCGGCCTGGCGGAACAGGGCCAGGCCCTTCTGGACATAGGCGTTGACCTGGGAGGGATCGCGCGCGATCGCCGCATCGGCGGCCGCGATCGCCTCGGGGTCGTGGCCGGCGTCCACTTCGCACTCGGCGAGGGCGGCGAGCACGGCCGCGTCATCGGGATACTTCGCGGCCACTGCCCGCGCCTCCACCAGCAGCGTGGTCGCCTCTTCGCGCGTTACCCCGCGACGCGAGCGGATGCGCACCGGCATGATCTCCGCCTCCCCCGCCGACAGCGCCCGCAGCGAAACCGGCCCGATCGCGAGCTTCTCCGGCTTGAGCGTCACCGCGGTCATCTTCCGCTGCTTCAGGTACCGGTCGAGATCCTTCTCCAGCGTGTCGAAATCGCCGAACGCCTCGAGCGCCGCCGCACGCTGGCCCCGCCCCTTGGCCAGCAGGTCGGTGTAGCGGGGTAACTGGCCCTTCCGGTCGCCCCCGAAGATCAGGTAGTGATAGAGCAGCCAGCTCTTGCCGTAGAAGGCATCGTAGGTGGTGTGCTTGCGCTTGTCGTACTCGGTGGGATCGAGCAGGTCCGCCGCGGTGACGTCCTGCGCATAGAACAGCTCGCCCGCGCGGTGATTGGCGGGCCGGCCCAGCCAGAGGCTGCCATCGGGCTCGAACTTGGCCGAGGCGAAGAACTCCGCCGAACCCTCGCTCAGCCAGCGCGGCATCGCGGCCACGTTCGTGGAGATGAGGAAATGATGCGCATATTCGTGCAGCAGGATGATCATCGACCAGGTGACCGCCCCATTGGCGCTCTGCACCGCCGGCACGATCGCCAGCGAGCCGCCGGCCCGCGGCACGTAGAAGCCGCCCACGAACTTGTTGTCACCGCCATGAAGCTGGCGCACTTCGCGGGCATTCTTGACGACATAGACGGTGACCCGGTTCGACGGGCTGGGCTTGGCCACCTGCGAGCCGAGCACGTAGGCCATCCCCGCGTGGTACCGCTCGAGCTGCTGGGCGAAGCGGGTGATGTCCTTCTCGGAATCGTTGGCGTAGATGACGAAGTGCTCGCTCGAGGCTTCCATCCATGCGGCCCGAGCCGGCCCTCCCCACAACGCGGCCGCCAGCATCGCCGCCCAGATCCCGAAACGCATCAAGTCCCCCCGAACCAGTTCGGGGGCAGACTATGCCGACGGGGCTGCCGGTTTCAAGTTCCCCGGAAGAGGCGATCCAGCTTGAAGGACCAGGCATGAAGAACTGGGCATGAAGAAGGGGCCGGTGCACTTGCATGCGCCGGCCCCTTCCCCGATCCCGCTTCCTGCGGAAGCTCGCTTATCTTGCGGCGTTGACGTCGTCGGTGGTGACCGGGGTGATCTTGATCTCGACACGGCGGTTGAGCGCGCGGCCTTCCGCCGTGGTGTTGTCCGCCACCGGGTAGTTCAGGCCCATGCCCTGCGTCTGGATGCGAGAGGAGGACACCCCGCGGCTGATGAGGTAGCGGGCGACCGAATCGGCCCGGCGCTTCGACAGGTCGAGGTTGTAGGCGGCCGAGCCGGTCGAATCGGTATGGCCGTACACGTCGACCAGGCTGTTCGGGTACTGGACCATCGACTGCGCGACCTTGTCGAGCGCGGCCTGGAACGAGGGGCTGACCACCGTCGAATCGACGGCGAAGGTGACGTCGGGAAGGTTGACGAGGATCCCGTCGCCCTGCTGCGTGACGTCGATGCCGGAGCCGGCGGTCTGCTCCTTGAGCTCCTTGATCTGCTTGTCCATCTGATAGCCCACGACGCCGCCGGCGACGCCGCCGATGCCGGCACCGACGATGCGGGCGGTCTTGCCGCCGATGACACTGCCCAGCAGGTAGCCGAGGCCTGCGCCGCCGACGCCGCCGATGGCCGTGCGCGAGACCTTGCGCTCACCCGTGTTCGGGTCGGTGACGCAGGCCGAGACCGAGACCATCGCGAGGACCGCGGCGGCCGATGTGAACAGGCGGGACTTCTTCATCTTGTGGCCCTTCCTCTAGATGTGCCTCTTGGGAGGCATCTGTGTGCAGTAGTGAACTTGAACCGCAAATGGATGTCCCGCCTCAACCCGTCGCACCTGCATGGGTTCCCGGCGCTGCAACTTTCCGGCCCGCGCCGCCCCACGCGGAACGAACTTCGGCGGAGCCCACGCGAGTCCTTCGCGCGCGGCGCAATCTCTGCTAGCGCTGGGTCATTGTGACACCCTTCCCCTGGACCGACCTCCTCATCATCGCCGGCCTGATCCTGCTCAATGGCCTGTTCTCGATGTCCGAACTGGCCATCGTCTCTGCACGCCCGGCCAGGCTCAAGGTCTCTGCCGACAAGGGCAGCGGCGCCGCCCGCACCGCGCTCGATCTCGCCGCCGACCCCGGTCGCTTCCTCTCGACCGTGCAGATCGGCATCACCCTGATCGGCATCATCGCCGGCGCCTACTCGGGCTCCAGCCTGGGCCAGCCGGTGGCCGAACGCCTGGTCCTGCTCGGCATCCCCGCCCGGATCGCACCGGAGATCGGCTTCGCGCTGGTCATCATGGCCACCACGTATGCGAGCGTCGTCGTCGGCGAGCTGGTGCCCAAGCAGCTGGCGCTGCGCATGGCGGAGCCGGTGGCGCTGATCATGGCGCGGCCGATGAGCCTGCTGGCGCGGATCATGGGCCCCTTCGTCTGGTTGCTCGACCGCTCTTCGGGCGTGCTGCTGCGCCTCTTCTCGATCCGCGGCGGCGATGCCGAACGACTGACGGCGGAGGAGCTGCAGATGATCTTCGCCGAGGCGACCCGCTCGGGCGTGATCGAAGAGGAGGAGCGGGCGATGATGACCGGTGTCATGCGCCTCGCCGAGCGCCCCGTGCGCGAGCTGATGACCCCGCGCAACCAGATCGACTGGATCGAGGCCGACGCCGGCGAGGACCAGCTGCGCGCCAAGATCGCCGCCTCCCCGCACTCGCTGCTGCCGGTGGTCTCCGGGGAAGGCGCACCCGACAACGTGGTGGGCATCCTCAAGGTCCGCGAGGTCCTCGCCTGCCTGGTCGCAGGGGCGCCGATCGACGTGCGCACGATGATGCGCAAGGCCGAGGTGATCCCCGACCAGCTCGACGCCATGGACGCGCTGCGCAAGCTGCAGACCGCCGAAGTGGCGATGGCGGTGGTCCATGACGAGTACGGCCACCTGGAGGGCCTGGTCACATCGTCTGACGTCCTCTCGGCACTGGCGGGCAATTTCGTGGCCCACCAGGACGAGGGCGACGAGCCGATGGTCGTGGTGCGCGAGGACGGGTCGCTGCTGGTGTCAGGGGCCATGCCGGCCGATGCGCTGGCCGACCGCCTGGCCATGAGCCTGCCCGACGATCGCGAGTTCGCGACCCTGGCCGGCTACGTGCTGGCTGTCCTCAAGAAGGTGCCGCACGAGGGCGAGCACTTCGTCGAGCAGGGCTGGCGCTTCGAGGTCGTCGACATGGATGGCCTCAAGATCGACAAGATCCTGGTGAGCCGCGAAGCCGACGAGGATGCGGACGACGGCGTCAGCGGCGACGGCTGACGCTGCGTCCGCCCGGGCCAGGGATCGCCCGATCGCTCCGCCCACGAGAAAGGCCGGACTTGCGCCCGGCCTCCTGGTTCGTCGCTACTGGCTGGCTCAGCCGCCGACGGAGGTCTGCGCGTCGCGGCCATCGCCTTCGGGCGCGGCGAGGATGGCGCGGGTCACCTGGCCCTTGGCGACCGTGTAGGTCGAGGGATCCCCCACCGTCGAGCGGATCGCGGGATCGGCCGTGCCGGCCAGGTTGAGCGCCGAGGTCTCGATCTCGCTGCGGGCCTGCGGGCCGCCGAACAGCGCATCGAGCGTCTGCTGCTGGAGCGATTCGTCGGCCGGGCGCGGCTGGCCTTCCTTGGGCGGGGTGAGCGAGAAGTCCGGCGGCACGACCAGCGGCGTCTGGCGCTGCACCGCGAATTCGTCCGGACGCGAGCGGTTGAACAGGCCGGTGCTGCCGCAGGCCGACAGCAGGACGGCGCCGGTCGCGACGAGGACGAGGGCACCGGTTTTCTTCATGCGCATCAATTCAACTCGCATTCTTTTGAGTCTCGGGGACAGGGTCCGCCGCTGCATCGGGCTTGTCGCGCGAAAGCAGGGTTCGGGCAAGGATAATCAGGACGCCGATGGTGATGGCGGCATCGGCGAGATTGAAGATCAGGAACGGCCGCCAGCCGCCGATGTGGAGGTCGGCATAGTCGATCACGTAGCCTACCGAGATGCGGTCGAGGATGTTCCCCGCGGCGCCCCCGAGCACCAGGCCCAGCGCCCCGATCTCCGGCAGCTTGCGTTCGCGCAGCAGCCACACGAGCACGAACAGGGCGATCGCCGCGGTCATCGCCACCAGCGCCCAGCGGCCCTCGGGCGAGCCGGCCGTGAACAGGCCCAGCGAAACGCCGAAGTTCTGCGTCCAGGTCAGGTTGAAGAACGGCAGGACGTAGACCTGGCCGATGTGCGCCAGGTGTACCTCGTGCACGACCCAGTTCTTGATGAGCTGGTCGACCGCGAAGACGGCGAGCGCCGCCAGCAGGCCCAGGCCGCGCTTGCCCCAGGGGCTCACGCGCCGGCCTCCAGCACGTCCACCACGTCCTCGCAGCGGTCGCACAGGTCGCCGTCCTCCGCCACTTCGGGCAGGTGGCGCCAGCAGCGGCCGCACTTGTGGTCGGGAGAGGGGGTGACGCGCACGCTGTCCATACCCTCGGCGCCCTGCCCGCGCGTCACTGTCCCGGTGATGAACAGTTCGGCGAGATCCGCCTCGGGCGCGGAGGCGGGCACCGTGACCTGTGCGGCGAGGCTTGAGCCGATGACCTTGTCGCGGCGCAGCGGCTCGATCGCCTCGGTGACCTGCTGGCGCAGCACCCGCAGTTCCTGCCACTTGGCCACGTCGGCCGTGACCTCGGGAATCTGCGGCCATTCGAGCAGGTGGACGCTGCCGCCCTCGGGATAGCGCGAGCCCCAGGTCTCCTCGGCGGTGAAGACGATCACCGGCGCCGCGTAGCGCACCAGCGCATGGAACAGCAGGTCGAGCACGGTGCGATAGGCGCGGCGCTTCGGGTCCGTGGGCGCATCGCAGTAGAGGCAGTCCTTGCGGATGTCGAAGAAGAAGGCCGAGAGGTCCTCGTTGCAGAAGTCCAGCAGCACCCGCACGTAGGTGTTGAAGTCGAAGGCATCGACCGCGGCGCGCAGGGTCTTGTCCAGCGTGCCCAGCAGCGAGAGCACGTAGCGCTCCAGCTCGGGCATCTCGGCCACGGTGACGCGCTCGGCATCCTCGAACCCGTCGAGCGCACCCAGCAGGTAGCGCAGCGTGTTGCGCAGCTTGCGGTACTGGTCGGCCACGCCCTTGAGGATCTCGTCGCCGATCCGGTGGTCCTCGGTGTAGTCCACCGAAAGCGCCCAGAGGCGGATGATGTCGGCGCCGTTGGTCTCCATGACCTTGAGCGGGCTGATCGTGTTGCCCAGCGACTTCGACATCTTCAGGCCCTTGGCATCCATGGTGAAGCCGTGGGTGAGGATCGCCTTGTAAGGCGCATGGCCGCGAGTGGCGCAGGCTTCCAGCAGCGAGGACTGGAACCAGCCGCGGTGCTGGTCGGAACCTTCGAGGTAGAGGTCGGCCTTGGGGCCGGTGTAGCCTTCGGGGCGCAGCAGGTCGGGCCAGCGGCCCGATTCGAGCACGAAGGCATGGGTGGAGCCCGAATCGAACCACACGTCGAGGATGTCGGCGACGCGCTCGTAGTCCTCGGCCTTGTATTCGTTGCCGAGCAGGTCCTGCGCGGCCTCGTCCGACCAGCCATCGACGCCGTGCGCGAGGATCGCGGCGCGGATGCGGTCGTTCACCGCCTCGTCGACGAGGTATTCGCCGGTCTTGCGGTTCACGAACAGCGTGATCGGCACGCCCCACGCGCGCTGGCGCGAGAGCACCCAGTCGGGGCGACCTTCGACCATCGCGCCGATGCGGTTGCGGCCCTTGTCGGGCACGAAGCGGGTATCCGCGATCGCCGCCAGCGCGGCCTGCCGCAGCGTGGGCGCATCGGAGAGGTGCTCCTCCTTGGGGTCGATGGCACCGCCCTCGCTCTCCCAGCGCCGGTCGGCGGCGGACTTGGGCGAGATATGCGTCATCACCTTGTCCATCGGCACGAACCACTGCGGCGTGCAGCGGTAGATCACCTTGGCCTTGGAGCGCCACGAGTGCGGGTAGGAGTGCTTGTAGTCCGCCGAGGCGGCCAGCAGCGCGCCCGCTTCGCGCAGGTCCGAGCAGATCGGGCCGTCGGGCGCGTTGAACTTGGGGTTGATGACCGAGCCCTGCCCGGCCAGCCACGGCCAGTCGGCACGGTACTTGCCGTCGGCCTCGACCACGAACTTGGGGTTGATGCCGTGGGCCTTGCACAGCTCGAAATCGTCCTCGCCATGATCGGGCGCCATGTGGACGAGGCCGGTGCCGCTGTCGGTCGTGACGAAATCGCCAGCCAGCAGCGGACGCGGCTCGGCAAAGAAGCCGCCGAGCGCATGCATCGGGTGCCGCGCGATGGTGCCGGCGAGGTCGGAGCCCTTGAAGGAGTTTCTGACTGACGCGCCATCTTCGCCCGAAGCCGGATCAAGGACGAACGACAAACGCTCAATGCCCAGATCCGAAACGTCGATGCCCTTCAGTTGCGAATTAAGCCGAGCGGTAAATGCAGGGAGCAATTCCGTAGCGATTAGGAAGCGCTGGCGGTCGTAGAACCAAGGAGCTGCTTCACAAGCGCGCGCTAAACCTGCTCCACTTTCGATGTCGTCCGGGCCAACGGAAAGCCAGCAATCTACCAAAGAATACTCAACCTCAGGCCCATAAGCCAAGGCCTGGTTCACCGGGATCGTCCACGGCGTCGTCGTCCAGATCACCGCATGGGCGCCGACCAGTTCCGGCACCTTGGATTCAACGATTTCGAACGCCACGTCGATCTGGGTCGAGGTGATGTCCTCGTACTCCACCTCGGCTTCGGCGAGCGCCGTCTTCTCCACCGGCGACCACATCACCGGCTTGGCGCCGCGATAGAGCATGCCGTTCTCCGCGAACTTCAGCAGTTCGCCGACGATGGTGGCCTCGGCCTGGAAGTCCATCGTCAGGTACGGGTTGTCCCAGTCGCCGTTGATACCGAGGCGCTTGAGCTGCTCGCGCTGGACGTTCACCCACCCTTGCGCATAGGCGCGGCATTCGGCGCGGAATTCCTCGGCCGGAACCTCGTCCTTGTTCTTCTTCTTCTTGCGGTACTCTTCCTCGACCTTCCACTCGATCGGCAGGCCGTGGCAGTCCCAGCCGGGCACGTAGGGCGCGTCCTTGCCCAGCAGCGTCTGGGTGCGCACCACCATGTCCTTGAGGATGTGGTTGAGCGCGTGGCCGATGTGCATGTCGCCGTTGGCGTAGGGCGGGCCATCGTGCAGCACGAACTTCTCGCGGCCACGACGCGCCTCGCGGGTCTTTGCGTAGATCTGTTCCGCCTGCCAGCGCGCAAGGATGCCCGGCTCCTTCTGCGGGAGCCCGGCCTTCATGGGGAAATCGGTCTTCGGCAGGAAGACGGTGCTACGATAGTCGCGCTGTTCGGTCATGACGGCACGCGCACTAGAGCAATTGCGGGTTTGTTGGAAGTCCGGCGATTGGCCTGGCGGGCTACATGCCGGCGAGCAGGTCCCTCGCCCGCTCGCAGTCGCGGTCCATCTGCGCGATCAGCGCGTCGAGCGAATCGAACTTCGCCTCCGGCCGCAGGAAATGGTGAAACGCCACCTCGATCTCCTGTCCGTAGAGGTCTCCGGCGAAGTCGAAGAAGTGCGGCTCGAGCAGTTCCTTGGGCGGATCGAAGGTGGGGCGGATGCCGATGTTGGCCGCGCCCTTCAGCACGCGTCCGTCGGGCATGCGCCCCGTCACCGCATAGATGCCGTAGAGCGGGCGCAGGTAGGTGCCCATGTCCAGGTTGGCGGTGGGATAGCCGATGGTGCGGCCCAGCTTGTCGCCATGCTGGACGCGGCCGCGGATCGCGAAGGGGCGGGTCAGCAGGCGCGCCGCGGCCTGGCAGTCGCCACCCTTGAGCGCCTCGCGGATGCGGCTGGACGAGACGGTCGCGCCGGCGTCGCTGACCGGCCCGACGGTGCGGCCTTCCAGCCCGTGCCGCGCGCCGATCTCGCGCAGGACCTGCGGGTTGCCGCCGCGCGCCCGGCCGAAGGTGAAGTCCTCGCCGGTGACGACGCCGGCGGCGCGCAGTTGGCCGACCAGCATCTCCTCCACCCAGGCCGCCGCGGGCATCGCCGCCAGCGCGGTGTCGAAGTGCAGCACCAGCATGGCGTCGGCCCCGGCCGCCCCGAACAGTTCCTGCCGCTGGTCCAGGGTGGTGAGGCGGAAGGGCTCGGCATCGGGCTTGAAGTGGCGGACCGGATGCGGGTCGAAGGTGGCGACGATCGCCGGGCGCCCTTGCGACCGGGCCCAGGCGATGGCTTCGCCGACCACGGCCTGGTGCCCTTGGTGAAACCCGTCGAAGTTGCCCAGCGCCAGCACGGCGCCGCGCAGCGAATCGGGAACGGGCTGGCGGTTGTCGAGGCGAATCATCGGTGCGGCGGCTATAGGGCGCGCCGAAGCGTCACGAAAGCATGCGCCGGGAACGCGCCCTGCCCCGCATGCTCCGCGCGCGCCGTCTCGCGCCACTCGGG
The DNA here is from genome assembly GCF_042432915.1 of Novosphingobium soli. Lineage (NCBI taxonomy): Bacteria > Pseudomonadati > Pseudomonadota > Alphaproteobacteria > Sphingomonadales > Sphingomonadaceae > Novosphingobium > Novosphingobium soli. The sequence goes on from NZ_JBHLWK010000008.1 coordinate 161,530, forward strand.
GCCGAGCGGGGGCATGACCGTGTCGCCGGGGTAGGCCTCGTGGATCTCGGTGAGCTCGACCCGCTGGGCGAGCGGAAGGAACAGCGCGTTGATCTCCGCCCCGCCGATCACCGCGACGTCCCCATCCCCCGCCAGCGCGAGCGCGTCCTCCACGCTGCGGGCGACTTCGGCCCCGTCGGCGCCCCAGCCGGCGTCGCGGGTGAGGACGATGTGCCGCCGGCCCGGCAGCGGCGCCGGAAAGCTCTGAAAGGTCTTGCGGCCCATCACCATCGGCTTGCCCATGGTCAGCGCCTTGAAGTGCCGCAGGTCGGCCGGCAAGCGCCAGGGCAGGGTGCCGTCGCGGCCGATCACCCCGTTGGCCGCGCGGGCGTAGATGAGGAAGATGTCCTGCGCCATCAATCCAGCATCAGTCGTGTGACGTGGCCCATCTTGCGCCCGGGCCGCGCCGCCGCCTTGCCGTAGAGGTGCAGGTGGTTGGCGGGATCGGCCAGGATCGCCGGCCAGTCGTGCGCCTCGTCTCCGATCAGGTTGCGCATCTGCACGCCCTTGGCGGCGAGCCCGGTGCCGCCCAGCGGCAAGCCGCAGATGGCGCGCACGTGGTTCTCGAACTGGCTGGTCACCGCGCCCTCGATGGTCCAGTGCCCCGAGTTGTGGACGCGCGGCGCCATCTCGTTGAACACGGGGCCCGCCTCGGTGGCGAAGAATTCCAGGGTGAGCACGCCGACGTAGCCGAGCGCCTCGGCCACCTGGCCGGCCAGCCCGCGGGCGGCAGGGACCTGCGCCACCACCGCATCGGGGGCGGGCAGGGTGCTGGTGTCGAGGATGCCGCTCTCGTGGACGTTGTGCGCGGAATCGAAGAAGCGGATGTCGCCGTCCGCGCCGCGGCACAGGATCACCGAGAACTCGGCGGAGAACCTGACGAAGCCCTCGTAGATCAGCGGCACCGGCGGGAGGTCGAGCCCCTCGGCGTCGGCTGGCGCCATGATGCGCCACTGGCCCTTGCCGTCGTAGCCGTCGCGCCGGGTCTTGAGGATGCCGGGCGTGCCGATCGCTTCCACCGCGGCGGCGAGGCCGGCCGCGTCGTCGACCGCGGCGAAGGGGGCCGGAGTGCCGCCCAGCCCCGCGACGAAGCGCTTCTCGCTCAGCCGGTCCTGCGCCGTCTCCAGCGCGCGCGGGTGGGGTGCGAGCTTCGCCGCGTCGATGGCGCCGAGCGGGCCCACCGGGACGTTCTCGAACTCGTAGGTGATGACCGCGCAGTCGGCGGCGAAGGCGGCCATGGCTTCGGCATCGTCCCAGGCGGCGCAGGTGAATTGCGCGCAGACGTCGGCGGCGATCGAATCCGCTTCGGGCGCGTAGACGTGGCAGCGGTAGCCGAGCTGTGCCGCCGCGACCGCGATCATCCGGCCGAGCTGGCCGCCGCCGAGGATGCCGATGGTTTCGCCGGGAGGGATCATCACGCCTTTACGCCTGCCTTGCGCCCGCGCCCTTCGCCAAGCTCGGGGCGAGCGGACCTTGTTCCAGTTCACAATCTCAGGCCCGCGCACGCCGGCCTGTCGAAGCCCATCTCCCGCGAGCGGAGCCGGTCAGACCGGCCTTTCCGCCACGCCCGCGGTCTGCGCCGCGCGGAAGTCCTTGAGCCGCCCGGCGAGCCCCTCGTCGCCGGTCGCCAGGATGGCGGCGGCGAGCAGGCCGGCATTGGCGGCGCCCGCCTCGCCGATCGCCAGCGTGCCGACCGGGATCCCGGCCGGCATCTGCACGATCGAGAGCAGGCTGTCCTGGCCCGACAGGGCCCGGCTCTGCACCGGCACGCCGAGGACCGGCAGGTGCGTCATCGAGGCGACCATGCCGGGCAGGTGGGCCGCGCCGCCGGCCCCGGCGACGATCACCTTGAAGCCCTCCGCCTCGGCACCCTTGGCGAAGGCGACCAGCCGGTCCGGGGTCCGGTGCGCCGAAACCACCCGCGCGTCGTAGGCCACGCCCAGCCGGTCGAGCATCTCGGCGGCCTTGCTCATGGTCGGCCAGTCGGACTGGCTGCCCATGACGATGGCGACGGGAACGCCGCGCTCGGCCTCGGCCATCGCTCAGCGCTCCGAGAGGTAGTAGCGGTCGAGCACGGCGAGATCGTCGGACAGCTCGTAGACGATCGGCTGGCCGGTCGGGATCTCGAGGCCCGTGATCTCCTCGTCCGAGATGTTCGAGAGGTGCTTGACCAGCGCCCGCAGCGAGTTGCCGTGCGCCGCGACCAGCACCGTCGAGCCGGCATGGAGGTGCGGCACGATCGAACCTTCGTAGTAGGGCAGGACGCGCGCGATGGTGTCCTTCAGGCTCTCGGTCATGGGCACGTCGATGCCGGCATAGCGCGCATCGGCCGAGAGGTCGAAGGTGCTGCCGCGCTCCAGCAGCGGCGGCGGCGTGTCGAAGCTGCGGCGCCAGATCTTGACCTGGTCCTCGCCGTGCTTGGCCGCCGTCTCGGCCTTGTCGAGGCCGGTGAGGCCGCCGTAGTGACGCTCGTTCAGGCGCCAGTCCTTGGTCTCGGGGATCCACAGGATGCCGGCGGCCTCGAGCGCGAAGTGCAGGGTCTTGATGGCGCGCGTCTGCACCGAGGTGAAGGCGACGTCGGGCAGCATGCCCTTGTCCTTCAGCAGCGTGCCCGCGGCGCGGGCCTCGGCCTCGCCCTTCTCGGTGACGTCGACGTCCCACCAGCCGGTGAAGCGGTTCTCGAGGTTCCACTGGCTCTGGCCGTGGCGGAGAAGGATCAGGCGAGGCAAGGCGTAGCTCCCTTATCTGTCAGGACCGGACGTGTGCGGCCGCGGGAGGCCCTAGCTTTCCGGCGGCGATTTGGGAAGCCTGACCGATTCGTCATCGCCGGGCGGGGGCGAGGCCGGCGCGGCACCCGCCGTGAGCGCCCGCGCCTGCACCTTGCGGCGACGCAGGTTCTCGCGCAGCTTGGCCGCCAGCCGCTCCTCGCGCGTCAGCTTTTCCGCGCCTTCGGCTGGCCCGCGGCTCCCGGATCGATCCTGGCTCATGCCGCCGGCCATGCCGCCGCCGGCAACAAAGCGCAAGCCGTGCTTGACAATCGGCCCGGTCGCGGACAATAGCGCGCCCCTGCCCCGGATCTCCGGGCGCAACCGGCGCTGCTGTAGCTCAGTGGTAGAGCGCACCCTTGGTAAGGGTGAGGTCGGGAGTTCAATCCTCCCCAGCAGCACCATTCTCCCCCACGATCAGGATGATGCACGCAACCGCGCCGCGGTGCGCCTTGCTGCGCTGCGGCACGTGTCACCGAACCGTCATCGGATCATCACCGGAGCGTCATCGAACGCTCCTAGGGGCCGCCCGGACAGACATAACGTCTCATCAGGGAACCCTCAGCCATGAACCGTTCGCTCCAGCTCGTCGCCGGGCTGCTCGCCTCGGCCTCGTTCACCACCATCGCCCATGCGGGCGAAGTGGCGGGCCACGTCAACGATGCCACCGGCACGCGGGGCCTGCAGTCCGCCACCGTCCGCATCGTCGAGCTCAACCGCACGGCGGAGACGGATCGTGCGGGTCGCTTCGTGTTCGGCGACGTGCCGGCCGGCACCTACACGCTGGAGGCCCGCTACGTCGGTGCCGAGGTCACCACGCAGACCGTGACCGTCCCCGCGACCGGGCGCATCGCCGGCGACTTCAACCTCGACGCGATCGGCGGCGGCGACATCCTCGTCACCGGCCAGACCGCGAACCTGACCAGCGCGCTGTCGCGCCAGAAGGCCGCGGACGGCGTCGAATCGGTCCTGACCCGCGACGCGGTCGGCCAGTTCCCCGACCAGAACGTCGCCGAGTCGCTGCGCCGACTGCCCGGCCTCAACATCCTCAACGACCAGGGTGAAGGCCGCTTCGTCTCGGTCCGCGGCCTCGATCCCGACCTCAACGGCACTTCGGTGAATGGCGTGCGCCTGCCCGCCCCCGAAGCCGACACGCGCTCGGTCGCGCTCGACGTGATCTCGTCCGACACCATCGAATCGATCGAGGTGAAGAAGAGCTTCACCCCCGACATGGACGGCGACTTCATCGGCGCCTCGGTCGAGATCAACACGACCAGCGCCTTCGATGCCAAGAACAACCGCTACAACGTCAGCGCCGAGGGCAGCTGGAACGACTATTCGGGCAAGGTGACCCCGAAGGGCGCCTTCGACTTCACCCAGAAGATCGGCGAAGACTTCGGCGTGGCCGGATCGGTCAGCTACTACAAGCGCAAGTTCGAGACCGACAACGTCGAGACCGGCGGCTGGCACCAGAACGACGACGGCGTCTGGGCCGACTCGGTCGAGTACCGCGACTACGACGTCGAGCGCACCCGCATCAACGCGGCGCTGTCGTTCGACTGGCGCGTGTCCGACACCACCAAGGCCTACGTGCGCGGCAACTGGGCGCAGTTCGACGACCAGGAATACCGTCGCCGCACCACGCTCGATTTCGGCGACTTCGAGGACGACGGCCCGAGCGCGATCTCCGGCGACACGGCGAGCTTCGACGGGTCGGACGAGCGCATCACCGTCGAGCGCGACCTCAAGGACCGCTTCGAGCGCCAGCGCATCCGCTCGGTCGCGATCGGCAGCGACACCGACACCGGCACCTGGAAGTTCAACTGGCAGGGCAGCTACGCCAAGTCGACCGAGTACGAGAACGGCTCGATCGACCCGACCTCGTTCCGCGCGCGCTTCCGCGACGGCACCGTGGTCGCCATCGACAACAGCCGGAGCTACTACCCGACCTACTCGGTCAGCGAAGGCGCCGACAGCTTCAACGATGCGTCGGAATACGAGTTCGACAAGACCGAGCTGACCGCGCTGTCCGACAGCCAGGACGAGGAATGGGCGCTCAAGGCCGACCTCGCGCGCACTTTCGCCGGCACCGACGGGGACTTCACGGTCCAGGCCGGCGCCAAGGCCCGCTGGCGCAAGAAGTCGTACGACTTCAACATGACCTATCTCGATCTGGCGGATGGCGCGGACTACACGCTTGCCGACGTGCTGGGCCAGCAGACGTACCGCCTGGTCGACATGGGACCGGTCTCCAACAAGACCGGCCCGCGCGACTTCCTGGACGCCAACCCGGACGCCTTCGAGGTCAATCCCTACGAGAGCGGCCTTGCCTCGGCGACCGACGATTACTCGGTCAAGGAAGACATCATCGCCGGCTACGCGCTGGCCCGGTGGGACAGCTCGACGCTGCGTGTCATCGGCGGCGTGCGGATGGAGCACACCCGCAACACGCTGAACGGCAACCTCGTCACCGATCTCGAGGAAGAGGAAGAGTTCTTCGTCGAGCCCGTGCAGTACAAGCGCAGCTACACCAACTGGCTGCCCAGCCTGACCGTGCGCTACAGCCCGCAGCAGAACCTCGTCGCGCGCCTCGCCGGCTACAAGACGGTGGTGCGCCCCAAGTTCTCGCAGCTGGCCCCGCGCTACACCGTGAACGAGGACAACGAGGCCGAGTTCGGCAACCCGGACCTCAAGCCCTACCAGGCCTGGAACTTCGACGCCGGGTTCGAATACTACTTCTCGAACAACGGCGCGCTTTCGGTGGGCGGCTTCTACAAGTCGGTGAAGGACTACACCTACGAGCAGGTGCTGCGCGACGGCGCGGTGGTCGACGGGGTCGAGTACGACCAGGTCACCCGCCCGATGAACGGTGACAAGGCCGAGATCGCCGGTGTCGAAGTCGGCTTCAGCCAGGTCTTCTCGATGCTGCCGGCGCCCTTCGACGGCCTGCTGACGCAGCTGAACTACACCTACACTTACGCCAAGGGCACCGTGCTCGAGGAAGGCGAGGACGCGAACGGCGATCCCATCGACATCCGCCGCCGCATCACACTTCCCAGCGCCTCGAACAGCACCTTCAACGCCGTCCTCGGCTACGAGAAGGGGCCGATCTCGCTGCGCGCCGCCGGCACCTTCCGCGACAAGTACATCGACGAGGTCGGCGGCACTGCCGAGGAGGACCGCATCGTCAACCAGCACTTCCAGCTTGATCTTTCGGCCAAGTACAAGGTCAATGAGAACATCCGCCTCTTCGCAGACTGGGTGAACGTGAACAACGCCAAGTACTTCGCCTACCAGAACCTCGGCGGCGCCAAGCGCGTGCTGCAGTACGAGGAATACGGCCCGACCGTGAAGTTCGGCGCGCGGGTGACCTTCTGATGATCGCGCGCGAGATCGCGAAGGTCGCGGCACGCCAGGGGGCAGGGATCCTGCTCCCGGCGCTCCTGCTCTCCGCCTGCACCACGACGGGGACCACGGCCGACGCGCCTCGCCCCCGCTATCCCGCCGTCGACATCCCCGCCGGGGGCGAGACGGTTCCGGTGGGCACCGGCAACGCCGACGCCGCGGACGACCCGGCGATCTGGCGCAACGCCGCGAACCCCGCTGCCAGCCTGGTGCTCGGCACGGACAAGAAGGCCGGGCTCTACGTCTATGGGCTCGACGGCAAGGTGCGCGACTTCTCGCCCGCCGGGGCGCTGAACAACGCCGACCTGCGCGAGGTGCGCATGGCCGACGGATCAACGCGGATCCTGGTGGGCGCGAGCGACCGCACCGACCGGGCCGAGCCGCGCATCGCGCTGTTCGCGCTGGACGGCGCGACGGGCAAGCTGACCGTGCTGGGAACCGAGACCTTCCTGAAGGCCGGCCACGCCCCGGCCGAGGCCTACGGCTTCTGCATGGGCGCCCCGCTCGCGGCCGGCGAGCTGGCGCGCGCCTACGTCGTGCTCAAGGACGGCACCGTCGCCGAAAGCCGGCTGGTGGAAAAGGCCGGGCGGATCGCGGCCGAGCACCTGCGCGACGTGACCTTCGCCACCCAGTCCGAAGGCTGCGTGGTGGATGACGCGACGAGGACGCTCTTCGTCGCGGAAGAGGACGTCGGCATCTGGAAGGTGCCGCTGTCCGGCGCCGCGCTCGCCTCCCAGGCCTACGCCCGGGTGGGCGAGGCGGACGGGCTGGTCGACGACGTCGAGGGGCTCGCCATCGCGCGTCAGGCCGATGGCCGCGCCTGGCTGGTGGCGTCGAGCCAGGGCGACAACGCCTATGCCCTCTACGACCTGGCCTCCGGCAAGCTCGCCGGGCGCTTCCGCGTCGAGGGCGGGACGCTGGGGGGGACCAGCGAGACCGACGGCATCGAGGTGCTGCTGGGCGACTTCGGGCCCGCCTTCCCGGACGGGCTGTTCGTCGCGCAGGATGGCGACAACGCACCTCGCGCACAGAACTTCAAGATGCTGTCCTGGCGCTCGATCCGCACCGCGCTGGGCCTGGATTGATTCCTCCGCCGCCTCTCCATTCGCATCCTGGGCAATGCTCCGGCTCCTTGCCGGGCACGCCCGGGATGCGATATGGCGGCCGGCGATGGTGAGGGAAACGAATCGGTGAAGCGTCTCCGCACAATTGGTGGCCTTGTCGCGGCGGCCTGCGCCGCGCTTCCGGGCCTTGCCCAGGCCGATGTTCTGCAGATCGGCGATGCCGGCGCCGAGTGGGTGGCCGGTGGCCCGGCGACCGTGCCCAGTGCGGCAGAGCTCGCCCCGGTCGACGCCGCTTCGGGCGTCGGGTTCGTCGGCAGTACCTTCGCCTCCGCGCCGGGACAGGTGGAAGAAACTCCGCTGGAGGTCGACACCGGCCTGCACCCGCAGTCGATCACCCACGCGCTCGACGCGGCCGGGCCCACCCGCTGGCGCCTGCGGGTCGCCCAGCTTGCCGCCAAGTACGACATCAGCCCCGCGCTGCTCGAGGCCGTGGTGTGGCAGGAAAGCCGGTGGAACGAACGCGCGGTCTCGCCCGTGGGAGCGCGGGGCCTCGCGCAGCTGATGCCCGGCACGGCCGCGCAGATGGGCGTCAATTCCGGCGACCCGATGGCGAACCTCGAAGGCGGCGCGCGTTACCTGCGCATGCAGCTCGACGCGTTCGGCGGCGACATCGAGAAGGCGCTTGCGGCCTACAACGCGGGCCCCGCCCGGGTGACGAAGGCGGGCGGCATCCCCAACATCCGCGAGACGAAGCTCTACGTCGCCGCGATCATGGCGCGCCTGACGGATCCGGTCCGGCAGTAGCCTGACGCGCACCGCCACGGGGCCTTCGACGAGCTCAGGCTGAGCGGGTCGAGAGCGTGCTCGTGTTTTGCGACCGTCGCCGTGCCCCCCAATTTCGCCCGGCCTGAGCTTGTCGAAGCCCCCGCCGTCGCGCGCGCGATCCCAGGAACCGCAAAAAAGAAGCGCGCCGCCTTCCGGCAGCGCGCTCCCTGAACTCCCGCGGGGTGGGCTGGATCAGCCGAGCATCGCCTTCGCCATGGCCCGCACCTCGTCCCCAAGGTCCGGACGGTCGAGCGCGATGGCGAGCGTCGCCTCGACGAAGCCGAGCTTCGAGCCGCAGTCGAAGCGGCGGCCCGCGAAGGTGACGGCGTGGAACGGCTGCTGCCCGATCAGCTTGGCCATCGAGTCGGTCAGCTGGATCTCGCCGCCGGCGCCCTTGCCCTGCGTTTCGAGCAGGCCCATGACTTCCGGCTGCAGGATGTAGCGGCCGGAGACGATCTTGTTCGAGGGCGCCTCGGCCACCTTCGGCTTCTCGACCAGGCCCTTGACCTCGGTCAGCGCGCCGCGGCTCTCGCCCGGCGCGATCACGCCGTAGCTGGAGACTTCCTCCATCGGCACTTCCAGCACCGAGACGAGGTTGCCGCCGACTTCTTCGTAGGCCTCCACCATCTGCTTCATGCAGCCGGGCGAGCCGTACATGAGCTCGTCGGGCAGGAAGATCGCGAAGGGCTCGTTGCCTACCACCGCGCGCGCGCACCAGACCGCATGGCCCAGGCCGAGCGGCACCTGCTGACGCACGGTGACGAGGTTGCCCGGCTGGATCCGCGTCGGCTCGAGCGGATCGAGCGACTTGCCGCGGCCGGTCATCGTCGCTTCCAGCTCGTAGGCGGTGTCGAAATGCTCGACGATCGCGGTCTTGCCGCGGCCGGTGACGAAGACGAACTCCTCGATCCCCGCCTCGCGCGCCTCGTCGACGGCGTACTGGATCAGCGGGCGGTCGACGACCGGCAGGAGCTCCTTCGGGATCGCCTTGGTGGCGGGCAGGAAACGCGTGCCGAGCCCCGCGACGGGGAAGACGGCCTTGCGGACGGGCTTGCGGAAAGTGTTTTCGCTCATGGGTCCGGATCATGCCTCGTTCATGTTGCAATGCAGTTAAAGCGCGTAAGTGCGCGGAGCGCAACACGGCCCCGTCCAGGCGAGGGGCCTTTATTCCGCCGTGAATCGCGGGCCCTCCCGTTGCCCGCCGCGCGTTTGGCGCTAAAGCGGGCGGATGGACAAGATCATCATCGAAGGCGGCAAGCGTCTTGCCGGCACCATTCCCGTTTCCGGCGCCAAGAACGCGGCTCTCACCCTTCTGCCCTGCGCGCTGCTCACCGACGAGCCGCTGACGCTGCGCAACCTGCCGCGGCTGGCCGACATCGACGGCTTCCAGCACCTGATGAACCAGTTCGGCGTGTCCACCGCCATCGCCGGCTCGCGCCCCGAGGACTTCGGCCGCGTGATGACGCTCCAGGCGACCCGCATCACCAGCTCGGTCGCGCCTTATGACCTGGTACGCAAGATGCGCGCCTCGATCCTGGTGCTCGGCCCGATGCTGGCGCGCACCGGAGAGGCCACGGTGTCGCTGCCCGGCGGCTGCGCCATCGGCAACCGCCCGATCGACCTGCACCTGAAGGTGCTGGAAGCGCTGGGGGCGACGATCGAGCTGGCCGCCGGCTACGTCAGGGCCATCGCCCCCGACGGCGGCCTGCCGGGCGGGCGCTACTCCTTCCCGGTGGTCTCGGTCGGCGCGACCGAGAATGCGCTGATGACCGCGGTGCTGTGCAAGGGCAAGTCCACGCTCCACAACGCCGCGCGCGAGCCGGAGATCGTCGACTTGTGCAACCTGCTGGTCGCGATGGGCGCGCAGATCGAGGGGATCGGCACCAGCGACCTGACGATCCACGGCGTCGCCCGCCTTCACGGCGCCACCTACATGGTGATGCCCGACCGCATCGAGGCGGGCTCCTACGCCTGCGCCGCCGCGATCACCGGCGGCGAGGTGACCCTGAAGGGCGCCAGGATCGAGGACATGGAGGCAACCGTCCAGGCCCTGCGCGATGCTGGAGTCCATGTCGAGCCCACCGCCGAGGGGCTCCACGTCGGGGCCAACGGCAAGCTGCGGCCCGTGACCCTCTCCACCGCGCCCTATCCCGGCTTCGCCACCGACATGCAGGCGCAACTCATGGCGCTGCTGTGCCGTGCCGAGGGCTCCAGCGTCCTCACCGAGACGATCTTCGAGAACCGCTACATGCACGTTCCCGAACTCAACCGGATGGGCGCGCGCATCGAGACCAAGGGCCGCACCGCCATCGTCCACGGCGTGCCCAGCCTGACCGGCGCCGACGTCATGGCCACCGACCTGCGCGCCTCGATGAGCCTGGTCATCGCCGGGCTTGCCGCCGAAGGCCAGACGCAGGTTCACCGGCTCTATCACCTGGACCGCGGCTACGAGCGGCTGGAGGAGAAGCTGGCACTCGTGGGCGCGCAGATTGAACGCGTCGGCGGGGATTGACGGCAGCCAGAAACCAGAGGGCCCCATGGCGCGTTGCTGCTCTCGAATTGCCGAGAGGAGAATCGACATGGGCCTGATCAAGTTGGCGGCCGCCGGTGCGGTCGGCTACGCGCTCTACAAGTACGCGACCCAGGAAAAGCAGAAGGCGGCCTTCGCCAGCGGCCCCGCTCCCGTGCGGGATTCCGGGCCGGAGCACATGACCACTCCGCCCAAGACCTGGAGCAAGACCGACGAGGCGATCGACGAGAGCTTCCCCGCTAGCGATCCGCCGTCGACCTACTGAGACCGTCCGCAAGGACCGAGCAAGGGTGGAGGGAGCCAAGGCTGCCTCCACCCTTTTTGCTGCACGCGCGATGCGCCGCCGTTGTCCGTCGCCCTTGTCCGTGGCCGTTGTCCGTCGCCGGGAACGAGTCTGCATGCCAAGTCGTTGAAACCTCTACAGGAGCGGCACGAGGCCGATCCCGGGGAGAAGGCGATGGCGATCCATTTCGTGGCGGACCTGCAGTTCGACGGCGGAGAGCGGACACGCCACGCGCACCCGCACGGCTTCGCCGATACCGCCGAGCGCACCCGCCGCATCTGCGAGACATGGCGCGCCCGCGTCGCGCCCGAGGACAGCGTCTGGATCCTCGGCAACGTGGGCAATGCCGTCCACCTCGCAGGGCTTCCCGGATCGAAGCACCTGGTGCGTGCTGCGGGCGACCCGCCGGCGTGGAACTGCCTCGCGACGCGCCGCTACGCCAGCGTCTGCGAGATGCGCCGGCTGGACACCGAGCATGGCCTCGTCACCTTGCTCGCGCATCCCGGCGCGGCGGGCGAAGAGGAGCGCATGGTCCTGCACGGCCGCGCGCGCGGCGACTGGCGCCGCCGCGGCTTCGTCTGTGTCACCGTAGCGGAGTTGGGCTGGGGGCCGGTGAGCCTCGACCAGATCATGAGCCAGGCCGCCGGGGACGCCCTGAGAGACGCAGCCTGAGCCCCGGCGCTGATGTCGCGCTGATGTGGCGCTAACACGGCGCTAACGCCGCGCTAGAGCGTGATCATCTTAGGCTGAAGCATAGCCGC